>JBBKXR010000324.1:0-5165 GCA_037969585.1 Verrucomicrobiales bacterium
AAACAAGGTTATCACAGGCAATTCGGTTTACTTCGCCGGCGTTGAAGAACCAACCGATGCGCAGGCCTCCGCCGCTACGCTCGCCTTATCGTTATTAAGTTACTGAGATTGGCGAGGGAACTTTTTCTACCAGCCTTCACAAGCAGACATCTTTCTTTCGAGCCGTGCATTGAGATTAGCGGACGAAAAAACGCCTAAACGAGGCATTTAGAACGTTCGGATTCGAGGGCAATGCGAGGTCCTCGTCAGCTCCCCTCATAACTCCTCATCAGGCAGTTCCCTCGACCCTGCTGCGATCCGCAAGCCCCTGTTGACCACGGCTTCGGCGGCCTCGCCTTCGTCGTGGATGACGATGTTCACGCCGAGGCGTTCCAGACGCGATTGGTCGGAGGCGAATCGCGCTCGCGCCATGATACAGACTTCGCTGTTGAGTGCCCGGACGTGATGCAGGGCGGCGACGGCAACGGTGGCATCGGGGAACGTGAACGCGACCAGAGAGGCATCGCCAACCCGAGCCATTGCCCAGGTCTCTTCGTGAGCGGCATCAGCGAACAGCACATCCTGCCCTTCTTCCATCAGGTGGCGCACGGTGTCGGCATTCAGTTCAATGATCATTGTCGGCACGCCCGCGCCGAGCATGGCCCGATTCAACGCTCGACCGACCGGGCCGTAGCCGCAGATGATCGCGTGCGCCGATATCTGCTTTAAACGCTGATGCATTGGCGCCTTGTCGATCACGCCACTTGGCGCGTGATGACGTCCCCAACGCCGAACGTCAAGCCAGTGGGCGATGGGCACAGCGAGTCGCATCAATCCCGGCACAAGTGCCATCGAGAGCGTCGCGCTTGCCACCAGCGCCTGCTGAACGGAGGAATCCCAAAACTCCGCGTCGCTCGACTTTTGCAACAGCAGCAGCGAAAATTCTCCGGCGCTGCACAACGACAAACCTCCCAGCAGTGCCGGCCGGTTTACCTGCCCGAGGAAGTAAGCGATACCGGTGATGATGGCCGTTTTGGTCAGCACGAGCACCGTCGTGATGATTAAAATCGTCGCCCAGCTCTGCATCGCGACCTGCAGATCAACCAGCAGTCCGACAGACACGAAAAACAGCGTGAGAAAAATGTCCTTAATCGGCATAATGTCCGCCAGGATGCGATGCTTGTAGACGGATTCACTGACCGCCAGACCAGCGACAAAGGCACCCAACGCGAGCCCGAGTTGCAACAGCGATCCGACAAATGCCAGGCCGACACAACAGCCGACAACGGTCAGCGTGAACAACTCGCGCGAGCGAGTCCGGGCGACGGCGTGCAGGAGTTTTGGGATCACCCACTTGGCATTGATCCACGCCAGCACCATGAATGCCGAACCGCGCAACAGCACCTTGCCAAGGCTGGCCATCACGCCCTCGTCTGCCGAATTGGCACTGAGTAGCAAGGGCAGAAACACCAAGAAGCCGATGATAAAGATGTCCTGAAAAATAGCGATCCCGAGGGCTAATCGTGCCCCTGGACTGCCCGACAGCTCCATGTCCTGGAAGGTTTTGAGACTCACTGCCGTCGAGCTCATCGCAAGAGCGACGCCGATAACGATGGCGCCGGTCCAGGAAACTCCTGTCAGTTTGGCCACCACTGTCGCCACCAGGATGCAGATGCCCATTTGCAAAGCGCCACCGACCAGTGCGAAACGGCGCAGGAAACGCAACTCACTGATCGAAAATTCCATGCCGAGCACAAACATCAGCAACATCACTCCGAACTCGGCCATCTGCTGGACCGCCTCCTGAGTATCGCCGCCACCGAGATGTTCGATGATGCCGGTATTGGCGATAAAAATACCGCAGCAGAAATAGCCGACCAACAGCGACTGGCGAACGCGAATCAGCAGCAACGATACCACCACGACCGCCGTGAACATGATCGCCAGCAGGGAAAACAGTGGGTAGGTGCCTCCTGCGGCGAGCAATGCTTTGGAACTCAGGATATCGGTCATGCTAGATCAAAGTTGGCTCATCGTGCCGCGAAGTTTCACCTTTCACAAATGGTGATTCCCTCTTAGAACAATTAAGCAGAACAATTAAGCACCGCGATCAGCCGTGTCGCCCCTCATTGCTATCACGTCTCATGACACCGAAATCCCCAATTCCATGGTCATTCTTCGCCTTCCGAAAATTGTCTATTCACCCGCTTCTGGCGTTGCTCGGAATGCTCATCCTTGGCTCGTGCGGACCGGCTGACACTGCATCGGAAGGCAGCGCACCCTCGATGCCGCAAGTGCTTCGGTTACTGACATGGGAAGACTACATTCCTCCCGACGTACTCGCCGCGTTCACTGCAGAAACCGGGATTTTGATTGAATACACGTCGATCGAAAATACCGAGGACTTGATCGGGACGCTGCGAGCCTATGGCAATCGGCACGATCTGGTGATCACCGACGACAGCTCGATTTCCCGGATTCAAAGCAACCAGCTTCTTCAACCTCTAGATCATTCCACCATTCAGGGAATCGAAAATCTCGAACCACGCTTTCTCGGCACCGAAAACGATCCCGATAATCAGTATTCCCTGCCCTATCTCTGGGGCACCACGCTGGTTGCCTACCGCAACGACCGGATCACCGATCCTGAGCCCAGCTTTGAACTGCTGTTCGACGAGAAGCTCAAAGGCCACGTAATCATGCTCGATGACATGCATGAATCGCTTGCGGTTCCTCTGCTCATGGGCGGTCATTCGATCAATACTACAGATGAAACGATTCTGCGGTCAGCGGGTGAAAAACTCGCGCAGGCGGTCAGGTCGACAAATATCCGGTTCGCCTCTGAGACCCAAATCCGCGAAGCCCTTGCTTCTGGCGACGCCTGGGCCGCGCTATGCTACAGTGGCGACGCCGCATTGGTCGGGGACAAGCATCCGGAGGTGTCGTTCTTCCTGCCCAAAGAAGGGATGACGATGTGGCTCGACGTGATGGCGATATCGCGTGAGGCAGCCAATGTTGAAGCCGCTCACGAATTCATTACCTTTATGCTTCGCCCCGACGTAGCCGCCACAACTGCCCACTACTTCCATTTCTTCACCCCAAACCGTTCCGCAAAGCCTCTCTTAGTAGCGAAACAAGTCGGTGACAATGCTGTCGTAATCCCTGACCAATTGCTCAAAAAATTGGAGTTTTTTGCCAAGCTCACTCCTATGCAGAACGAACTTATCAGCAAAATTGCTGGTGAAATAAGGAACCAGGCTCGCTCTAACGAATAATTTTTAACTCATAACCCCCTCTCGCTACTGCCCATTCCAAACTGAATGCCCGACAAAATCATTACCAATCAGCGCAGTATTTTTGCCTCGATGATCCTTGTCGGCATCATCCCCGTACTCGTTCTAGCAATCGTCTCTACTTTACTTATCGGTCATCATGTCAGGGACGAGCAACTGCGCCGCGATCATGCTCTGACCAAACAAATCAGCCGTCAGATCGAACAACTCATCGTCAGCACGGTTAAGGATCTGGAACTGCTTGCCACCGACCCCAAGTTGGTCGGGCCCCACGTCAAAACAGAATCGCGGAAGCGCGAACTTGCTCGCCTCACGCGCCCGGGTCGCCCGGAAATTTCACTGCTCGACAAATCCGGTTTCGTTGTCGAGACCACCGGCAAAATCTCGGAGGTTCAGGATTACTCGCCATGGTTTTCGTCCGCCGTTTCCAAACAGAAAACCGTAGTTTCCAACCCCTATCGACAGGCCGAGGGTGAACCACTCTTGATATCCTGCTACATCCCTGTCGCCGCCGCAAAGGCAACTCAAACAGCCATCATCAAGGCAACGTTGTCGTTCGATCGAATTTCCGAAATCCTGGCCTCAGTTGAGCCCGCACGCACAGATTTTCTGGCTCTGGTTGATGGCCGTGGCAATCTACTCGATGCCACAGCCAAAGACGTGCCCCTTGATGCACTCAAAGCGATCGGACTGCAAAACCGGCAATCCGGAACGACTCACGGAACTTGGCGTAACGATGACACCAGTTCACTCGTCTATTCCACTCACGAGGTGTCGCCGCCGAACCAACTCGAGTTCACCCGCACCTGGGTAGTTGCGTATTTCCGCGATCCGGCCGGTATCATGGCCATCGTTTATCAGTCCTACCGCTACAAGGCGATCGCCGCCGCAATCGGCATCCTCTCCACGTTGTTGTTTGGTTGGCTGCTGTCCAAACGGCTCAGTCGGGTAGTCGCACTCGAACAGGGCACTCACTCTCAAGAGCAAGACTTCGAGCTCAAAGTGTTCGTGCCTGAACGCCGAGGGCGGCGAGACGGTGAAGCCTCGTAACCGAATCACACGCCCATTAAGCGCGCAGTGTCTTGGCCATGACATAGTCGTCCATCACGAAGCCACCACCAATATCGCTGCAGACCTCCGACTGCCGCTCGAAACCGAACTTTTCGTAAACCCGAATTGCCAACTGATTGCCGCGATTAACCCGCAAGGTCATGCGCCCGATACCGGCCGACTTGGCTGATGCTTCGATCGCAGTCAACGCAGCTGTTCCCAGTCCGCCGCCTTGCGAATTCGGCATGACGTAGAGTTTGTGGACGACGACATCGAGCCCATCCGCACTAGCTCCAGACGCAGCAAACCCGACCCGTTCGCCTTTGTGGGAAAGCCATCGATAGACAATGCCTCGCTCGCGAATTTCCTGACGAATCCGATCCGGCGCATACATCCAGTCAAGCATGTAGCGAATTTGCTCCGCCGACAGCAGCTCCGCATAACAAACCTGCCAGATCGATTCGGCTAGATCCGAAATAAGCTCTGCGTCAGCGGCTATGGCCGGCTCGATTTCGATCGATGGTGAATTTTGCGCCATATTCCAAAAAAAGAATCCGCCCAAAGCCGGGAAGAGCTCGTATCAACCTGTAGCAATTCACCGAACGCAGACGTTTGACAATCCCGCAAATACTGATTCAGTCCCAGCACTATGAGCGACCACGGCGACTCACACACACAAGGCGGCTACAGCCTCGCCCCCCTTCTCGGCAAGCTGATGTTATTTGGCATCCCGGCATTGATGGTAATTCTACTCGGCATCAGCGGCGCGGCTTTTATTAAGGATAGCGGCGTCGAAATCACTGCCGAAGAAGCAGATCCAAAACCTGCCGTCCCCTCCACCAC
>JBBKXR010000325.1:0-42187 GCA_037969585.1 Verrucomicrobiales bacterium
GCCCCCGCATACGGTTCGATCGCCGACGGATGATTGTGCGTCTCCACCTTCAGGCAGATCGCCTGCTCGTCATCGACGCGAATGAACCCCGCATTGTCATGAAAGGCCGACAACACAAAGCCCGGCTTGCGCTCGAAGATTCGCTCGCTCAGCTCCTTAATGTAAGTCTTGAACAGGGAATCGATGACCTCTGTCTCGCCATCGATCGTGTGTTTGATGGTCGCTCCGAAAATGCGGTGCTTGCAGTGCTCACTCCAAGTCTGGGCGATCACCTCCAGCTCGACATCGGTCGGCTCTCGCTTCCAATCGGCAAAAATTTGCTGCACTGCCGCCATGTCCTCACGCGACAGCGAGAGCTTCATGTCCTTGCTGAGTTGACTCAGCTCGTCTCCGCTTAATCCCGAGATCGGGATGTGCCGGTAGGTTTTAGGGGCAGCTTCCGTGGAGGGAGCTGTCGAATCAGGCACAGTCTCGGGCATCGGTGACGTTCCAGGTGTGGATGGCAGGATTGCAAATGTCGCGGACGAATACCGAGCTGTCGGCGCAGTCGGAAGAATCCGCAAACAGATAAAGCCGACGTTCGATCTTCAGCTCGGTCAGATTAAAACCGGGCGTTTCCAGCTTACGGTAGTAATTGAGGATCGCCTCCTTTTCGAGGTCCAGCGCGCCCGGCTTCATGCCGTAATCGAGCATGAACGAGTAACCCTTCAGCGCCGGTTTGCCACCGCCGTGAAGAACCTGACTGACAGGGTCGAACAAAGTCGCCCGCACAAAAGCGTCCAGTGCCTCGCCACCACATTCAATGGTGAACGAATACCGTCGCGTCTCGCGAAAGGTCATGCCATCCGCTACCGGCGCATAGAGAATCGCGTTGCAGTCTCCCCGCTCAAGGAAGCGGTCAACGATTTCGTAGTAGGCGGTCACGGCAGAAAAATTAGAAGAACAAAGAAGCAACGATAACGAACCCCTATCCAATCTTGTTCAATTTGGCAAATTCGGCAAAGCGATCCCGGTTTCGATAAAAGCCCACCTCGTCTTCCCCTGCCTGCTGCAGAGCCGCGCTGACCGCATCCGCTTCGACCGTGCCGATCATGTAATCACGGATCAGCTCCATCTTTTTCACCTGAATCGCAAGGAACTCGTCGGCCACCTCCGGCGTTTTGGGATACTCACCGGACTCCTGCCCAGCACTCAGCAACTCGGTAAACGCCACGCCCTCTGTCGTCGCGCGCTTTTTGGCAACGTTGATCGCATCGATCCAATCGCCGTGCAGGATCGTGAAATAGTCGCGCATCGACTGCTTGTTAAAGTGCATGACGTAACGACCATCCTCATCACCGCCACCCGAGATGTCGAGGAACCGAGTCGCCCGGAACGAATCGGTATCGATCGTGTCAACAAACACCAAGTCATCTCCATCGATAGCGAACTCCCACTTGATGTCCCACAGCAGCAATCCGATTTCGTCGAGCAAATGGCGCACCACCCAGGCACCGAGCACGCCCATTTTGCCGCTGTCGACAAAACGCTCGCCCGTCAGGCCGGACATCACCGTCGCCTCCTGCTTGCTGACCATGCGGTCTTCCGGCTCAAATTTACTGGTGAAATCCGCAATTGGACGCTCCAGCAACTGCCACGCCTCGAGAGCCTTACTCACACCCAGCTCGCCTTCGAACGTGCGCTTCGCCGCGTCACTCATCGCCAGGTATTTGCGATAAACCGAAGAACCACTGGTGATCCCAAACCGCACGATATACTCGAGCGGCACCACAAAACCGTCCTCGTGAGGAAACCGCGAGTAGTCGAACAAGTGCGCGCCCAGAAATGACGTCCGCGTCGGCTTCAGGATTTGAAACTTGCGCACCAAATTGTAAGCACTCGGATTGGCCGGTACCCCCTTGCGGCAAAGCTCGCCGGTCTCCGCGTCGAGCATACCCTCGTGATGCGTCCGCGCCCCATTCGCCACGCATTTTTCCAAAGTGCCACAGAGCAACTCATCCTTATCCGCCTGAGGTAGATCGGCATCGTTGCGAATCGCATCGGCGACTTTTTTCCAAACTTCCGGATCGCCAAGCTTCGAGTAGAGCACGTGACGGAACACCGCGCGGTTCACATCATTGCCTGGGATCTCAAACAGCGCACCAACATCGAATACCGAACCGCGATTGGTGGTCTGCGTGACCATCACCGAATCATCTCCCGGCACGTCAAACAATTGTTGGACCGAGCCACTGTAAAAAGGCTCACCCAGACTGGAAACAGGAATGCAAGTCGCGTCACTCATGGTAGTGCAGTCAGTTCGAAAAAACCTAACGTTTGTCCTTTACTTAAATAGAAATACAAAAACCTTTGAACCGCGACAAAAGGCGCTACGCTCCTGCTTGTCACGCAAAAATGTGTCGCAATTCGCGATAAAAACTTTTTCTAAAAACTTCCCCCAGTTGTCCCGCCGAAATGGCCGATTTTTATAAAATAGCGCGTCCCTTATTGTTTCGCTTCGATGCTGAGACGGCCCATCACCTGACCCTGTCCGGCATGCGCCGCGCCCATCAGTTCGGCTTACTGCGCAAACTGCTCGGCCCGCGTGTCATTGCCCAACCGACCGAGGTCATGGGCTTGACCTTTCCAAACCGTATCGGCCTCGCCGCCGGCATGGACAAAAACGCCGCCGCCTACGAAGCCTTCGGCGCCGTCGGTTTCGGCCACGTCGAGGTCGGCACCGTCACACCCCGTAGCCAACCCGGCAACGACAAGCCGCGCCTGTTCCGGCTCGTCGATCATAACGCCGTGATCAATCGCATGGGCTTTAACAACATCGGTATCGACCGCATGCTCGAGAACATCGAGCGATCGCGCGCGCGATACGGCCCGTTCCGCGGCGTGCTCGGTATCAACATTGGCAAAAACTTCGATACCCCCAACGAGAATGCCGTCTCCGATTATCTGACCTGCTTTAAAAAAGCCAGTCCCGTCGCCGACTACATCGCCATCAATCTCTCGTCGCCGAACACTGCCGGACTGCGCGATCTACAAAATATCGAAACCTGCCGCGCCCTGGTCGAAGAGCTCCAGGCCGAGCGCGATCACCGCGTCGCCAGCCGTACCGGCAAGCGCACCCCGCTGGTGGTCAAAATCGCCCCTGACCTGACCAACGAACACATCGACGAACTGGCCGGCGTGTTTAATACCACCCGCATCGATGGCGTCATCGCTACCAACACCACCATTTCGCGCGAAGCCGTCGCTGGCCATCCTCTCGCCGACGAAAAGGGTGGCCTCAGCGGCGCCCCGGTCACCCAACGCTCCACCGAAGTCATCCGCCGCCTGCGCGCCGCCCTCGATCCCGACATTCCCATCATCGGCGTCGGCGGAATCAACTCCGCTCAGGACGCCGCCGACAAACTCGACGCCGGCGCGGCCCTTGTTCAGGTCTATACCGGATTGATCTACCGTGGACCGGAATTGGTTAGGGAGATCGCGGAGATGGCGGCGGGGCGGGATGACTGAAGAGGCAGCGCAGGCAAATTGTAAGATGACTTATCGCGACGAAGCTAGCTTTGAGATTTCTGGTCGCAGGTGCAGAAGTAGCGGTGACGAACGCCTGCATTTGAACGGCAAGGCACGGATTCAAAGGCCCTCAACGCCTCTCCCCGGCGGGTAAGCGCTGGAAAAAAGGGTCCCCTGCTAGCGAAAACCACCGCCTCAGCGGCGCAGTAGCGCCTGCACCGGCAACTCTTTTCTCAGCATAGGGCGACGCCCTGGTGAATGCGTTCGATCGCAATCGCAGGTCGTGGTGAATCCACGCAAAAAGATCACCACCGCAGCGCGATATAGGTTTGACTAATTCATATAGTCTTGGCTACTTTTCGATCATGAAATTGAATCTTAAAATTTTTGCTGCCGCCGCTAGCTACGTAGCGGGATGCACGACCGTTTTTTCCCAGAGCGGCACGCCCGACACCGCACGTTACCATCTATTCCAGCCCGTTCCTTCTGACGAACTGCGGGAAATCACCGGCGACAGGCCGGATGGGACTGAGAGCCCGACCACGGTCGACGCCGGTCATTTTCAGATCGAGATAAGCATTCTCGATTACTCCCGAGATCGAAAGCCGGAAGCGTCTTTTGAAACAATCTCCACCGGCGCCGTTAACGTACGTATCGGCTTGCTCACTGACCTCGAGTTGCAGATCCTGTTTGACACCTATACTCGCGAAGAAGTCACGGCCGGTGGACTCACCGATCTTACCGAAGGATTCAGCGACGTCACTTTTCGTCCAAAGTTCAACCTTTGGGGAAATGACTCTGGATCAACGGCCCTTGCCATTATGCCAGCCGTCAAAATTCCGACGCAAACCGATCTCAGCAACGACGAGATTGAGGGTGCATTGGTCGTCCCCTTCGGGATGGATCTCAACGACCGGTTCGGTCTCGGCCTGATGGCCGAAATCGACTGGGTCTATGACGAGGCTGACGATGACTACGACGGTGAGCTCTTCCACACCGCCGTGCTCGGCTGTAAGCTGAACGATGTCATCGGAATCTACATCGAATATATCGGCATCGCCGGTGGCGGGGCCTATCAGCCCTTCTTCAGTAGTGGCGCGACACTGACACTTTCAGATAATCTCGTCCTCGATGCTGGAACCGTGATCGGCCTCAACGATGCCGCCAATGATCTGCAGATATTTTCAGGGTTCACTGTGCGTTTCTAATCGAAGAATATTCCAGCCATCGACGACCGACCTCACACCGCCGCCGCAGTTTCGCCGATGGCTTTTTGCCAGGCTGGTGCCATGCGATCGGAGCTGCGCAACCATGCGTGGCGATGCAGGCAGAGCATCGACTCGACGTCGGAGAGTAGGTCTCTCATATATTCGGCACTGAGACTTTGCGGTCCGCCGCGGCGGCGGTGCGCAGGCGCGTCTTCCACTCTGCGGCGTTAATACTCGTTGAGCCGCATCCGTGCACCCTGCGGCCGGCGAGCAATAGGCACCGATTTCGGAGCGGCACTGAGCCATGGCAGGCGTCCAAAAATGGATCGAGCACGACAGCGATAAATGCGTCGTATCGCTCCGCCAGTAAATGGGCAAAGTTCAAAGGTCTTTATATTCCGGTAATTTTATATGTTGTCGAACGCTATTGTTGTGCTATTCCTACTCATCCGACCCCTTGCTTAATCATCGCCCCAATCATGCCACGCCGCCTTCTTCGCCCTCATATCGAGTCATACTACCACGTGATTTCGAGGACGACGGACCGTCAGCGGACCCTGCGCGAACCAGAAAAACGCCACTTCTACGACTGGATGCGTCGGCTTGAGCAGTTCTGTGGGGTGCAGGTGGTGACCTACTGCCTGATGGAGAATCATTTCCATCTTCTCGTCCGGGTACCACAACGAGATGCTCAGGAACCGCTGACCGAACAGAGGCTTCGGCAACTGTTGCCGCTTATCTACAAGAGGCGCGAGCTGCGCGATGCAGTGGAGGAATTGGATCGGGCTGCTTCGCAGGACTCCACCGGTAAGTGGATGACTGAGATCCTAGCGCGCTATCAGGCGCGGAGGTTCTCGTTATCGGCATTTCTCAAGGAGTTGAAACAACGCTACACTCGCTGGCATAATCGTCGTCATCGCAGGACGGGAACTCTGTGGGAGAACCGATTCCGCAGTGTGCTGGTGGAGCGCGACGAAACTGCGTTGCTGACGATTGCTGCCTATATCGATCTCAATCCTGTGCGCGCGGGGATCGTAGGCGACCCCGAGGACTACCGTTGGTGCGGTTATGCGGAGGCGGTCGCTGGAAAAAAACAGGCCCGCAATGGGTTAAGAGCCATTTTGGAGCGGACGTCCTTCGGAGTGAATCGGAGAGTGGATTGGCGTTCGGTGGGCCCACGCTACAGAATACTCTTATATGGACACGGCGAGGAGCGCCAAGCCGACGTCAGAACGGGGCAAACCGGACGGCGCGGGATCACGCGAAAGAAGGTGGATGAGGTGCTGGAGCGCGGTGGCGAACTTAGCGTGGCAGAGATTTTGTTGTGCCGAGTACGTTACCTCACCGATGGGGCGGCTATTGGTAGCGGAGAATTTCTGCGCGAGGTATTCGAGGAAAATCGCGAACGCTTCAGCGAGAATCGCAGCATCGCCGGCAAGCGAATGAGAGGGGCGAATTGGGGCGGGCTCCTGGTGCTGCGAGGCTTGCAGCGCAATGTATTCGGATAGTAGAACCCCTACATAGCGGCGATTGCCGGCTCGGGGGCTAGCGACCTATTAACAATTTTGGATTCGCCCAGAAAATGAAAAAAAAGGCACCCCGCGCCCTCGCCGTTGTCGCCTAGCGGACAGCGTCCATGTATCGACAACTCACTTTGCCACAAAATCAATTCTGAATCTGGCCTTCATCCCCCAGCGAACAGATCCCGGACTTACCGGCAAAAACTCCCGCCAGTGCCGTCAGGGCAGCGCCAATCACGATCACGCCGAACGCGACATCCCATCGTCCACTCGTAACGCTAATCCAACCGATAAACCACGGCCCCGGCGCGGCGAACATGTAGCCTAGCGATTGAGCCATCGAAGACATACTGGCAGCAGTGTCCGCGTCGCGACTGCGCATGGCGATGAGTAGCAGCGCCATTCCAAATGTTCCGTTGAGACCGAGCCCAAGCGCGAGCACCACAGGGCCGATCAACGGCGGCGGCAAAAAGAGAATACCGATCAAGCTAATACCGGTGAGCAGTGCGCACGCCGCAGCCCATCCGCTTTGCGACTTGAGTCTCGCTGCCAAGGTAGGCACGGTCAGACTGGCCGCGCAGCCGACCACCTGCATCGCGGCTACCCACCACCCGGCAGCGCTCTCGGTCATGCCGCGCGTCAGTAGCACGGTGGGCAACCAGGCCACTGCGGAGTAAAACACGGCGGATGTCAGGCCCATGTGGGCAGCAACCTGCCAGGCTCGCTTTTGCTTCGTCATGGCAAACACGCCTGCCAGCGGATGCATCTTTGGTCGGGCTGCCGGGCGGTTTAGCATTTCCGGCAGCCAGACCAGAAGCGATATCAATGCCACCCCACCCCACACGGCCAGCCCGGCCGCGGTTCCTCCCGAAAATCGATTCGCGACCGGCAGTGCGAATCCAATACCCAAACCAGCACCTAGATTCATCGCGGTCGAGTAGAGACTGGTCATCAGGCCGACGTGATCGGGGTAACGGCTTTTCACCACGCTCGGCAGCAAGACATTGCCAATCGCGATGCCGGCACCGATCAGCAGCGTTCCGGGCATCAGCCATCCCAGCGTCGCCAGTTCGCCTGGGTGAGCCGAGCGAATCAGCGATCCAGCGCTCAACAGCAACAAGCCGAGCCCCAGTGCTCTGGCAAATCCGATGCGTCCACCGAGCCAGCCTGACCATAGTCCTACGACGCTGAATAAGATCAGCGGTAAGGTCGTCATCAGCCCCACGACCTGGCGACTCACTCCCTCAGCCTGCAATCGTTCAGCGAGTGGCGCCACCGCAGTGATGGCCGGACGCAAATTGAGCGCGATCAGCAACAATCCGCCAATCAATAGGACGTGCCTCATGGCAGAAGGAGATCGATTCACGACAATTTGATGGCGACGCTGTTTTGGGGTGCCAGGCTAGACCGCTTGCAGACGGTGTCATGCAGCGAAGCTTACGTCCTCTCATTCACCGAGTTCCACCGAAGTTGCCAGCTGGGTCAATTTTTGATCGATCCTGAAGACGACAATTCATCGCTAATCCGAGGGCAATATTCGGCAATCCCGATGACGTATTCAAGGCCATTGCAAAGCGGCTTTCATCCAGTTCCTTTCGTTCGAATAAAAGTGCAATTAATCTCGTTAGTTACGCGCCTACCAATCGTCCAACGATCTCAATGCTATCCGTCCCCTACCGAATCGGGCTTTTGCTCGTGCTTGTCATCATGCTTGGCAGCGTCGCCTGTCGCGACGAGGAAAAAGCGGACGACCCGGCCTCCGCTCTCGTTGCTTCTGCTAAAGTCCGGACAGCGGTCGTCAACATCGTCGAATATGCTGACGAGGTCGAAGCCCTGGGAACCGTCCGTGCGCTAGAAGCGACCGACATTTCATCGAGCGTCACTGACCGCGTCGCTGAATTGTTTTTTGAAGATGGCGACGAGGTGAAGAAAGGTGATCCTCTGGTCCGTCTCGAGGATGCCGAGGAGGTCGCCGCCCTTAATGGTGCCAAAGCGCAGATGGCCGAGCAGGAGCGCGAGATCAAGCGGCTCAAAGACCTCGTCTCGGCAGGCGCTGTTTCTGAAGTGCGACTTCAGGAATACCAAACGCAGCGCGACATCGCCCAGCAACGGGTCGGCGAAGCGCAAGCGCAGATCGATGATCGGCGAATCAACGCGCCCTTCGACGGCGTGCTCGGTTTTCGACAAGTCAGCACCGGTGCTCTGGTGGCACCAGGCGATCTGATTGCCACGCTCGACGTGCTCGATCCGATCAAACTCGACTTCACCGTCCCCGAGGCGTTTCTCAGCAATCTCAAGCAGGGACTCGAAATCGTCGCCAACAGCGATGCTTTTCCAGAGACGCAGTTCAAGGGCGTCGTCAGTCAGATTGATACCCGAGTTAATCCGGTTACTCGAGCCATCATGGTCCGTGCAGAAATCCCCAACCCGGACAGTCGACTGCGCCCCGGCATGCTGATGAGCACCACCTTGGAGAACAATCCTAAAAAGTCGCTCAGCATTCCGGAGCGATCGCTGATGGCCGTGCAGTCGAAGAACTTTGTCTTCGTCGTCAACGAAACCGATGGCGGCTCTCCCATGGTAACGCGAACCGACGTCACCATCGGTCGACGTTTACCCGGCTTCGTGGAAATTCTCGATGGCCTGAAGGAAGGCGACCGCATCGTCAGCGACGGTCTGATCGGCCTCAATGACGGCGCCACCGTGGAAGTCATCGGCGAGTTCATCGCGCCGGCTGACGCCTACAATCCGACCGACGCCCCGGAGTAAGCACACAGCAACTTTCGCGTCTGCATCATGCTGCTCTCCGATACTTCTATCCGCCGACCGGTATTCGCCATCGTAGTGAATCTGCTACTGGTCACCTTTGGCGCAGTTTCTTTCAGTCGGCTGCAGGTTCGTGAGTTTCCAGACATCGATCCGCCGATCGTCACCATCGAAACCAGTTATGTCGGTGCATCGGCTGCGGTCGTTGAGCGTCGTATTACGCAGCTGATCGAAGATCAGATCAGCGTCGTTGAGGCGATCAAAACGGTCGAATCATCAAGCACCGACGGTAACTCAAAAGTCACCATCGAATTCGACATCGAGCGTGACATCGACAATGCCGCCAACGATCTGCGCGAGGCGCTGTCAGGCCTGCTCGATGATCTTCCCGACGAAGCTGATCCGCCCGAGATCACCAAAGAGGACTCGGCTACCGAGGTGATGATGTGGTTGAGTTTGACCAGTGAATACCTGAGGCCCGTCGAACTCGCCGACTATGCCGAGCGCTACCTCATCGACAGCTTTTCGGTGCTGCCCGGCGTGGCGCGCATTCGCATCTCTGGAGCCTCCAGCTTCGCCATGCGAGTCTGGGTGGACCGCGAGGCGCTGGCGGCTCGCAGCCTGACGGTCGGCGACATCGAAACCGCACTGAAAGCCCAGAACGTCGAACTTCCAGCGGGCACGATTCAATCACTCGATCGGCAATTCACGGTGCGCATCAAGCGCGAGTTCTTATCGGCAGAAGACTTTCGTAATCTGGTGATCTTCCGAGGCGAAAACGGTTTCCTGGTTCGTCTCGGCGAAGTCGCCCGAATCGAGCTCGATGCCGAAGAAGCCCGCCGCACTTATCGTGCTAACGGCATACCGCGCGTTGGTCTGGGGATCATCAAGCAGAGCCAAGCCAACACGCTCGACGTTTCGCGCGCCGCCAAGATCGAGATGGAACGCGTCGCCAAGCAACTGCCCGATGGCATGAACATCGACGAAAGTTACGACACCTCGGTATTCATCGAAGAATCGCTCAAGCAGGTCGGCTACACCCTCGGCGTCGCCGTGCTGCTGGTGATCGCGGTTATCTACCTGTTTCTCGGCACGGCGCGCGCGACGATCATTCCGGCGGTCACTGTTCCTGTCTCGCTGATCAGCACGTTTATTTTCCTCAATTTTTTGGGATTCTCTGTAAACCTGCTGACGCTGCTCGCCCTGATCCTTGCCATCGGTCTGGTCGTTGATGACGCCATCGTCGTTCTGGAAAATGTCTATCACCGCATCGAGACGGGCGAAAATCCGCTAGCGGCCGCCTTCTTGGGAACTCGCCAAGTAGCTTTCGCCGTCATCGCAACCACCGTAGTGCTGATCGCCGTGTTCGTGCCGATCTCATTTCTCGAAGGCGAATTGGGCAAACTGTTCACCGAATTCGCGATCACGCTGGCGGTCGCCGTGGCATTTTCCAGCTTTGTCGCGCTAACCCTGTCGCCGATGCTCGCCTCGCGCTTGCTCAAGGCTGAGACAACCCGCGGCAACTGGCTGACCCGCCTCGTCGACTGGATATTTCGTCGCGTTGAAGCCGGCTACCGACGCGTGCTCAGTGCCATGTTAAAGGTTCCAGTGATCGTCCTGCTGATCGTTGGCGGCTTCCTCGCAGGCAGCTACTACCTCTACAAAACGCTGCCCAGCGAATTCACGCCGAGGGAAGATCGCGGTGCCTTTTTCGTAATCACCAGTGCGCCCGAAGGCACCAGCTACGGATCGATCAGCGACACTATGGATGAGGTCGAAGAGCGACTCATGTATCTGAATGAGAGTGGCGAAGTCGGCACCCTACTGATCCGTGCTCCGCGAGGATTTGGGGGCAACATCGCCGACTTCAACGAAGGCTTAACCATCGTCGTGCTCGCCGATTGGGATGAGCGCCGCATCTCCTGGGAAATCATGGACGAAGTTCGCGAGAAGCTCGCCGACGTGCCCGGGGTGAAGAATTTCATCGTTATGCGCCAGGGCCTGACCCGAGGTTTGCAAAAGCCAGTCCAGTACGTCATTGGCGGTTCTACCTATGAAGAAATCGCTGAATGGCGCGACCTGCTACTCGCCGAGGTGGCGAAAAACCCTAAGCTGATCGGTGTCGATTATGATTACAAGGAGACCAAGCCGCAACTGAGCGTCAACATCGACCAGAACCGTGCTGGTGACCTCGGCGTCTCGATTCAAAATGTCGGCCAGGCATTGGAGAGTTTGCTCGGTTCCAGAATCGTCACCACTTACATTCAGGACGGCGAGGAATATGACGTCATCGTCGAAGGCGATTACGACAAAAAACGTACGCCGACCGACCTGACCAACATTCAGGTGCGCTCCGAGACCACCGGCGAACTCATCCCCTTGTCGAGTCTGGTCACGATCGAAGAATTTGCCGACTCCGGTAACCTCAACCGATACAACCGCATCCGCGCGATCACGCTGGAAGCCAATCTTGCCGAAGGCTATCGACTCAGTGAAGCGCTCGATTTCCTTGACGAAGCCGCCGAGCGTGTGCTGCCGGACGAAGCCATCATCAGCTACAAAGGTCAGTCACTCGATTACAAAGAATCCGGCAGCTCGGCGATCTTCGTGTTTCTGCTCGCTCTGTTGGTTGTGTTCCTCGTTCTGTCCGCGCAATTTGAGAGCTTCGTCCAACCCGTGACTATCATGCTAGCGGTTCCCGTCGCGGTGGCCGGCGGCTTGTTCGGACTGTGGTGCACCGGCTTTGCGCAGAACATTTACACTCAGATCGGCACGATTATGCTGATCGGCCTGGCCGCCAAGAACGGCATTCTGATCGTCGAATTCATCAATCAGTTGCGTGACGAGGGACAAAGTTTCGACGACGCCGTGCTCAATGGATCCGTGCGTCGCCTGCGCCCCATCGTCATGACTGGCCTGACCACGGTGATGGGATCATTGCCACTGGTGATCACCTCCGGCGCCGGCGCCGAAACGCGCATCGTCATCGGCGTGGTCATTCTGTTCGGTGTCAGTTTCGCCGCTCTTTTCACCATGTTCACGGTTCCGTTGGCCTACCAGTTCATCGCCCGCCGCACTAAGAGTCCGCAGGAAAATATCGATCGGCTGGAAAAAGCCGTCGCCAAATCCGAATCCGAATGGCGTACCACTAGCAATGCTTGACGTGGCTCTGTCCTGACCTTGATTGCGATCCTATTTCGATGATTCCACGTTCTTTTCTGATTTGGCTGGGCCTTGTGCTGAGTTTTGTCCCGGCCGCCTGCACGGTCGGGCCGAACTACCTGCGTCCATCGGTCGCCAAACAGCTTCCCTCGAAGTTCGATCTCCCCGCCGGATGGAAGGTCGCCGAACCCGGAGACGAGAACGCGCTCGAGCAGTGGTGGCAACGTTTTAACGATCCGCAATTGAGCCGGCTGATTGGGCAGGCGGGCACCAACAATCAAGATCTCGCCGCCGCCTTCCATCGCGTCGAACAATCCCGCGCCGTCTCCCGAAGCGCTCGCGCGGCATGGATGCCGACAGCGGATTTTGAGCCTTCAGCGAGCCGCAACAAGCGCTCCGGCACGACCAGCAACACGGCATCAAACTTGTCAGGCATCACCACCAGCAATTTCTCCCTACCTCTGGTGCTCGACTACGAAATCGACCTATGGGGTAAAATCCGTCGCGGCATCGAAGCCTCCGAATCCGAGATTCTCGCCAGCGAGTCCGCCCTTCGTCAGGTGCGCCTCGCTGTGCAAACCGAGCTCGCCGCCCAATACTACGAACTTCGCTCTCGTGATGCTGAGATCGCCATTTTTGAAAAAGCCGTCGTGCTGCGCAAAAAGTCACTCGACCTGAATCGCAAACGTTTCGAAGCCGGCGATACCGACGAAGTCGATGTGTCCCGCGCCGAAACCGAACTTTCCGCCACCGAGAGCGAACTGATCGGACTGCGCCAGGCACGTGACGAAATTGAAAATGCCGTCGCCGTGCTGGTCGGCTCGCCTTCGTCCGGATTCAAAGTCGCTGCCAAACCGCTGACGGGAAGCGCACCCAAAATACCTGGGTCCGTGCCTACCGACCTACTCGAACGACGTCCCGATGTCGCCGCCGCCGAACGCATCATGATCGCCGAGAACGCCCGCATCGGCGTCGCCAAGGCAGCGTTCTATCCGTCCATCCGACTGATGGCCAACGGCGGTCTGGAAAGTGGTGACATCGGTAAATTGTTCAATTCCAACAGCCGCGCCTGGGGACTCGGCCCTGAACTTTCGCTGCCGGTGTTCGACGGTGGGCGCAACAAAGCCAACCTCGCCCGCAGCGAGGCACGCTACGACGAAAACGTAGCAGACTATCGACAAACCATTCTGCAGGCCGTGCGCGAAGTCGACGATGCCTTCACCGCCATCACCCGACTCAGCCAACGCGCCGCCGCCCAGCAACGCACCGTTAACTCAGCCTCGCGTACCGTTGAACTCTCCGAAGCTCGATACCAGGCCGGCGTGGTCGACTACTTCGAAGTCGTCGATGCCCAACGCACCGAACTCGACGCCGAACAACAGGCCGTGCGCATCCAACTCGGCCGTCACCTCGCCGCTGTCTCCCTGATCCGTGCGCTGGGTGGAGATTGGTAGATCCGTCGCGACTCAGTTCGAAAACACCAACCACATCACACCGATCAAGGTGCCGTTGTGGAGAGCGTGAGCGGCCATCGGCGCAATCAATGAGCCGCGCCATTCGCGAATCATTGCGAAGCCAAATCCCATCGCTGTCAGTGCCGGGATCGCCAGCACGCCCTGCGGATGAACGGCTGCAAAAACCACGCCACTGACAAAGGCTGCAGCCAGAAACCGCCAGCGTCTGCGCAAAGCACCATGGAAGGCGCCGCGAAACATCGTTTCTTCCAGCAAGGGAGCAAGAACTGCTGCAAGAAAAAATGCCAGCAGCATCTTCCGGGGGTCGCCATCAACCATCCATTCTATAATCGGGTGCGAAATCGGCTCGGCGGATTCTCCTTCTGCGCTGCCGCTGAATTGTTCGATCAGCAACACCAGGATCAACGTGGTCGCAACTCCCAGCGCCATGACAGGAATCATGGCGACGTAGCCGACAACGCCGGAAAATACCTCTGTAAAAAAACCTTTGCCGCGATGAGCACCCAGCGCTTGGCGCATTTCTCCGGGCCGACAGTCCGCGCTTCGTCGGCCCGCGTACATCCAGACCAAAGCAAAAAACACGGGAACCGCCAGGTAGGCTAACGACAGACCTTGAGCAATCGCCGGTGATATTTTCTGCTCTAGACCTCTTCCCGCCAGCCAACCAAGCAAAAAATTACCGCCAGCCATGGCGCCGATGTAGATGGCAAATGCTCCCATCATCACCCGAGCCACCTTCCCCGTCGGTGGTTCTAGATGGGTCCTCATTTTTCCATACGACGCGCGGTAAATCGCCAGGAACAACAGCACGCAACCGACCAGCCCGGCGACCACAACGACTCCAACACCGATCAGAAGCAGCTTTGATAATTGCTTGCCAGTAGCACGAATTTCTTCAGCGCGGTCAGAGTCTGGCCCGCCCTCAGATGCCGCGAGCAATTCGCCAAACCAACCCAGTTCATCCTTCAGCGATATCCAGTCAGCATCAGCCAGCGCGGTAGGTTCTGCGATCGCACGCTGTATCGCAACCAACAGACCAGACGAAGGCTCGGCTGATTCGATGGCCTTGTCGATAAACGCCAATGCGCTCTGTCTGGAGTCTTCGTCGGCACCCGAGAATACCTCCAGCGCGGCCGCTGCACCGATCTGCCTGGGCGTTGCCGTGCGGACTTGAGCCTTGATTTGGTCGATAACGTCATCAAGGTCCTCGCCACCGGTTAGATACTCCAGACCGATGATATTTTTCGCCTGAAATTTCAGGACAGCGAACGCTGTACCGTCATCCTCCGCAACAGCAATGGATCCTTCAGCAGTTGGAGGCGCTGGCTGCGCACTCCAGGCCATCAGTCCGGTCGAAACAAGAATGATCAGCCACGCCCACCATGGACCGCCGACGGGTTTACTCGATACCTCTGCAACAGTGGACGGCGGAGGCAGCGGCGGTTGGTTTGCGTCTTCCACCGCGTCAGGATTTCAAAAAAAGAGATACGCCAGAGTCGCGGTCGGCTTCAGCTATGAGTCAGACACGTTGTAGCAGTGGATCAGCTCCTGATCGCGTAGATAGAGCTTGCCACCGACCACCAGTGGGTGGCTCCAGATCTTACCTTTGACGTGCCGTTGATCACTCTGCGGCTCAAGCTTGAACTGACCTTTTGCCGAATAACCCTTGGAGGTCGCTTCGACCAGAGTCACCATGCCGTCATTTTCACTCAGGCAGTAAAGCATGCCGTCGGCGGCGAACACGGCACCTTTGGCCATCGATGGCATTTCGCGTTGGTTCCAGACCTTTTCACCGGTCATGAAATCCTGACAGACGAGGCCACCTTCGCGGGTGTCGGAAAATCCGTAAATGTAACCGTCGATCTCAACGACACCACCGTGGTGCACCATCATCACTTCTTCATCGTCCCAGACAACCTCGACCTCGTTTTTGGGTCCGATTTTCGCGAGCTTGCTGCCCGCCTTGTAGCCTGAGGTGAGGTAAAGGTAGCCGTCCTTGAAAATCGGTGTCGGAATGACCGCTGTCCCACCTCGTGGCCAGGAAACGCTCCACAGGAGTTTGCCATCTGCGGCAGAAACGGAGACGGCTTCTTTTTCGAAGAAACGCACATACTGACGCACATCGTTATGATCGATGGCCAGGATCGACGCGTATTCTGCATTGCCTGGCTTCACTTCTTCCGCCAACCATACGGTTTCACCCGACTTCTTATCGAGAGCGACGATCCCTGCATCCTTGCCGCCGGGTCCAACAACGACCAGATCTCCATCGACCAGCGGTGATTCGGAAAATCCCCAGCCGCCCGCTTTTCCACCAAAATCATCGATCAGGTGCTTGCTCCACTCAAGCTTTCCGTCCTCGGCGCTCAAGCAGGCGATCTCGCCCTTTACGCCGACCACATAGATCATGCCATCGTCATAGGTTGGCGTGCTGCGGGTGCCATTACCCCAGCCGGCGTTATAACCACTGGCGTCGTCTTTGCCAAACTTCGTCGACCATTTTTCTTCACCCGTTTCGATATCAACGGCAATGGCTCTGGCGTCCGTATCATCGACACCGACGGTGTAGAGCGTGCCATCGACCACGATCATGCTCGAGTAACCGAGGCCAGCGTTTTCAAAACTCCAGACTTTTTCAGGTCCGGAGGAAGGCCATTTCTTCATCAGGCCGGATTCGGTTGAGACGTTGCTTTGATTCGGTCCGCGCCAGCGCGCCCAATTGCCAGCTACTGGAGCGGCGGTTGCGCTGCCACTCGCCTGCTCGGCCACCCAGTCCTGATCTTCCTCACTGAGAGCTGACAGTGGCACGGTTGCGTTCTGGCCGTTGCTCATTTTGATGGTCACACTGCCATCGGCCGAGCTGACAAACTCCGCCTCGATCTTCTTACCGCTTGCCGCCTGAGTCCAGGTTCGAGCTGTGGCATCGCCAACCGCAAATACGGCCGCGACAGCGAAGGCGAAAGCGCCCGAGACAAGGCGACGGGTAAAAAAGCAGGTCTTCATGGCTCCCATTGTTGCCGCAAACCGTGATGGAGGCAATCGCGCTTTCACGCTGCTCTTCGATGTCACAAAACGTAATCTGCTGCTAGCGCTCAGCTCATTCGGTCGGCGAGTGCCGGAAACTCTGCGCGCCAATCGAGCAGGCGCTGGCGATCGATCTCCGCACACACCCAGCCATTTTCGCTACCGCCGTCAGCAACTATCTCGCCCCACGGGTCAATGATAACACTGCGCCCCGGGTAAGGCCATGAGGGATCGGCTCCGGTGCGGTTGACGCCGATGACATAAGCCTGATTCTCGATGGCACGCGCGCGCAGCAGGACCAACCAGTGCTCGACGCGGACTGCCGGCCAGCTGGCGATGACCACGAACAACTCAGCGCCTTCACCGACACCGCGGCGAAACAGTTCGGGAAAGCGCAGATCGTAACAGATCAGCGGACACACTCGCCAGCCCTGCCAATCAAACAGCGCCAACTCGCTGCCACGATCGTAGTGATCCGATTCTCTGGTATAGGTGAAGGTGCGAATTTTCTGATAACGGGCCAGATGGGAACCGTCCGGAGCCACGGTCAGGGACTCATTCCGCCCACGGCCGTTGTCGCTCTCGGTTACCAGCCCACCGATGACAGCACAGCGGGTTTGCTCGGCAAGCTCGGCGAGAAAGGCTTCGGTAGCGGACGGCTCGTTTTCGGCAATAGCGGAAACGTCCATCGAAAAGCCTGTCGAGAACATTTCCGGTAGGACCACAATGCCGCCGGCTTCGAAAGTACGTTCGGCAACGAACTGCCGGACGGTGTCGAAATTGCCCGACCGATTTTCCCATTCCATGTCGTATTGGAGTCCGCTGATCTGCATGGCGGCACGCTCGTCGCAAGCGACTGACTGGTCAAATACGTGAGATGCGCCGCTTGAATTCCTTCAGGCGAACGCTCATAGTCAGACTACTACCAGCCTGATAACCATCATGAAATATTCCGCTATCGCCGCCCTCTTCGCTTTCGCTATTTTCGCGTCAATCGGATGTGACTCCAAGAGCCCCAAGCTCGACGAAGCCAATGACAACGTGAACGCAGCTGTCAATCACGTCGACGCCATCGCCGCGTCGCAGTTGCTGTCGAGCAAGCCCGATCTGGTCGTGCTCGATGTTCGGACGCCGGAGGAATACGCCGCAGGCCATATACCGGGCAAGGTGGTAAATGTTGATTTTAAAGCTGCCGATTTCAAAACCAAGGCAGCAGAGCTGGATCGTGAAACACCCTACCTGGTGCACTGCCAAGGCGGCGGTCGCTCAACCTCGTCGTTGGCCATTCTGGAGGAACTCGGTTTCAAAAATCTCTACCACCTCGACGGCGGGCTTTCGGCCTGGCAGGAAGCTGGCGAAGCGGTTGAGAAATAGGCGCTCGGGCAGCGTCTCAGCCCACGTTCCGCCATGGTCCATCGATGGCCAGAGTTAAACCGGGCTTCTGGATATTCACGAACATCGTATCGAGTCCCGGCGCAAAACAAGCACCGGCGAATTCGGTGCCGCTGCGGGAGTTGAATCCGAAAGTGTAAATCCGGCCATCGGCGGTCACTCCGCGCAGGTGTGAGTTGCTGCTGCGATCTTCGCAAATGATCAAATCGCCCCACGGCGCGATGGTCAGATTGTCAGCACTCTGCACAACGTTGGCATCGGTCGATTCGATGAACAGTTCGAGTTGGCCTCCGCTCGCTGCCGAGCTTTCGGCGGCGGTCGGCGTGAATTTAAAAATCTGCCCGAAGGTCAATGCACCCCCGTTAGTGCAGGCGAAGTAGAAGGTGCCTTCGCCATACCAGATGCCTTCACTTCGAGCGAACAGCGCCGCGCCGGCAGCGTGGCCACGCTTGCGCAAGTCGTCCTTCGGGGAACGGATGTCGTCCATGTCGATCCAGCGAACTTCGAGCGATTCGCCTTCTTTGAGCTTGGGTCCTTTTGACTCGCGCCAATTGCGGGTGTCAGCGCCGTCGCGGTCGACGATCGCCAGAGCCTGAACTTTTCCACCTTCAGCGAGTTCGCCGGGAACTTTGGGTATGAAACGATAAAACAGCCCGTCGCCCATGTCCTCGGTCATGTAGACGATTCCACTGACCGGATCGACGGCGACCGCTTCGCGACGGAAGCGGCCCATGTCTTTCAGTGCGATAGCTTTTTGCAATTCCGGCTTGGTTGTCGCCTGCACTTCAAAAGCGTAACCATGATCCTCGAGATACTCACCGTTTGGTGTCTCGTTGGATTCCTCGCAGGTGACCCAGGTGTTCCAGGGCGTGATGCCACCCGCACAGTTGCGCTCGGTGCCGGCGAGACTGAGGAATTCGGATGTGACGCGTTTAGTGGCTGGGTCGTAAACCAACGTCGAGGTGCCGCCCAGCGAAGGATAAACGCCTTCGGCTCCGGCATCATAAAGCAGGCTGCTGTCGACCTTTTCGAAATCCTCATTGAGCATTCCGTATGGGCCAAGCTGTCGGAAGTAATCGCCGCGATCGCCCTCGCCTTTCGACTCCAGTTCGTGATTTCGCACCAGAATCACCTTTCCGTCCTCGCCCGTGAATGCTCCCATGCCATCGGGATATCCCGGTACGACCAAACCGTCATCCATTTTGTCACCGGTCCGAGACAGAACGCGGTAACTGAAGCCATCCGGCAGATCGACAATCTGATGTGGATCCTCAATGAGCGGCCCGTAGCGATCAAAACTCGCCATAGCCGACGTGCCCGCCGCTTGTTGCGCCTGCGCCATGCTGTAGCGCTGCAAGCCCATGAAGCCCGCGCCAATGGCAAGTGCGGAGTGTTGAACAAAATTACGACGACTTAGCGAGGATTGGGCAGATTTCATAAGGACGATTGAGAGAACGTATGTCGGGAATCCCGGGAAGGATAAAGCGGGAGAAACTACTCAATCCCGAGCGCCTTTGCCAACCCGTATTGCGTTCCGTCAGGAAACGACCGGACCACCCGCTTTTCGCCGCAGCCGACTACGCTGCCTGCTCGGCCTGCTCGATCACTTCCCTGACCATGGTTGCCATAGTGTCCATCTGGTAGGGCTTCTGCACAAACCCATCGGGACGGGCCCCCGTTTCCTCGGCGAACGCGGTGAGATCGACGAGGTAGCCGCTGCAAATCAACACCGGCACATAATCGTGTTCTTTACGCAGTCGACGGAAGGTGTCCTGGCCGGACAGCACCGGCATCGTCAGATCAAGCATGACCAGATCGATTTCGTTTTTATGCTCCTCGTAGACTCTCAGCGCTTCCGCACCGTCTCCAGCAACGAGGATATTGTATCCGAGCCTTTTCAGAAGCGTCTCTGCTACACTACGAACGATGACCTCATCATCGACGAGGAGTAGTGTTTGGTTCGCTGCAGCGGGTGAATCGGCTGCTGCGACGGTCCGTTTTTCCGGCACTTCGATCTCGGCATCCGTTCTAGGAAGATAAATACAGAAACAAGTCCCCTCCCCAAGAACGCTTTCGCAAGTGATCCAACCACCCAGCTGTTTGATGATCCCGAACGATGTCGCCAAGCCCAGTCCTGTCCCTTTGCCCTGCTCCTTGGTGGTGAAGAAAGGCTCGAAGATTTTGGCACGCACATCGGCGGGCATTCCTTCACCGTCATCCTCAACCGTGATACAGAGATAATCTCCCTGCTTGGCATCGGCGTGCATCGAAAGTTGTGAACTGTCAACTACCCTGTTGCCTGTGCTTATGGTGATTGTGCCACCGTCGCGCATCAGTGCATCCTTTGCGTTGACGCACATGTTCATGACAACTTGCTCAAGCTGTGTCGGGTCAACCATGACCGGCCAGGCTTCCTGCGAATCGTCGATCTTGATTTTGATCTTAGGATTTATCGATGCAGTGAGCAAATCGCGGACATCTCCAATCACGTCATTCGCTTGTGCAGCCATCAGCTTCAAGTGACTCCTTCGCGAAAATCCAAGCAATTGCTTGATCAGTTCAGCGGCGCGCAAGCCTGCCTTTCCAGCCATTTCGATGTGGTGTCGACTTTGATGGTGCTCCGGCCCTTCGAGCTGCATTTCAACAAGAGCCAGATTGCCGACAATACCTGTCAGCAAATTGTTAAAGTCGTGAGCAACTCCTCCAGCGAGCTGGCCGATGGCCTCCATTTTTTGTGATTGGCGCAAGCTCTGCTCGAGTGTTCGTTGCTCGGTCAAGTCACGCCAAGTCCAAAGACGACCGGAGATTTTTTTACCATCGACACGAATCGGCGAACTATAGAGCGCAAGCGTCCGAGCGCCGGGCTCGGTAACAGAGTACTCGAGCTCGAGAACAAGCGAGTTGTCGACAAGCGGTCGAGTCCAGGCTTTGAGGAAGCCTTTTACGTCCGAACAATGGTTAGACATTTGAGCCTGCATTCTGGCGACGTGGCGACCGACGAGTTCGTTCGCGTCGAATCCAAAGAATTTGGAGAACAAGGCATTCGATGACAGCACCACACCATCGTTGTCGACGAGCAAGATGGCCTCACGAGTTGACTCGAACGCGGCATGCAGTTGCGCCATCGTTTCAGAAAGCGCATGACGGGACTGGCTGAGACTCTTAGTACGTTCGGCAACCTGTCTCTCCAGACCGTCACGATGCTCGCGAACCTCGTCGACCATCGCGTTGAATGAGACGGCCAGACGGCGGATCTCTTCGGGTCCGTTTTCACTGTCGATGACTGCGTCGAGATTACCGGCAGCTACCCGTTTTGAAACCTCGCCCGCTGCAACGAGAGGCCGAGAAATCTTGCGCGAAAGCAGACTGGATACGATAAATGCGATGCACCCGCTGAGGGTCAATACCGCCAACAATATGCTGCGCGCCTTACGAATCGGCAAAGCGGCTTCTGACATCGGTTTCTGACAGACAAGCGTCCAATCAGTACCGACTCGCGTTTTGTCCCGATCGAGCGACACCGCAGCGTACATCTGCTTTACCCCCCACTGATCTGTATAAGTTCCCGTCCCGCCTGCTGACCAAGTCTTCAAGTGCTCTTCAGTGTCGAATTTAGACAGCAACATTTCGTCAGAACGATGGGCGATCAAGTTACCCCATTCGTCGAGCAATACGGCCTCACCCTTTTGACCGATTTCGATACCGGCGATGTAGTTCGCGACGTTGTCAAAAGCTACCCGTGCCTTGATGAATCCGGTAACCACACCCTGCTCGGTTCGTAGCGGCAAATAGACTTTTACAAATAAACCCTCCGCACCGGGTTTGCGGCTCGGCCTGTGAATCACCGTTGCGCCCTTAAGCACTTCCGTCACTGCCGGACTGTAGTCACGGTAAGTTGGCTCAAGCTCCGGGTGAGTCGAGTGCACAAGAAGGGCATCCGAATTGTACAAGCTGATATCCGCGAAACGCGTGTAGTGACTGACCTGCCGCTTCAATTCTTTGATGACGACCTGCTCACTATTGTCGCCGAGTTGTAGCAACGGGTTAGAGGAAAGTGCCTCCAGATCACTGGAGATTCCCTCCATCATCAGCGACACATTTCGGCTTAGTTCATCCGATATGCCTTCCAGATTTGAGCGCTCGATCGATTTGAACGTTGAGTGCAGCAAGGTCTGACTGACCAGGAAGATGATCGTCAGAGGAATCACCACTGCCAATAAAACGGCAAGCAAGATGCGATTCTGGATCGAGTTCATCTTTGGCTACGAATTACCGTTCTACTGACGCGAGACACTTGGAATCCTCGAAGCTTAGTTAGGTGGATTTGGTTAAGCAATACCGATGAAATATCGTGCCGGCCCGCCTTATCCACCCAAGATTATCGTTCGCTCGCCTCCTCCTGAGAGACTTTGATTTCACTCTTCGTCAACTGCTCGAACACCAGCTTCATGCCCTTGTTCGTGGCGCGATTTTTTTCCGGTGAGAATTCGGTGATGAAATCACACTTTTTAAGCACCTCGGCAGGCGGATAAATGATCGAGTCAGCCTTGAGATCTTCATTCAGAAACTCCACCGCAGCGGCATTCGCAGTCGCATACCATAGGTAGTTTGAGTTATCCGCAGCCACTTGAGCTCTGGCCATATAATCGATAAAAGCGTGAGCTGCTGCCTTGCTCCGAGCTTCACGAGGCACGCAGAAGCTATCGACCCAAAGCGGTGCTCCTTCTTCAGGAATGAAGTAGTCGATTCGTCCTTGTTCGTCTTCCTCAGCGATGAGTGCGGCGTCGCCGCTGTAGGCGACAAATGCCCAGCAGGTAGCGTCGTCATCCTGGATCAATTCTCTTGCATCGATAATGTCATCGTAGCGCACATCCAGGTCGACCGCTTGAGCGACCAGTCGATCCGTCGCGGCAGCGACTTCCGTCGCATTATCTGAATTCAAGTCGTATCCCAGCGAAAGCAGAGTCAATGCGTAGAGATCATCACGCTCCTCAAGCATGACAATTTTTCCTTTCAGCGCCGGATCCCAAAGCAGATTCCAACTCATCTTTGGATCCGGCAATTTGTCGGAGCGGTAGGCAATCAGTGTGGTGCCCCACATGTAAGGCAACGAGAATTTGTTGCCGGGGTCGGACGGCAGATCGAGGTACTTGTCGTCGAGATTTTTCACGTTCGGGATCAGCTCAGCGTTGATTTCTGAAAGCAACCGCAGCTCGCGCATTTCCGCGATCGACGCACCATCTGAGACCACGACATCAAACGCGTCCGGCGCTGCTTCGATTTGGGCTTTCATGTCTGCGACGTTTTCGTAATAGACGAAATCGACCGAAATTCCGGTCTCTTCTACGAATGCTTCGATCGCCTCGGGAGCGAAGTACTCCTCCCAAGTAAAAATGGTTACGGACTTATCCCCTACGCCTGTTTCGACCGATGCCGAGTCTTCGGATTCAGGCGCTGGTGTGGTGTTCTCCTTTGAACAGCTGACACCCATCACGCCAAGAGACGCAGCGAGCGCCAGGAGTGACCGGAGCGAGGACTTTAAATTATCGAATTTCTTCATAGGATTACCAATCTTTATGGAGTTTATGATAATTATAATGAATAAGCAAGGTTTACTTTCACACAAGATACAGTTTCCACATCCCGAAGACTGTCGGCGCTGTCTGGCCCGCGCACGAATCTGGCTAAGAGCATTATAACTAGAGCCCTAAGCCATTTTGTCGACCTTTGAAGAACGGCTGAGACCGTTGCAGGGCTTGACTTCCCCCTCCCGATTGGAAAAATCGGCATCTGTTAAAACTCACTGGTAGCCACGCCTCGCGTTATGCTGTAACTAACAGATTATCAGCCAGTAAGAAAATATGCTAAAAAACAAATTTAATAATTTTGAGAAAACTCTTCAATATTCAACGCATTCTTGATACACCTTTAACCGCATGTCGCCCTACCTCACCGCGATCGTCGTTATTATTACCTTGAGCGCCGTAGGTGTCGCCGGGGATTACTTCCTCAAGGTTGCCAGCGAATCCTCAAAACCCTTTTTTAACAGTCATTTTTTAGTTGGTCTCGTCATCTACGCACTGACGGCTTTTGGATGGGTCATCGTTTTAAAGCAGATGAAGCTGGCTCAGGTCGGCGTGTTCTACAGCGTTTCGATTGTCATCTTTTTAACCGCACTCGGATATTTCCAATTCCATGAAACTCTCAAACCGCGAGAGATCGTTGGGGTAGTCCTGGCCATTGCCTCGCTGCTTCTGCTCTCAAGATTTTCTGAATAGTCCCTTTTTCTTACCCACACCCCACCTCCCCCCCAATGAACCGAAAAGTTAGAGTTGATGAATGCGATGTCGGCAAAGGCGTCTTTGCCGAAACTGAATTGCCCAAAGGGGAAGTGATCATCTATATCACGGGCCGAATCATTGATCGCAAGCAGAACGACGGCATTTATCTCGCAGGAGAAAACTCGGTGCAGGTCGCCAATGATGCGTACCTCGACCCAACCTTTCCGTCGGTCTTTCTCAACCACTCGTGTAATCCCAATGCAGGCATCGATCCCGAACTGCGCCTCATCGCAATCCGCGATATTGTTGTAGACGAAGAAATCCGTTTTGACTACTCGACCTCTATGCTCGAGCGAAACTGGACGATGAAATGCCGTTGCGGAGAACCCAACTGCCGAAATATCATTGATGACTTTGATCGCCTGCCGAGATCGGTGCGTGATTTCTATCTCGACCGACAAGTGGTTCAGGATTTCATCGTCGACAAACTCGACGAGTCTGCGATCCAAGACGAGTCGGCTGCGTGAAATAACGGCTTCGATCTCTGCAGACTGTGCTTTGGTAGCGATCGATTATGAGCGATATGCACAAAGAAGGCATGGCACCCGAAGCAGACTTGCTGGCGCGCCTACCCACCGGGCCTTGGTCAACCGACGTGGCCTCCACCAATTACGGAGTGTCAACGTGGGGGGCGAAATATTTTGCGATCAATGCGGACGGGAATCTGTGCGCAATGATTCCCGACGACAACGGTCAACCTTCTACTGAGGTCCCCCTTCTCGATGCGATCAGCGAGCTGCAGTCTGAAGGTTTGGGCTCTCCGCTGATGATTCGTTTCCCCGGTTTTCTTGACGCCGGACTCAGCGCCCTCAACCAAGCCTTTACCAAGGCCATCGAACACCACGAATACGCGGCCACCTACCGCGGTGTGTTCCCTATCAAAGTCAACCAACAGCGTCAAGTTCTCGACGAGATAGCCAGCTACGGCAGTCGATTTGGAGTCGGCTTTGAGGCGGGGAGCAAACCCGAACTGATCGCCGCGCTCGCCTATCTGCATCGTCCCGGCTCGCTGCTCGTCTGTAACGGCTACAAAGATGAGCAATTCGTTCGACTTGCGCTGATGGGTAAGAGCCTCGGATTCGACGTCGTGCTGGTGGTCGAAATGCCCCAGGAACTCGACACGATCATCCGTTGCGCCGAAGAAATGGGTATCGAGCCGTCGATCGGTTTTCGGCTTAAACTTTCCGCTGAGGGATACGGTTATTGGAAAAACTCTGCCGGCGAGAGAAGTCCATTCGGAATCAACAGTAGCCAGCTCCTCGAACTGATCGATCGGCTCCGCGATGAAGGCCGAGCCCACTGGATTTCCATGCTGCACTGCCATCAGGGTTCGCAGATCACCGAACTAAAAACGGTCGAGCGCTCAGCCAACGAAGCTTGCCGCGTCTACGCTCAACTGCGTAGCGAGGGCATCGAGATTCGCTACATCAATTTTGGGGGCGGACTCGCGGTCGACTATGCCGGCCTGGGAAAAGACGACCTTCGCTCACCCGACTACACAATGAGCGACTACGCGGATGTTCTCGTGGCTACCATGAAGCGCATCACCACTGAGGCGAAAGTCGCTCCGGCGGACATTATCACTGAATCTGGTCGAGCCATTGCCGCCCCTTATGCAGCTCTGGTCGCAAAAGTTCACGATGTGGCCACATTTGAAGTCGATGAAGGCGTCGATATCGCACTTCCCGAAGGCTGCCCCGGTGCCGCCATCCGCCTCAATGACTTGCTCGAACGCATTGATGAAACGGATCTAGACGGCGCTTACCTCAGCGCTGTCAAAGCGCGTGACGCTGCCCTGGCCGATTTTGCGAAGGGCGAAATCACGCTGCGCGAGCGGGCGCTGTGTGAGCGCATTTACTGGAAGCTTCTCTCGGCGATTCTCGCAAAGGCACGCCGAATCGGCCGGACCTCGGAGGCGCTGACAAATCTTGACGCCATTCTCGCCGATCAAGTCTACGCCAACTTCAGCATTTTTCAGTCACTGCCCGACTCTTGGGCCATCGGTCAGATATTTCCAGTTGTTCCGTTACAACGTCTCGACGAAAGGCCGACGCACCGCTGTCTCGTCAATGATATGACCTGCGACTGTGACGGAGCGATCAAGCACTATCCCACCGCAGGCGGCATCAGCGACTCATTGATGCTTCACGAGATCAAGGAGGATGAAGATTACTACATCGGAGTTTTTCTGGTCGGTGCCTATCAAGAAACCCTCAGCGACCTGCACAACCTATTTGGAGACATTCACGTCATCAGCGTCACCGCAGAAAATGGAGAAGCGGTATTCAGTCGCGTGCTCGAAGGAGAATCGGTTGGCGAGGCGCTCGAGATGGTCAAACATTCTCCTCGCGAACTCGCCAAAATGTTCCGACACAACATCTCGCTCGCGATCAAAGCGAAAAAGCTGGCTGGCAGCGAACGCAACCGTTTCATCAGTGAGTACGAAGCCGGCCTTCATTCTTACACTTATCTCGCCGAGCAGTCCGATCACTGATCAGTGATCCGTGACCTGCACCGTCGCTCTCTCTCACCGTGCTATGAGCTCTCCCGTATCTGACTTCATTCGTCATCATTTCCGTCACTTCAACTCCGCGGCCTTGATCGATGCCGCCGACGGCTACCGACAGTTGCTCGACGATGGCGGGAAAATGCTGGTCACTCTGGGTGGAGCGATGAGCACCGCTGAGCTCGGTGTCTCGCTGGCGGAAATGATTCGGCAGGGAAAAGTCCATGCCATCAGCTGCACCGGCGCCAACCTCGAAGAGGACGTATTTAATCTCGTCGCGCACGACCACTATGAGCGCATCCCCAACTATCGTGACCTGACACCGGAGCAGGAGCAGGACTTGCTCGCTCGGCACATGAATCGCGTTACCGATACCTGCATTCCCGAAGAAGAGGCCATGCGTCGCATCGAAACTGAGGTTCTCGCTGAATGGGTGGCTGCCGACACGGCCGGAGAAAGCCGCTTGCCACACGAGTTCCTGTATCGAATCCTGAAAAGCGGCTCGCTTGCCAAGAGCTATCAAATCGATCCCGCCAACAGCTGGCTGCTCGCCGCTGCCGAAGCCGATCTTCCGCTGTTCGTCCCCGGATGGGAAGACAGCACCCTCGGCAACATGTTCGCCTCGCATTGCATCGATGGCAGTGTCGCTAACACCAACACCGTTAAAGGCGGCATCCACTACATGATCGAACTCGCCAAGTGGTATCAGCAGCTCAGCGCCGAGACCGGCGTCGGCTTTTTCCAAATTGGCGGAGGCATCGCTGGCGACTTCCCGATTTGCGTTGTGCCCATGCTCGAGCAGGACCTGCAAATGACCGGCACGCCGCTGTGGTCGTATTTTTGCCAGATCAGCGACTCGACAACCAGCTACGGCTCCTACTCAGGCGCCGTCCCCAACGAGAAAATCACCTGGGGTAAACTCGCCGTCGACACTCCGAAGTTCGTCATCGAATCCGACGCCACCATCGTCGCCCCGCTAATCTTCGCCGATGTTCTCGGCTGGTAACGCCGGGACCTGCTGCGTCAGGCAGTGAATCCCGCCCTGACCAAACACAAGGTCATTGCAGTCGATCGCGACGATTTCTCGATCGGGGAACAAGAATTCTAAGGTTTCAGCCGCAGATTCATCTTCAGCAATGCCAAATTTCGGCACCAGAACAGATTTGTTGAGAACGTAAAAATTCGCATAACCCTTTGGCAGGAATTCTTTTATCTCATCATTAAACTCAAGAGATGGTGCAGGAAGCGGATAGGCATCAACCCGATCTAACACCCCCATGAAATTCTCCTCGAGCAGCTCATAATCGGGGTGCGAAGGATCCGTCGCCCGCGTCATCACCACCTGATCCTGGCTGACAAATCGCGCGACCACGTCCGTGTGGCCGGTATCGTCGCCCGCGACACCGCCACGCAACCAGATGACCTCCTCAGCCCCAAGCGCGTCGCAAATCACCTCTTCGGCCTGTTCCTTGGAAATCCCTGGATTGCGCATCGGATCGAGCACGCATTCCTCGGTCAGCATCAGTAGACCCGCACCGTTTGACTCGACGCCTCCGCCTTCGAAAACAAAGTCGATCGCATCTACGGCTGCACCTAGTTTTCCTGCCATCGCGTGCCCCGCAGCCTCCTCCATTTCGTGAGGCCACTGCTCACCCCAGCCGTTGAAGCGCCATTTCACCGCTACCAACTCGGAGTTTCCGTCCGCATCCGAATCGACCACAAAAGTCGGACCGATATCCCGGCACCACGGCTCTCGTGTTGGAATCACATGCATCCGAGTGCGCTGCGCCGCGTGCGCTGACAACAATCCCGTCACCCGCTCCGCTTCGGCCTCGTCAGTCACACACAACTCGACCGGCTCGAATCGAGTGATCACTTCGATCAGTTCAACAAAAGTTGGCTCAATCCGCGGCGTCCACTCGCCTGGAAAGCTAGCGCCGTCAGGGCTGGGCCATTGCAACAAAGTCGCCGCGTGAGGCTCCCATTCCGCCGGCATCCGACGCTTCTTTGATGGATCTATTACACTCATCGACAAACACCTCCATCCTCGCGATCACTACCGTAGCGCCGCGTAATCCCTGAGTAAGCATCGATACGGCGATCCCGAAAGAAAGGCCAATGCACCCGCTGCTTTTCGATTTGCCGCCGATCCATTTTAACCACCAGAATTTCATCATCCTCGCCGCCCGCCTGCGCGACCACTTTACCCGTAGGGTCGACAACAAAGCTGTGTCCCCAAAACTCAATACCCGCGCCATCCGGTCCGTCTTCGAGACCGATCCGGTTGGCAGCCGCCACATAGCAACCGTTGGCGATCGCGTGACTGCGCTGCATCGTCAGCCAGGAATCGCGTTGCACCGCACCGACTTGCCCACGGTCTTCCGGGATGCAACCGATTGCTGTCGGATAAAAAATGACCTCCGCGCCCGCCATCGCTGTCAACCGCGCCGCCTCGGGAAACCATTGATCCCAACAAATCAGCACTCCGATCTTGCCCCAGCGAGTCTGCCACGACCGAAACCCTCCGTCCCCGGGTGCGAAGTAATACTTCTCGTAAAACTGCGGGTCGTCGGGAATATGCATTTTCCGATAAGTACCCAGCAGACTACCATCCGCATCGATGATTGCCGCTGAGTTGTAGAAGATCCCGGCATCGACGCGCTCGAACAGCGGCACGACAATGACCACGCCAAGCTCTCCGGCGAGCCCACAAAAACGCTCCGTCGTCGGACCGGGAATGGTCTCGGCGAGTGCAAAGCACGCATCGTCCTCGGATTGGCAAAAGTACGGGCCAGCAAAAATCTCCTGCAAGCAAATGATCTGCGCGCCCATCTCCGCGGCCCGACGCACCTCAGATTCGGCATGAGAAACCGCCGCTTCTGCGCTTCCGCGATATCGGCTTTGAATTACCGCCACCGATGTCGACACTGTTCCGTCCTGTTTGTTTTCCGAAGAACTCATTGGCCAAAAATAGTCGCAAGCTCAAGATCGAGAAACCATCTATTTCCAGAAAATTCGCCTATAGTTTCCAACTTTTGCTTGCCGGTAGCAACCCTTACGCTGTTGCGCCAATTCCGCCAACAACCGTCCACACACTGGTCCGAGTCGTAATTCTTTGATAGAATTGACAGCCACCCCGTTTGCATGGATCAGTAGCCAAGGCTTGTGAAATTTTTCACAAGCCTTCAATTTTACCAAAAGGACCAGCCTACCCCCTACGCCAGCCCCCTTTTACAGTTCCAAAAACTGTCGCCTTCCCATACTCCGTCATGAACGACGCCCAAGCCGCCGCCAACGAAATCGCCCGCGACTTCCCTTTCGACCTGCTCTCCGACGAGCTTGAATTGGTCGAGCGTCAGATTCGTGAGCAGGCCGTTGCCTTTGACCCCGCTGTCGAGGGCTACGTCGCCTACGTCTGCAACACCAGCGGCAAACGCATCCGACCCGCACTGACTCTGCTCTCCGGCGGAGCCACGGGAGGCATCCACGATGGCCATCGCAAGATCGCCGTCACCCTCGAACTGATCCACGTTGCCACCTTGGTACACGACGATATCATCGACGGAGCCGAAATCCGCCGCCAGGCACCGACCGCCAATGCCAAGTGGGGCAGCGGCCTCGCCGTCCTGCTCGGTGATTGCCTGTTCGCCCACGCCCTGATGCTTTCGACCGAGTTTGAGGACTCAAAAATCGGCCGCACCGTAGCCATCGCAGCCAACCGCGTCTGTTCTGGCGAAATCATTCAGACCCAGCGCCGCTTCGATTTTCAGCTGACTCGCGATGACTATTTCAAGATCATCGAAATGAAAACCGCTGAGCTGTTCGCGGCTGCCATGGAACTCGGCGGTCGATTGAACGAGCAAAGCGCGGAGTGTTGCGAGAACCTGCGCCGTTTCGGCCTGTGCATGGGCACCGCCTATCAAATCTACGACGACTGCCTCGATCTCGTAGGTGACGAATCGACCGTGGGAAAAACCCTGCGAACGGATCTGACCAAGGGCAAATTGACGCTGCCGATCCTCAACCTCATCGACAGTGCCTCCGAGCGCCAACGGGAGAAACTCAATCGCATGTTGATTCAGAAAGAACCCATCGACGTGTCAGCGCTTGGCAGCATCGCCGACTATGAGGGCGCCATCGATGACGCATTGGCCACCGCCGGCAATCTTGTCAACGAAAGCCGCGACAAACTCATCGGCCTCGATTCGTCCGACTACAAAGACGGACTGGTGCAGATCACCCACTTTCTTGACGATCTGCTCGGCAGCTGTCGCAGCTGACAGTAAAAATCGCCGCGCTTAACCTGGACGCAACAGCTCGGCGCCAGTCGCCAGTAGCCAGGCGAGCGAAGCACTGCAAGCGGGCCCAGGGCACCTCAGTGAGATGCCTCATCACGCCAGCAGTGCTGGCAAACCCATTAAACGCAAGGAGTAGAGCCCGTAAGGCCTACTCGTCGCCCTTTTCCTCAGCGGCGACCTTCTTCTTGGCCGGAGCCTTCTTAGCTGCAGCTTTCTTAGTCGCCGTCTTCTTTGCAGCTGCTTTTTTGGCAGGCGCTTTTTTGGCAGCGGTTTTCTTTGCAGCAGCCTTTTTGGCAGGCGCCTTTTTCTTCGGTGCGTCAGATGACTTGGCGAGCTTCGCCTTGGCACGATCACGATCACGCTTGCGCTTCAGATAGAGTTTACGGCGCTTACGCTTGATCGTTTTGTTATACTGCTGACCCATGGTTCTGAGTTGGAACTGTTTTTAAAAACTGAAATACCGCCCCGTAGGCGGTATGAAGTCAACACTCATAGAAGATACCTTCACTTGGCGCAAGTGGAATTCACCCCCTAGTCCTGCCATCCACAGTTGTGAAATAAAAGCTTGCGCGAAGTTCAGCCCCAAGGCATAAATTACCCCAGAACCACGTGCCGGTTCGTTGGTTGCGATCTCCGCAACATCCTGCCACTACCCGGTGGCTCACTTCTCCTTTGGTCGCCGTTCGATGGCCATCGGAAACTTCCATCCGGGGACGTTAAGTCAGGGAACGAATCGAGTCAGGTCCAATCCTGAGGCTCGGGTCTGTCATCCATTCGATGGCAGAGCACCTTGAACAGCACGTCATCCTTTTTCCAATGAGCGAAAAATCCAACGAACCGTCCGGCAAAGAGCCGAACCAGAGCCCACCGAAAGCTGATCCCTTGAGCGGATTCCGCCGCCGAGAAGGTGACGCCGCCCCCCCGGCGTCCGCACCTGCCTCTGATTCACAGGCCAAGGCCCCCTCCCGCGATACGTCGTCCGACGACCAAAAGGAAAATCGCCGACCCTCGAAAAAGCGTCCACGCCGCGACCGCCGTGGCGACAGCAACAGTTCCAAGGATCGCCCGAAAGAAGACAATGACGCGTCTGATAAGAACGACAACGAGCGTTCCGAGCGCCGTCCGCCGCGCAATCGCAACCGCCGTAATCGCAATCGCCGCAACCGAGGTGATCGCGACCGTGATGGAAATGATCGCGAGCGCAACGTCGACCGCGAGCGCAATAACGAGCGCAGTAACGATCGCAACAACGATCGCGAGCGTCCCGAACGCAAGCCTCGCCAACCCATCGATCCCGGACCGCCGGTCGTCCGCGAAGGCATGGTCGAGATCTCGCCGAAGGGCTTCGGATTCCTGCGCCAGCGCGATCGCAATTTTGCCCAGCACCCCGAGGACGTGTTCATCACCCCGGAAATCGTTCGCCAGCAGGGGCTGCGAGACGGCGTTTGGGTGAAATGCATTTCCCATCAAGGCCATCGCGGTCCCCAACTGTCCGAGATCACCGAGATCAATGGTCGCGACCCGGAGGAATACAAGGATCTCCCGTTCTTCGAAGAGCTAACCGCCATCAATCCCAACAAGCGTCTGACGCTGGAAACCACGCCCGATCGCTACACCACTCGCGTCATCGATCTGATGACTCCAGTCGGACGCGGCCAGCGCGGACTGATCGTCGCTCCGCCGCGCACCGGCAAGACCACGCAGCTGCAACACATGGCCGAGCCGATCATCGAGAATTACGAGGACCCGATGCACCTGATGATTCTCCTCGTCGATGAGCGCCCCGAGGAAGTCACCGACTTTCAGCGCACCATTCCGAAGGCCGAGATCATGGCCAGCTCGAATGACGGCAACGTAAAGGATCACACCCGCATTGCCCAACTCGCAATCGAGCGTGCCAAGCGCCTCGTCGAAGCTGGCGAGCACGTCTTTCTGCTGATGGATTCCATCACCCGTCTGGCGCGCGCCTTCAACAACTCCACCAAAGGCAAAGGTCGCACCATGAGTGGCGGCATCGACGTCAAGGCACTGGAAATTCCGCGTAAGCTTTTCGCCGCTGCCCGAAACACTCGTGAAGCCGGTTCGCTGACCATTATCGCCACCGCGTTGATCGATACTAACAGCAAGATGGACGAACTCATTTATCAGGAGTTCAAGGGCACCGGTAACATGGAACTGGTGCTCGATCGCGCGCTCGCCCAGAATTACGTCTACCCCGCCGTCGACATCGCTGCATCCGGCACTCGGCGCGAGGAACTGATATTGCCCGAGCACATGCTCAACAAGATCCACATCATCCGCCGCGGATTAGCCGGCCACAAGCCGATCGAAGCCATGGAGCGCCTGCTTTCGTTCCTCGAACGCTTCCCCAACAACGCGCAGATGTTGATGGAGATCAAAGCACCGACCGTGACCTGACAGCAAGACGAACGCACTGTCAGACCCGCTCCACAAAATCACGCTTGATCCCGCTGACGAATACCGCAGGCTAGTCGGCAACATGTCCGACGATACCCCCGCTCCTTCCGACGATTCCGAGAAAGCCCGCAAAGGTGGGCGTTTGACGGGTGCTCGAGATTCTCTCAAGGACGAAATCGCCAAGGGCACGCCGATGTCTAAGGCGATTGCTCACGCTCTCGACGAGCTGATCAGAATCCCCGGCACCAATTTTCGCATCGGCCTCGATCCTATTCTAGGACTTATTCCTTACGGCGGCGAAGCGGTGTCATCGATCATCGGCTGCTTTCTGCTCGCCGATGCCGGCAAAAAAGGCGTCCCGTTCCGCACGCTGTTCAAGATGGGAGGCAACGTCGTCGTCAATGCTGCGATCAGCACCTTCCCGATCATCGGTGACATTTTCTCCGCCTGGTTCAAATCCAATTCTCGAAACTACAAAATGCTGCGAAAGTGGATGGACAGCGATGAGGGCGCTCAAGCCCAAGGTGGTTGGGGTCCACTACTTATCGTCGCCGGCATCGCTCTGTTCGTCGTCGCGCTGACCATTAGCATGTGGTTCGCCGTATTCTGGCTGGCGGCGCAACTGGTGCAATCGCTTGGCGGAATATTTTCCTGAGCGATAGCAATACGGTCAGTCTAGGTCCTTCACCAACAAAACCGCGTTCCTTCCGCTCTGCTGATAGCGTTGATGGCGCTCTTCGGGCATCCACGTCAGATCTTGCTGCCGGTCGTAACCCACTCGGTCGACGAAGTAGTCCGCAGCTTGAGTCGACAGAGCGAACAGGGCCGTCATGCCATTCTCCTTTGCACGCTTTTCGACGTGCTCGATCAGCCGACGGCCGTAGCCCTGGCCTTCATGGTCACGCTTTATGAAAAGGCACGCCAGCTCTCCGACGACGCGTTGGCGCCCTGGTTCGTCGTAGGCGTGCAGGGCAATACACCCGACGACGTTGTCATCGATGGAAATCACCGAAAAATCATCGAGGCGATCAACGATATCTTCCCGGCTGCGCACAACCAGTTGTTCGTCGTTCATCGCTTTGCGCATCATCAGAATCATTTCGTCGACATCTGACATCTGCGCCGCCTGAACTTTCTGGTAGGCATCCGAAAACACCATCGTGCCCACGCCTTCGTTGCTGAATAGTTCCGCTAACAAAGCGTCGTCACGACGACTGTTGACCAAATGAACTCGTGGCACACCTTCTTCACAGGCACGAATCGCGTGGCGCAGCTTCGAAACTTGGCCGACAGGCGTCGAACCATCGCTTTTGATCTTGTCGAGCAAAGTCGAGGCCTGATCCTCGGAAAGCTGTCGGGAGATCTGCGGTGTCAGCCCGAAATCAGCTTCGCTGGCGGAAACGAAAATGATCTTCGCTGCGTTCAAGGCAATCGCCACCTGGACGGCGACCGCATCCGAGTTCAGCCGCAAGGTCCGCCCGCGACCGTCATAGCCGACTGGCGAGATGACCGGTAAAATGTCCTGATTCAAAAAACCCTCAAGCGCCGCGGTATCGACCTTTTCGATCGTGCCGGTCAGTTTTTGATCAACCCCACGCACCACCCCTGCCGGATGGGCGATGATCGCGTTGGCCATCGCCGCTCGGATTTTCAGCGCCGTCAGGCTTTGCATGATGTTGCCGCCGAGCCGGGTGATGGCATCCAGGCTGACCTCGAGCGTCGCCGCATCGGTGGCACCGGCACCATCTGAGTTGGAAAGATCGACGCCGCGCGCTTTGGCCAGTTCGGCGATCTGCTGAGCCGCGCCGTGGACCAGAACGACGCGCACATTCAGCGAACGCAAAACTGCGAGATCGAGCAGGAAATTCGAGAACGAACTCGATGCCAGCACCTCGCCGTCCAGAGCGATGACGAAAGTACGCCCGCGGAACTGCGGAACGTATTGGAGGATGCCTCTGAGATCGCCAAATTGCATGAATGAGCCAGCGCTAAACACGCTTCGCTGATCCTAACATCGGCACAGCAAGGCGCAAGGCAGCGGAAGTGAGAAAAACTCGCCGCTGATAATGTGGAAAACGCTGGGTCTTTTTGTGGCTGTCGAAATTTCCCCCGAAACCCGCTACGCTCCGATCTGCTGTGCCCAGGTGTCGCGATACGCTTCGCGCTTCCAAAGCTCACCGCCTTTCTCGCCGTCAGCCAGATTGCCGGTTTTCGGGTCGACCTTAACGGCGCCATCGGTGCGATAGGCGATATTCGCGAGATGACACATCATGGTGCTGGTCTGCCCCTCAGAAATCGGCTGCGCTAGTGGCTTTCCTTCGCGGATCGCATCTGCGAAGTTTTGGAAATGAGGAACATCGGTAGGTTTATCCTTATTTTCCTCAAGAAGCTTACCGTCTATATCATAGAGATTGAAGCCGCTGTTGGTGAAGTCGAGCATGCCGTTTTCGCCGTACACTTTGACAAACGAAAGCTGGTCCGGTTTGCGCCGATGGCACGAGCTGCCATGCCAGGTGATGCTGCCTTTGTCGCCGTATTCGAATACCGCGTCACCGGTATCAGGGGTCTCCTGATCGTCATCGAAATGGTATCGGCCACCGAGGTAGCTGACTCGCTCCGGGTAGTCCACCTGCATCGCCCAGCGGGCGATGTCGAGTGAGTGCGGACCGTTGTTGGCCATCTCGCCGCCACCGTATTCCCACACCCAATGCCAGTTGTACGGCACGATGTTGTCCTTGTAGGGACGCTCGGGAACCGGCCCCTGCCACATTTCCCAATCGAGTTGCGCCGGCGGTTTGGTCACCTCGCCTTTTCCAATCGTGCCTCGAGCTCCTGAATACCAGCAGCGCGCATAGAGCGTTCGACCGATCGCGCCTTCGCGAAGCTTCTCAATCGCAGCCATCGTCCCGGGGTAACTGCGTCGCTGCGTGCCCAGCTGCACTTGTCGGTCAGTCTGCTTCGCAACCTCAACCATGCGCTGAGCCTCCCAGGGACTGTGACTGCCTGGTTTTTCGACGTAGACATGCTTGCCGGCCTGACAGGCGATGATCGTCGCCGGCGCATGCCAGAAATTTGGAGTCGCAATGCTGATCGCATCGATATCTGGATCATCGAGGATTCGGCGGAAATCAGTCACCTGTTGCGGTGGCTTTTCCTGCTGATCAGCCATGCCCTTTGCAGCCGCTTCGAGGCGCGTTTTGTCGACATCGCAGAGGTAAGCGACCTCACAGTTGGTGACATCGCCGTAGCCGCGGATATGACCGCGGCCGCGACCGAGCCCCATCACTGCAGTGCGAAAACGTTCGTTGGCACCCTTGGCCTGACCGAGCAACAAGTTGGGCCCGACCGTGCTTGCGGCAGCTGCGGCGGTGGCCGATTTCAGCATTGACCGTCGGGAAAAGGTCGATGCTGCAGGCGTTGGTTTGGCAGATTGAGTCATGCCCCAACATAGCCGCACCGCGTTTTCGTCGTCAATGCGAGCCCGCCTACGCAATTACGGACAAGGGTTAGGATAGCGGCTGTGAATGCGGTCGATCTGGCGGCGAATTTCACCGGGTAGTTGCAGATCGATGCTGGCAATGTTGTCGCGCAACTGCTGCATCGTTGTGGCTCCGATCAGATTCGAGGCGACACTGGGCCGTCCGTTGACGAAGGACAAGGCCATTTGCGCGGGGTCGAGTCCAGCCTCCCCGGCGATCTTCACATACGCAGCGATGGCCGCCTCCGCATTCGGTCCCTGGTAGCGGGAAAAGCGATCCCATCGGGTGATGCGTGCGCCTTCCGGTCGAGCGCCGTCGAGATATTTTCCCGACAAGACTCCGAAAGCGAGCGGAGAATACGCCAGCAGTCGCAGGTCCTCTTGATGACAGATCTCGGACAATCCACCGTCGAATGTGCGATTGAGCAAATTGTAGGCATTTTGAATCGTCACCACGCGCGGCCAATCACGCTCATCGGCGAGACGCAGAAAACGCATCGCTCCCCACGGCGTTTCGTTGGACAGGCCAAAGTATCTCACCTTGCCGGCTTCGCGGATGGCCTCGAGCGCTTCCAGCGTTTCTTCGATCGGTATCGATTCGTCTCGCTTCGGCGGCGAGTAATCGCGAGTGCCAAATAGCGGCACCGCCCGGTCGGGCCAGTGTAGCTGATACAGATCGATGCGATCCGTTCGCAATCGCTTTAAGCTCTCGTCGAGAGCAGCTTCGATATTTTTCCGATTCAATCGACTCTGTCCGGCGCGAATGTGCTTCGCATGCACCGACGGTCCGGCGACCTTAGTGGCCAGAACGATCTTGTCGCGGCTGCCACGATCCGCCAGCCAGCCTCCGATGATCGACTCCGTCCGGCTATAAGTTTCTGCGCTCGGCGGCACCGGATACATTTCTGCCGTGTCAAAAAGCGTTACCCCCTGCTCGAGCGCGTAGTCCATCTGCTCGAACGCCTCCGCTTGGCTATTCTGCTCGCCCCAGGTCATGGTCCCCAAGCCTATGAGACTGACTTCGACATCTGTGCGTGGAATTTTTCGATACAACATGACGCTTCTTCGATTCCATCGACCGGTGTCGAATGCTAGCATAGCTGCGTGAAAAGTTTAATCGTCAGTTTCGCCGTCGCTGTCCTGGGTCTGTCACCGGCTCTGTCGAAGGACAGTGTGCCGATCATCTCGGGCAACAGTCGACATCACCCCGTCGAAGGCTACGGCGGCATGGTCAGTTCCCAGGAGCAGCTTGCCACTGCGGCCGGTGTGGAAGTGCTTCGCGAGGGTGGCAATGCGGTCGACGCGGCGGTCACGGTCGGTTTTTCTCTGGCGGTCACTCTGCCGCGCGCGGGCAACCTCGGCGGTGGCGGCTTTATGGTCGTCTACCTCGCCGACAGCGATGAAACGCTTGCCATCAACTACCGCGAAATCGCTCCCGCCGCAGCGCATCGCGACATGTTTCTCGACGACGAAGGCAATGCTGACTCAAAGCTTTCCCGCGGCAGCCTGCTCGCCAGCGGTGTCCCGGGCACAGTCGCAGGGATGTGCGAGGCATTGGAGAACCACGGCACGATATCCCTCGCCCGAGCGCTGCAACCGGCGATAGAGCTGGCGGAGAACGGTTTCGTGGTCAGCGAAGATCTGGCCGGTAATTTGCGTGGCATGCTCGCCGACATGAAAAAAGATTCACCGGCTGCTGCTGTCGCCTTCTCGAAACCTGACGGCAGTGCCTACCAGGCGGGCGACATTCTCAAACAACCCGATCTCGCCGCGACCCTGAAACGCATCGCCGAGCACGGCAGCGATGATTTTTACCGGGGCGAAACCGCAAAACGCCTGACCGATTACATGGCGAAAAATGGCGGTATCATCACCCGCGAAGATCTCGACACCTACCGCCCGCACCTCACCGAACCTGTCAGTGCCAACTATCGCGGCTTTGAAATCGTTACCATGCCGCCGCCCAGTTCGGGCTTCGTCATGCTGCAAATCCTCAAGCTCCTGGAAGCACGTGACATTCGCGCCAGCGGCTCGAATTCTGCCCAGTCGATTCACGATTTCGCAGAGGCATCGAAGCTCGCCTACGCCGACCGGACCCGCTACCTCGGCGACGCTCGCTTCGTCGATGTGCCGGTCGAAAAATTGTTGTCCGACGAGTACCTCGCCGAGCGTCGCCAATTAATCAACCCTGACACGGCCACTAAAAGCGAAGAACTCTCCGCCGGGGAAATCGCCATCAAACCAGCACCCGACCGCGAGAGCAACGAGACCACTCATTTCTCCGTGATGGATCGCTTTGGCAATGCTGTCGCCAACACCTACACACTGAATTTTTCCTACGGCAATCGCCACATGGCCCCCGGCACCGGCTTTCTGCTCAACAACGAGATGGACGACTTCGTCAGCAAACCCGGCGAACCGAACGCATTCGGGCTTCTCGGCGGCAAGGCCAACGCCGTCGAACCCGGCAAGCGCATGGCCAGCTCGATGTGCCCAACCCTGGTGTTCCGCAAGACCGGTGATGACGACAAGCGAGTGCCTTTCCTCGTCACCGGCAGCCCTGGTGGTAGTCGTATTATCACCACCAACGCGCAGATCATCCTCAATGTCATCGATCATCAAATGAACGTCGCCGCTGCCACTCATGCGGCGCGAGTGCACCATCAGTGGTACCCCGCCGAACTCCGCATCGAGCCTGGCCTCAGTCCCGACACCATGCGACTCTTGGAAGAACGCGGTCACAAACTCTCACTGGAGGGCACCATGGGTTCCACGCAGAGTATCCTGTCCTTCGATGGCATTCGCTTCTCCGGTGCTTCCGATCCGCGCCGAGTCGGTGCCGGCACCGCCGCCGTGACCATCGTGCCCCCGGTCGAAGAGTAGAGTCGCCCTCCCTCAGTCGATCTGACCACGCATACTTGCCCAGAGCAGCCCGAGGTATTCGTGAACCGCCGCATCGATCCTTTGATAGTTTCCTGCTGACGGCAGTAAATTCGAAAGGTCGAACCAGCGCGAATTCGAAGGTAACACACCGGCCGGCGCTGCGATCGGATCGTAGCCCTGCTTTTTAAACAGCGCCATCGAGCGGCGCATGTGCATCGCCGAAGTCACTACGATGATCCTCCGCTGCTCCCCAACCAGCGGCATGATTTTGATCGGATGATCCTTGGTGTCCCGCGAATCACGCTCGCTGAGAATGTCAGCCTCCGGAATCTCCATCAGCTGCCCCATTTCAACCATGCCGTCGGCAGCGGTCAGACGCTGGTCCTCGCCCTCGACGTGATCGCCACCCGTGACAACCAGTTTCGAACCGGGCAGCGCCCGATAAATGCGCACCCCTTCGATGAATCGCAGAGACGAATCCATTCCGAGCCGGGAACTGATCGGATAACCCGGCGCGCGCGCGTAGCCGGCCCCTAGCACGACGATGTAAACCTGCTCTCCTTCGGCAAAGTCCGCTGTTGCGGGATCTAAAATCGGGTAAGCATCCTCCAGTGGATCTGCGATCATTTTGCTGATCGGCCCCAGGCCGAGGAGATAGAGCGCCGCCAGCGAGAGTAATGTCATCGCCAGCCCGAAACGTCCACGCCGTACCCGGCGACGACGGATTTTTTCACGCGAATCCATGCTGTCACGCGTCCACCCCGCGTCGTTGCCCGCTGCGCCCTTGGGCACGGTTTTACCAAACAGGTAGAGCCCTATACCGATCACCTGAGTCCCGATCAAAATAGGCATCGGATGCAAAAACACCGATACGAGCTTTTTGATAAAAAACAGGTCCATTGAAGATCGCTTAATATAATTAACGGCTGAGCGGAAGCGCCAACTCAGAATCCGACCGCATCACGCGTCTTCACAAAAGCCTGCACCGCCGCTTCCAGATCATCCTCACTGTGCGCAGCCGACACTTGCGTGCGAATTCGCGCCTGCCCCTCGGCAACTACCGGGTAGAAAAAGCCGACCGCGTAAACGCCATTCTTCAACAACTCAGTAGAAGCCGCCTGCGCCACTTTGGCATCGCCGAGCATTACCGGAACGATGGGATGCTCGCCCCCGGGAATGGCGAACCTTTCCTCCGTCATTCGCCGCCGAAAATACGTCGTGTTCGACCAGAGCCGATCACGGAGTTCCGTCGATGCGCTGAGCATTTCCAGCGCCGCCAAAGTCGCTCCGCAAATGGCCGGTGCCACCGAGTTGGAAAAAAGATAAGGCCGGGAACGCTGCCGAAGTAGATCGACGATTTCTTTCCGGGCACTGACATAGCCACCACTCGCACCACCGAGGGCCTTGCCGAACGTTCCCGTCAGAATGTCGACTCGATCCATGCATCCGCGATACTCATGCGTGCCCCGGCCACGATCACCGACAAAGCCCGTCGAGTGACAATCGTCCATCATCACCAACGCCTCGTATTTCTCCGCCAGATCGCAGATACCATCCATCGGAGCTATAGTGCCGTCCATGCTGAACACCCCGTCGGTGGCAATCATCACTCGCTTGGCGCCGCCTTCGCGCGCTTCCTTGAGTTTCGCCTCGAGGTCCTCGAGATCGGCATTGCGATAGCGAAAACGCCTTGCCTTGCACAGCCGGATGCCATCGATGATACTGGCGTGGTTCAGTTCATCGGAAATGATGGCGTCTTCGTCCGTCAGCAGTGGCTCAAAGAGGCCCCCGTTGGCATCGAAGGCAGCTGCGTAGAGAATAGCGTCCTCCATGCCGAGGAAATCGGCAATCTTGCGTTCCAGCTCTTTGTGGATGTCCTGCGTCCCGCAAATAAAGCGGACAGACGACAGGCCAAAGCCGTGCGAATCGATGGCAGCATGTGCCGCTTTGGTCACGTCGGGATGGGACGACAGGCCGAGGTAGTTGTTGGCACAAAAATTCAACACCTCGTCGCCCTGGTCGGTGCGGATCTCGGCACCTTGCGGTGTCACGATGACCCGTTCGTTTTTGTAGAGTCCGTTGTCCCTGATTTCTTTGATTTCAGCTTGGAGTTGTGTTCTTTCGTTGGAAAACATTTTTTTTGGCTTTTGGCCATTAGCCATTGGCTTTTGGCATCCGGCCACGAGCCAAATGCCAAATGCCAATGGCC
>JBBKXR010000326.1:0-3857 GCA_037969585.1 Verrucomicrobiales bacterium
GTGCCGCCGGACGGCATGCGCACGGTGATCGGGCAGGGGATTCCGGTGCGCCAGTAGTGGGTCGCGGCCTGATTGATGATCTGGTTAAAAGCGAGCGAGGAAAAATCAGCGAACTGCAATTCAATGATCGGACGCATGCCTGCGATCGCGGCCCCGATCGCGGAGCCTAACATCGCGTCCTCGCTGATCGGCGCATCTTTAACGCGGCCGGGAAATTCGGTGGCGAGATTTTTGGTGACCTTAAAAGCGCCGCCGAAATTGGCGATGTCCTGACCGTAAATGTAAACGGACGGATCGTCGGCGAGCGCCTTTTGTTGGGCGCTGCGGATGGCATCGAGGTAAGTGATGCTCATGCCTCGGACAGGGGCGGGGTCTGCGATTGACCTTCGGAAAGGTGACGGGTGGCGAGTGCGTGCCACGATTCGCGATAGGGGTTGGGGCCAGATTCGCTTTGGGCTTTAGCGATGGCGTCTTCGACCTGTTCGGTGACTTCGCTCTTCCAGGTGGCGATCTGGTCGGCGCTGACCCATGCGTTTTCGATCAGCGTGGCGGCAGCGATCTCATTGCAGTCGCCGCCGTGCGGTTGGTCGCGCAGTTCGGGTGGGATGTAGGCAGCGTCGTCGTGCTCGCCATGACCGGCGAGGCGCAGCATTTTGCCGACCACCATCTGCGGGCCGTGACCTTCGCGAGCGCGACCGACGGCTTTTTCAAACGTATCGATGCAGGCGAGAAGGTCGGTGCCGTCGATACTGTAACCTTCGATGCCGTAACCGATCGCGCGGTCGACCAGGTCGGTGCAGGCAAACTGTTCGGAGGCGGGTGTTGAGTAGGCGAATTGGTTGTTGGCGATGGCGATCACCAGCGGGAGTTTTTCCACAGCGGCTTGATTGACGGCTTCGTGAAAGGCGCCGGTTGAGGTGCCACCGTCGCCGATGGTGGTCGCGCCGACGATCGGCGGACTGTCCGTGGTCGATTGAAATCGATGGGCGATGAGCATGCCGTTGACCACTGGGATCATTGCGCCGAGGTGGCTGATCATCGCGGGCATTCCGAGGTCGGGTCGACCGCGGTGGATGTTGCCGTCACGGCCACGCATGGGCCCTTCGGCGGAACCGAGGTAGGTGCGTGCGGAATCGATGAGCGGTTCGCCAAAAGCCATTCGGCCCGCTTGATCGCGAATCAGGCCCGCAAAAATGTCGCCACGACTTTGATCCAAGGCATGACCGAGAGCGGCGCTGTAGGCCTCCTGCCCGCGCCCGAGGTAGACGCCACCGACGATTTTACCGCCGCGGTAAAGTTTGGCGATTTTGTCTTCGAAGGCGCGGCCGAGCAGCATCCAGCGGAACACGGAAATGCAGCGCTGTTGTCGGGTGGGCGTTTCGGTGGTGACAGAAGGGGCGGCCTCGGCCATGGAATACGGGTTACCGGTCGGGATCTGGGAAAGCGGAAATTTGCTCGCAATGTAGCGTTCGCTCGACCTCAGAGGCAACGGTTTTCTTGGTTTGGGGCGAGATTAGCCGCGTGGTTCAGCTTCACGGTTCGATGCTGGGCAATGTGACTATTCAAGAAAATCTAACAATCAACTTTGAGCTATAAAAACAATAAAAAATATAATATTGATAAAAACAAGAAAATAGCGCATTGTGTCTTTGGTTCGGAAAGAAGTAACTGACACAAGGATGACCACCCAACGAATTTTAAGAGCCGCCGGCATGACGCTGATCGAAGTCACCTTGGTGATCGCAGTGCTTCTCGGACTAATTACGGCGCTTTTCGTCGGGGCTCTTGCCTACAAAAATGGCTCAGATCGTGCCGAGTGTTTGCTCATTTCTTCCTCTGTTCAGAAGGCGGTCCGGTCTTATCAGAATCTCTACCAGTTGAGTCCTGGCGATTCGCTGGCCCATCTCGGCACACTGGTAGGGGCGGACGGAATGTTTCCCGTCGAGCCGCAATGCCCGAAGTACGGCGTTTACGTTTGGGAGACCACCGTTCCAGGAAATGGCGTGCCCTACATCGATTGTAACGATCCGAACAATGGGGCCACTTTCCACTATCCGCAGAGACGCAATGGTTGGTAAGGGCTCCGCGGTCCTCCACCGTCCGGGTCGTCAAGTGGTCGCGTCCGCAGTTTCGGTTTCGGTTTCGGGGTCGGCATCTTCTACCACAGCCTCGACTTCCAGCGGCTGACTCTTTTTCCTGACTGCGGCGGTCGGATCGACCGGGGCGTGGTCGCGTTTCTCGCTGGAGAATTCCATGCCGACGGTTTTTGAAACGCCGAACTCCTGCATCGACACGCCATACATGACGTCGGCCCGGCTCATGGTGCGTTTGCTGTGAGTGACGATGATAAACTGACTGTCGTTGATGAAGCGGTCGAGCACTTTGATGAAGCGACCGATGTTCGATTCGTCGAGCGGGGCATCGAGTTCGTCGAGCACGCAGAACGGTGACGGCTTGACCATGTAAATGGCGAATAGCAGAGCAACGGCAGTCATCGAACGCTCGCCACCGGAGAGCAGGGTGATTGATTGCAGCTTTTTGCCGGGAGGCTTGGCGATGACGTCGATGCCGGCTTCGAGGGGGTCTTCGTCGGCGGTGAGCACAAGGTCGGCCTGGGCTTTGGGGCCGAACAGCTCTTTGAACATTTCCTTAAAGTTGATGCGGATCTGCTCGAAGGTCTCGGCAAACATGCGTCGAGTATCGCGGTTTATACGTGCGATGACGTTAAGCAGTTCGTCCTTGGCGTTGACCAGATCGTCGTGCTGTTCTTTGAGGAATTTGTGGCGCTCTTCGAGTTCTTCGAACTCGACGATAGCGTCGAGATTGACCGGTCCCATCGAGTCGAGCTTGTTGCGCAGGCCGCCGACGATTTCTTCGACGAAATCCCAGTCGGGTTCGGCTGCGTCGACAAATTCAACGATGTTTTCCGCGTCGGCTTCCATCGCTTCGATGTCGGTGGCGACTTCGATCTCGGTCTCGTTTTCGTCGGTGACGGTATCGTCGTCTTCGTCATTTTGGCCGTCGATGGTCTCGCGGCGTCTGGCGTTGCGGTCGGAGGCTTTGCGTTGGGTATCGATGACGGCGAGCAGCGCGTGGCTGTCGGGTTCGAAGCGATCGAGGTCGGTCTGGTAGCGTTCGCGCACGGACGACTCGATATTTTCCAGTCGCAGTTCAATCTGCGTTGATTTGACCTCTTCGCTGCCACGTTGCGCGGACACGGACTGAATATCTTTGCGTGCTTTGTTGAGTTCGGCTTCGCCTTCTTCGATGAGTTGAACGGCTTGGCCGCGCTCTTCTTGAATCTGCGCGAGGCCGGCCTGAAATTCGGTCAGCTTTACCTGAGCGCCTTCGATACTCTGCTGCAGTTCGGTCGACTCGCGTTGGGCGTTTTCGATGCGCTCGGTGTAGGTGCCGATCTCGGAGCGACGACGGGTGGCCAATTCGCTCAGCTCGGTGACGCGACTGGTCATCGGCGTGCGCTGGTGAAGCAGGGCTTCGCGGGCGCGTTTCTCGACGGCGATGGTAGTGCGAACTTCGTTGAGGCGTTCGACGAATTCATTCTCTTTCTGCTCAGCGAGTTCGAGTTGCTGGCTCAGCTCATCGATGCCGGTTGTCGAACGTTGCAAATGGTCGGCGGCTTCCGTGGCGGCGTCGCGTGCGGTGTTGAGTTCCGCTTCGAGGGTATCGCGACGCTTGGAAACTTCGCCCTGCTCGTAGCGAAGGCTTTCGATTTTGTTTTCGGCCTGCTGAACTTCCTTGCTGACCAAGGTGTGCTGACCTTCGAGGGTGGAAAAGTCGATGTGCGCCTGCTGCACTTTTTCGCGGGCATTGGCGAGGCTCTCCTCAAGTTGGCCGAC
>JBBKXR010000327.1:0-17083 GCA_037969585.1 Verrucomicrobiales bacterium
GTCGAAAGTGATGTCGGCAGCATCACCGACTACCGCGACGGTGGTCGGAACGGCTTCGATCTCGCGTTCGGCGATGACCGGGAAAGCGAGATCGCCTTCGGTAGTGGTCCGGTTCCAGAATCCCAGGCCGTTGGGAGAGGTCATGGCGTTGCGCAAAGTGAAAACGAGGGCCGCTGCCGATGTCACCAGGGCGACGATAACGAGCAGGGAACGAGCTTTTGTGATGGTTTGCGGCATAACAGAGGTCGCGTTGACCTATAATTTTCATATTTTATACACAAAATTGATAACTTTTGCAATACTGAAATGAATGTTTTTAAAACTCTTTTGGTCCGTAACGGTGCGGATGCAGCCTCTTACGGGCCAAATGGGCACAAAAAAACCGCCCGGAATCGCTTCCGGGCGGCTATCAGCCGAATCGCTGGGATTCGGAAATGAGAAAAACTCAGGTGGGTCGATCAGGACTCGATCTTGGGGCGCTTAGGCTTGCTGTCCGTGTCACCGTCGCGCTGGCCACCTTTGCCGTCGGCGGCACCGCGAACGGCGTCCATTTCGGCTTTGCTGACGGCACCGTCGGCATCTTTATCGGCTTTCGACAAGCGGGCCCAGAGCTGCTCGGGAACCTCAGCTTCGGTGAGTTTGCCATCTTTGTCCTTGTCGAGATTAGCGAACATATCGCCTGCACCGGCGTCACCACCTGGACGGCCATCGCGGCCACCGGCGGCAGCACGCATGCCTTCGAGTTCTTCTTTGGAAAGCACATCGTCGCCATTTTTGTCCGCACGAGACATGTATTCCCATGCACGCTCGGGGACTTCGTCTTTAGAAAGATTTCCGTCACCATTCTTGTCCATCTCTTTCAACCGGTCCCCGCCGCCGCCACTTGGACGACCGCCGCCGGCAGCTTGTAGTTCTTCGACGGTGACTGATCCATCACTGTCTTTGTCGGCTTTGGAAAGGCGAGCCCACGCTTCAGCCGGAACTTCGTCCTCAGTGAGTTTGTTATCGCCGTTCTTGTCAGCGCGCTTGAACAGTTCGGCAGCACCGCCGCCTGGACGCCCCTTGCCTTCTCCGGGTTTGTCGCCCTCGGGACGCACTTTGCCTTCGCCGGGCTTGTCGCCTTCGGGACGCACTTTGCCTTCGCCGGGTTTGTCGCCTTCGGGATGACCTTTGCCTTTGCCCTTACCTTTGCCATCAGGACGTTGCGGGCGATCTTTTTGCGCTTCGGCGCGTTCGGCATCATTAAGTTTGCCATCGCCGTCCTTGTCAAATTTGGCGACGACTTCCGGGGGCGGTCCAGCAGGGCGTTCGCCTGTTGCCTTGGGTTTATCGGCAGCGCCTTCTTCGGCAGCCGTCGAAAATCCTGCGGCGGCCGCAGCGGCCACAGCAATCATGGTTGTGGTAATGGATTTCAGTTTCATTGTCGGTTTTACTTAGAGGATGAAAGGCGGATTCTGCGGGCCAGGTGGTCGCAGGAAGTTTGGAAACCGCCGCTATGATCGAAGAAACACCGCGGTGAGATCGGAGTTGCAGAATTGGCAAGCGGAACCACCAGACGGAAGCTAAAAGAACAGGCATGAAGTGGAGGTGCCGGCTTCGCCGGGCAATCTTCCAACAGCCAGTTCTCAGGGTGAAGCTACGATCTCAGAGGGGGGGGCGAAATCGGATAGGTCGACTACGACTTTTCGCCGATCAGTTTCCAGACGTTTTGTTCACCGAGCCCTTTGAGTTCAAGTTGGCCAACGGGCTCACAATCGAATTGGTCTACGAGTTGCTCGTAGGTGGCTTGGCTGATGAGAATTTCATCTGTGCCTGCTGCATCCTCAAGCCGTGCAGCGTTGTTTACGGTGTTGCCCCAGACATCGTAGATGAAACGTTTTTCACCGATCACCCCCGCGACGACAGGACCCGAACTGATGCCGGTTCGAATGCACCACGGCTGCAGGCGATGCTTGTTCATTTCTCCGATTCGATCGCGGATGGCGATCGCTAGTTTCGCCATCGCCGGCGCGTGATCATGCTTTGGGTTGGGTACGCCACCTGCGACCAGGTAGGCGTCGCCGACACTTTTGATTTTTTCCAGACCATACTTACCAATCTCGACATCGAACAGGGCGAACAGGGAATTCAATTGTTCGAGCATGGATTGCGCGTCCATGCGCAGACACCAGTCGGTGAAGCCGACGATATCGAGGAACATGATGCTGGCCTCGGGAAAAATGTCGGCGATGTAGTTCTCGCCCGCCTTCAGTCGAGTGGCGATGCGCGGCGGCATGATGTTGGTCAGCAGTTCATCGGCACGCAGCATCTCGGCGCGAAGACGTTGTTCCGTGGCGAGCATGCGTTCTCCGGCGTGCAGACGGCTGATCAGTTCGCCCTCATGAACCGGCTTACTGATAAACTCGTCGGCACCGGCCTCCATGCCTTCGATGAGGTCTTTCTTTTCCACCTTGGCGGTGATCATGATGGCGTAGATGTAGCGGTCACTGATGCCTTCCTTGATGTTGGTGCACAGTGATGGGCCGTCGATGCCGGGCATCATCCAGTCGATGAAGGCGACGCGAATTCCCGGATCATCCTGAAGAATTTGCCAGGCTTCTGTTCCGTTATCGGTGACGATGATTTCGTAGCCCTGATCTTTTACCAGATCACCGAGGATCGAACAGCTGACCGGGTCGTCGTCAGCGATGAGTATTCTCGAAGTCAGCGTGGGCTTGGGAGGAGTGAGAGGCATGATGGGGTAGTGACTAAATGGATTCCTCGCTGGCGACACTCCGCAGTCGTTCGATATCGACGACTAAATGATCGAAGGCGTTCGACATTTCCTCCAGGTTATCGGCGGTGATTTTCTCTTCTAACTGCTGCGCGGCCTTACCCGCGGAGACCGCGCCGATGTTCGCCGCCGCGCCGCGAATGGTGTGTGCGACGTTGCGGATCTGTTCTACATCACCGCGCTGGAAACCGGTCTTCAGGTCGGTCAGCCATTCGGGGACTTTCCGCCACCAGATCGAGACGGCCCGGCGCAGAACATCTACGCTACCTCCGGTGACAGCGAGTCCGGCTTGCTTGTCAAACAGGGGCCAGATCTCCTTCTCGGCAGACTCGCCCGAGGTCCTGCGTTGCTCGATGATTTCAGAATACTTCTGGATGACCCGGTTGAGCTCCATGAAGGTCACTGGCTTGGCCAGGTAGTCGTCCATGCCGCAATCGAGGCAGCGATCCCGGTCGCCCGCCATGGCGTGTGCGGTCATGGCGATAATGATCGGTTGCGGGCTGCTTTCGTTTTCACGGATCGCGCGGGTGGCTTCGAAGCCGTCCATCTTGGGCATCTGACAATCCATGAAGACGATGTCGTACGGCTCCTTTTTCAACATCGCCAACGCCACTTTGCCATCTTCGGCGCAATCGACGTTGAGGCCGAGATTCTTAAGCATTTCCAATGCGATCTCGATGTTGACCTCGTTGTCTTCGGCGAGCAGTACCCGCAGCGATGACGACTGCTCCGGAGTTACAAAGGCGGGCTTTGATTTGGTTTCCAGCGCGGGAGTGGCGTTGGGATCGGCAACTTCGCCTTCTTTGTCGCTGGCAGCCAGGGCATTGCCGAGGGCTTCGCGGAGCTCAAACTGGCGCAATGGTTTGAGCAGTTGTCCGGCGACGCCGGCCTGGGCGAGTTCACGCTGCTGGTCATCTTGAAAGCTCGCTGAGCTGAGCATCAGAATAATGACGTCGTTGATTTCCGGTTCGGCGCGAATCGCGCTTGCCAGGAAAACTCCGTCCATGCCGGGCATTTGGAAATCGAGCAGCGCGATGTCGAAGGGGTCGTTATCCTTCACTCCCTGGCGCAGTTCGCGAAGCGCGGCTTCGCCGGATTCAACTTCGAGATGCTGGGCGCCCCAACCGCCCAGAAGGTCGGCCAGAACTTCGCGGTTCACTGGATGATCGTCGACGCCGAGAATACGCAGATTGCTGAAGTCGAGGGATTGCACTTCGTCGTCCATGTCGTCGTCAGCAACCTCCATTGTCAGGCAAAAGTAGAAGTTAGAACCGTGGTCGAGTGTGCTCTTTACGTCGAGTTCGCCATCCATCAGTTCGACCAACTGACGGCTGATCGCCAGGCCGAGGCCGGTACCGCCGAACTTGCGCGAAGTCGACGAGTCTTCCTGTTCGAATTTCTGGAACAGGCGGGTCATCGCTTCCGGGCTGATGCCGATGCCGGTGTCGGTGACACTGAACTTGATGGTCGCCCTGTCGTCCTTGCGTTCGACTTCGGTGACTTGAACCAGCACATGACCTTCGGCAGTGAATTTGATGGCGTTGCCGATCAGGTTGGTGAGAATCTGCCGAAGCCGAACCGCGTCTCCGATCACGCGTTGCGGCGCTCCGGGTGCGTAGCGCACGATGAGTTCGATGCCTTTGTCGAATGCGCGGGGAGCGAGCAGCGTGGCGACGTCGTCGAGCATCCGGCGCATGTCGAACAGAGCGTTGTGGATGAGCAGTTTACCCGCCTCCATCTTGGAGATGTCGAGAATGTCGTTGATGATCGTCAGCAGCACTTCGGCCGAGGAGCGGATGGTATCGACGTAATGCTCCTGCCGGGGCGCAAGTTCAGTGTTGGCAAGCAATTCGGACATGCCGATGACACCGTTCATCGGGGTGCGGATCTCGTGGCTCATGTTAGCCAGGAAGTCGGCCTTGGAGCGCGCGGCGGATTCGGCCTTGAGCGTGGCGGCCTTGAGCTTTTCTTCGATCGCTTTCTGATGGGAGACGTCCATCAACAGTCCCTGCCAGACGATGTCGCCATTTTCCGCCAGTTCGGGGCGCGATGCGGCGTGAAACCATTTTTCTTTGCCGGAAGGGGTGATCATACGGCCTTCAAATTCCCACGGGGAAAGCTCCGACGCCGATTTCATGACACTATTTTGGAAACCAGCCAGATCGTCCGGGTGCACCAGTTTTATGATCGGGGTGGCATCATCGCGAACTTCTTCCGGAGCGATTTCCCAGATGTCATAGCTGCCCGGACTGGCATAAGGGAAGGACGCCTGGCCGTCCGGTGACATGACGAACTTGTAAATCATGCCCGGCGTGTTGCGGGCCAGATGCTCGAAGCTGTGTTCGTGCTGATCGAGCAGTCGTTTCAACTGCACGCGTTCGGACACATCTTCGACGGTCACCATGAACTGCGGCGATCCCTTCTCGGCGGAACGTTCAGCCTGCGACGAAATGATCAGGTGGTAGACATGGCCCTGGGGATCCCGGTACCTCAGTGCCCAGCTCTGGAGACCCAAACTGGGGAGTTGGTGCCAGAGCGATTCGGTTTCAGTATCGGCTGGGCGAAGTAAGTCCGCAAGGCTGGTGCCGATGGCGGAAGATGTGTCGGTTGCGGTAATGGCGCATAGCTTCGGATTAATCTCCAGAATCTTGAGATCCGAATCGACCATGCAAACTCCGGACGGGACATGATCCAAAAACTCCGTATAGCCGCTCTGCGAGGAGCCGGGGGAAGGGCCCGGAGAACTTTTCGCAGGGTGAAGGTAGATTGCCATCATCTCCTGACCTGCAATCTGCAGGCGACTGAGCAGAGCTGACAGCATGCTGGAACTGTTGTCCTTGTTCTGCCAGGAGCCTTCGATCGCGGCCAGTTGTTCTTCGCCCGCCTTTTTCCACACCGTATCCTGCCATTCGGTGGCGCTCCAGAAAGTTGCCAACTGAGAAATCTTGTGGCCCAGCAATTCTTCGGTAGGCCAGCCGAGCAGTGTTTCGACGTGTTGGTTGGCGTAGCCGACGCCGCCATCGTGATCGACCCAAAGCACTCCGAAAGGAGCGGCTTCGAGAGAGGCTGATGCTGCGACCGCTCTTGGGATTCGAGACAGCGGAGAATTGGTCGGTTGCGTCATGGTGGAAGGAGAACGGGAGATGTAGGGGCAGCGGAACGGATAATTGGCTCACTTGCCGCGTACACTGACACCGGCCGGTGTGGGTCGGCTTCTGAAAATCTTCGGAATGCGTAAGTCGATTTCAAAGATCGAATAAATGAGTCCGAAAAGGGCCACCAGTAGACCTATTTTCATAGCGCCGATCATGCCGAATATCAAAAAAATCAAGCTGACGGTGATCGCCATAAACATAATGCCCATGGCGAGCACCGAACTGCCCAGCGCCAGAAACAGGTGCTGGCGCCAGTCGTGCAATCGTTCGCGAAACTCATCGTCGACACCCTGCTGCAACTGCCAGGTGTTGGCAGTGATCGGCACGTAGAAAGGTTTGCGGGTGTACTCGTCGCGCCAACTCATGACGAGGAGTTCTGCGGAGCGGTGTAGCAGATCGCCAAAAACGCGGTTGGCGACAGGGATCCAGTTCATCAGACGTTCGTAGCGCCGGTTGAAAAACCTCAGCGCTAAGCGTGTTACCTTCATCGAGCATCGAGTACGCAGGCTGCCGAGAATCGCGTTGTTGTGGTCGCTGAACAGCATGTGCGCATCCTCTCCCATCTGTGCGCCGATCAGCGCCACGGGGACGCGCTCACTGATGCCGAAAGCGCTCGGTAGGTAGGTCTTCAGAAAGCCCATGACCGCTTCGGTCAGCGCGATCCCTTCAGGTGAGGACCCCGCCTGCAGGCGGTGGATGCGGTCGTAGAGGCGTTTAGCTTCGTCCCAATTGTCGGTCATCAGATCATCGCGAAGGCCCATGGTGTGGCCGACCACCCGCCAGAGATGCAGGAACGCCTCTTTCTGTTCCAGAGTCAGTTTGCAGCCGATCATCTCCATGCCTCGCGGAATGAGGTAGGAAAAGGTCAGGAGCGTAAAAGCCAGATCCTCCTGATTCACCGGCTTGCCGAGTTTCTCGTAAGGATAGGGCTCGCTGCCGTGGGCCTTGGCAAACTTATCGGCCATCGCTTCGCTCCCGCCGCGCGGTTTCATGATGCCGGGATTGAGCAGCAGGAAGCGCATGGACGAGTGCAGCATGCGAACTTTCTTTGCGGTGATATAACCGCGGCCCCACAGGTAAGCACGTCGGCCTGCGGCTACTCGAAAGCCTGCTTTTACCGTCTTTTCTTCGGCTTCGACCTGCTCGGTCGGTGACAGCTTAGGATCTTTGGCGCCGTCTTTTGTCCCGGTATCCGAAACCTTGACGAACTTGTCGCCCTCCTGTTTCCAGTGTCCGCCCACGTTGTCCTCAAGACTGTGAAGAAATACATCGTCCGCGTCCGGGATAATGTCGTGCACCAGTTCGAACCCGCCCGGGCTCATCACAGCGTCGAGCATTAAGCCGGTCTCGTAGATTCGCTGGAATACATACTTGGAATCTTTGAGCTTCGCGGTCTGGTAGAGCGCGGGAATCCCATTCTTCATCAGGTAGCAGGCCGGCAGACTGGCGGCGTAAAGAATGCCCAACATCGGCAGCGAATGTGTCCGCCACAGGTCGGTGGCTTTTTCCAGCTTAGTGATATCGACCCAATCGGGAGCAGGCATCGGATCATAGTAGTCCTGGAATTCCTTTGGAAACTGCTTAAGAGCCTTCGAAAAATTTGAATTTTCCAACAGCAACAGTTCCGAGTCGGTATCGAGCAGATCGGCAATATCGACCAGTTTGTTGTAGCCGAGCCGGCTGCCAGGTTCGGCGTTCATCGAACCTTCACCGAAGATTTTTTCGGCCAGATCATCGGCATAAGGGTCGCCTTCCTGCCGCGTGGCGTCGAGTTCTTCGTCAGTGAAGCTGCCGGGGCCGTCAGGATGGTGAGGTACTGGGGTCATAGTGGTTCCTGTTTTATTTCGAGAAATGGGTGGGGCAAAACATTCGGTTTTCCGGTGGCAAGTTGCGGCGATAAATGTGAGCTATGTTTTTTGCGCAATCCTTTCGTACGGTGGGCAGTAGGAGTTAGGGTGGCCGGTGATAGCGCGTCGTGGCTAGTCGGGAAGCAGTAAATTTTTCGCCAGACTCTGAAACCAACTTTTCACCGATTTGGGCCCCGTGTTGCCGCTGGTCAGGAACGGGGCGAACGGCTCACAACCTGGATTTGCCTTTATCGCGGCGCGCGTGCGGCCAAAATTCTCAAACAGAGTTTTCAACGCGTGTTCTTCAACCCCGTGCTGATAGGGGAGCGCTTGAGTCGCGGTACGAGTCTTCAGTTCCGTGAGCAACTGATGAGCGGCATTGTTGTCCGCTTCTGTGAAAGCGTTAGCTTCGGAATTCATACCTTGTCACTAATGGGCGCAATGCGTGCGGAAATCAGAAGTGGCGGGTATAGCTGATCGCGAGGACGTGCCACAAATTTTCGTAGGTGCCATCATAGCCGCGCTGCGCAGCGCCATTCACGTCGCGGTCTTCGAAGAACATCGTCGAGTAAGTGAGGTCGATGGTATTCTGTCCCCAGTCGTAGCCGTAACCGAGGCTGAGCATATGCCGATCGTCGACGGGAACCGAAGGGGTAAATCCCGGATCGTTCATCGGCGATTCCGAGTAGAGATAACCGCCGCGCAGCCGAAACGTATCGCTCATTGCATACTCAAAACCAACGCCGGTGCTGAACGAGTCTTTCCAACCGAGATCCAGGCCGTCGACGCCGAGCAGGGATTGGTTGCGTCCGATCGTCAGAGGCAGGTCGTCGTGACTGGAGTTCTGGATCCACTCGAAGTCTGTGCCGAGCGACAGACGCTCGGTGACATCCCAGCCGTAGCCTACTCCGACCGACGCGGGAAATTCGATCTCGGAATCGAAATCGGTGCGCGATGAATAGGTGCTCTTAAGCGAGTCGGGAATGTTGTTGATGTCGAAGTCGCCGTTGTATTCAACGGTCACCGGCAAATGCCCGGCGATGGAGATGCGGTGGTCTTCGGTGATCTGGTAATCGAGCCCCAGGTAGGCGCCCAATCCCCAGCCGTCGCCTTCGAAGATCATGTGGCCGTCGCGGGACGGTCTGCCGGTAACCGCCGACCAGGGGTAGGCCTGCTCAAGCTTCACGTGGGAATAAAAAATGTCGGCGCCGATACCTACGGAGAGCTTTTCGGTAACCTGAACGCCGATCGCAGGATTGATGGCAAAAGTCTCCAGGAGCGCTTCCGATGCCGCGATGTATTGGAACAAGCCGTCGCGTCGCCAGTTGATGCCTACGCCGTAAGGAGCACTGACGCCAAGGCCTACGGTGATGGTGTCATTGATAGGGTAGACGATATTTAATCCGGCCAGGATCACCCACGGATCGACCTTCGAGTCCGTCGCACCGTCGAAACGGGTGAAGTCGGTTTCACCGTACCAAACTTGAGAATTCAGTTGGAATGCGGCCCCATCGAAGAGCGTCAGACGCGCCGGGTTGCTGCGAACTACCGACGGATCATCGGAGAGCGCGAAACGTCCGCCAGCTAAACCCACGCCTTCTGCAGAGTCGGGCAGTATTCGCACTCCCTCGGCTGCCCACGACGGGCTACTGATTCCAATGCAAAGAAGAAGGATGCCGACGGTTCGTTTCATATTGCTGATGGTTACTGTTAACGGTTGATCATCAAGGTCACTGGCGGCTTGAGTGTCAACGGTAAAGTGATTTATTGAGCTTTCTCGTTATCGGCTACCGCAGATAATGGCTCTTTTGATTTTTCGGGGAAGAGCTTTAAAAAATAGCTCAGGAACTCTTTTACTTCGCTGTTTTCACCGAGTGCGTGAAGGTCCTGATTGGAAAAAGGAATGCGGTATCGGCTCTGGCCCCGCACGCCGACTAACGCCGTCTTCGTGTTATTGTTCTTTCTGTCGATCGTTGTCGTTGATAGAGCGGAATTTGGCGGGGCTTGGCAGCAACCGGTCTCACTTCATCGATTAGTTTTTATCGTTAATCGAAATCTCCGTCAAGATCTCGGCGTCGGTATCGAGTCTAGATCATAAGTTGTAGGTTAGGATGGAAAAATTGCTCCGTCAGGTTTTTTATCAGTCGTTGCAAAGTTTCCTCAGTTGGGTCTGAAGATTCCTTGTCGCCGCCGAGATGGGCCTGCCATTGTTTCATTTCGTTGGAGTACTCCGTTCGTTAGAGTACATCGGTAGCGAGGTCGACAGGGGGCCAGGCTAATGGCGGTCGGACGCTCCCGGGAGTAGCCCAAGGAAGAGTCGACATCGGCTTTGAGGCGTCGTGGCGACGCCTGCTCCGAACACTATATCATCGGCCGTGGCTCAATGTGCCACGGTTGATCAAACACCGCCGACTGCGAAGCGAAGGTGACGACCGTTCTACTGATCAACACCTGGAGCGCGCCGCTTGTGCCATTCGGTTGATTGCTCAAACGCGTGCGCTGCCTTCAGCAAGGTCGGTTCGCCGAGATTCGGGCCGAGTAATTGCAGGCCGATCGGCAGGTCGCTGCCGGTGTCACTTTTGGCAAAACCGCAGGGGATGCTGATGCCGCAAATTCCGGCAAGGTTGGCGGCGATGGTGTAGATGTCGGCGAGGTACATCTGCAGGGGGTCATTGGATTTTTCACCGATCGGAAAGGCCGGAGTCGGCGTCACCGGTGAGGCGATCAGATCGCACTTTTCGAAGGCTTCGGTGAAGTCTTTGCGAATCAAGGTGCGCGCCTTTTGCGCCTGCACGTAGTAGGCGTCGTAGTAGCCGGAACTGAGCACGTAGGTGCCAAGCAGAATGCGGCGTTTTACTTCAGCGCCGAAACCTTCGGCGCGCGAACGCTCGTAGTGATCGAGCAGATCGGTGGGGGCATCGGCACGGTGACCGTAGCGGACGCCATCGAAGCGGGCCAGATTGGCGGACGCTTCGGCGGTGGCGATGATGTAGTAGATAGCAACCGCGTAGTCGGTGTGCGGCAGCGACAGTGGCACCGTCTCGGCGCCGAGTGATTCGAGTTGGGCGATGGCGGCTTCGACCGATGCCTTAACTTCGGGATCGAGGCCTTCGGCGAAGTACTCGGCGGGTAGACCAATGCGCAGTCCCTTGATGTCCTGGCCGATGGCTTCGAGGTAATCAGGAACTTCGTCGTCGAGACAGGTCGAATCCCGCTCGTCGGAACCGGCGATGGCTTGCAGTAACAGTGCGCTGTCTTCGACGGTGTGAGTCATCGGTCCGATCTGATCGAGCGATGAGGCAAACGCGACCAGGCCGAAACGTGAGACGCGTCCGTAGCTGGGTTTCAGGCCGACGACACCACAAAGCGCCGCCGGTTGGCGAATCGAGCCACCGGTGTCGGAACCAAGGGCGGCGATGGCTTCGCCGGCAGCGACCACAGCCGCAGAACCGCCGGATGATCCGCCGGGAATGCGCGTCGTGTCCCATGGATTGCGGGTCGGTTTGAAGGCAGAGTTTTCGGTCGATGATCCCATCGCGAACTCGTCCATGTTGGCGCGTCCGTAAGGGATGGCACCGGCGGCACGGAGTTTGCGGATCACCGTTGCGTCGTAGGGCGAGGTATACTTTCCGGACAGTATTTTCGAAGCACAGCCGCAAGGTTGGCCTTTGACGTTGATCAGGTCTTTGATCGCGATGGGTACTCCGCCGAGGGGCAGTGAAAGATCGGCGTTTTTCGCCTCAGTGAGTGCGGTCTCAGTATCCCGGGAGAGGTAGCCGCCGATCTCGCCGTCGCGCGACTCGATGGTGTCGGAGAGCGACTGGATGGCGTCGACAGGTGAGAGGCTGCCACTGGTGTAGGCCTGGCGAAGGGCGGTGATGGTGTAGGGGAGGGACACGTTTTTTGGTTTCTTGTGCTTGGTTGGTTGTTCTTTGCTGGATCGTCCGGAGGGCTCGTCCACGGGGACTGGCGAGACGCCAGTATCACAGTTTCGTCCACTGGGAGGCGCTACTCGATGACCTGCGTGACCTTAAATTGGTCGCTGGTTCTCGCAGGGGCGTTGCTGAGGGCTTCTTCCTGTGTGAAACAATCGGCCTCGTCGCGGGCGATGTCTTCACGGACGACATTGAACACGGGGTTGGCGTGGGCGGTCGGTTCGATGCCGGAGACGTCGAGTTCCTGCAGCTTGTCGATGTACTTGAGCACATCCTCGAGCTGGGTTTGATAAAGTTTGGCTTCGTCGTCGCTGAGTGCGAGACGGGCGAGGTGGGCGGTTTGTTTGACGTCCATATTCTTTTAGGGGCAAGGAGCAAGGAGTAAGGAGCTGGACGGAAACTAACTCCGAACTCCTAACTCCGATCTCCTGTGATTAATTAGTGACCGGTGGCGGCTTGGCCTTTGAGGGTGCTGAGGTAGGCGACGAGGTCGCGGATCTCCCGCTTTTTGAGGAAGGCGATCATTGGCGGCATGGCGGACATGGGCGGCTGACGGGTCGCGATGTCGGCGACGGCAATTTTTTGGGTGCTGCCGTCGGGATTTTTTAATGTCAGCTCGGTGTCGGATTCTTCAAGCAGGGTTGCGCCGATACTGCCGCCGTCCTTTAGGGTGAGGATGGTGATGCCGTAACCGGGGACGACGATGGCACTGGGGTTGATCAGTGATTCCAGGATGTAGGGAGCCTTCTGGCGCGTGCCGAGGTCGGTGAGTTCGGGGCCGGCGATGCCTCCGGTTTTGCCGACCTTGTGGCATTTGTTGCACTGCGCCGCAGCGTGCGTCAGGTAGAGTTCCTGTCCGACGTCAGGGTCGCCGCCGTCGAGTGCTACTTTGTAGGCAGAGAATGGATCGGACGCATCGAGCGAGGCGTTCCATGCTGCCAGCTTTGCGGCAATGTCAGGGTTGTCGATTTTTTCGGCCGCTTCGAGGAGGTCAAGCTGTGAGCCGACGGTTTCCTTCCCGGCGAGCAGGGTATCGAGTTGGGTTTTGAAGAAATCAGTGACCTTGGCGTCATCGATGCCGCTGAGAATGGCGTAACCGTTCTGGCGGTCGCGCAGATTTTTCGAACCGGCCAGCTTGAGTGCGGCGTCGAGACCGTGAGTGGCATCACGCGTGATCAGGGCACGGGTCGCTTCGGCCCGCACTGGGGCCTGGGCATCGCTGAGCAGCGTCACGGTCAACGCGTCGAGTGCGGTGGGATCACTCTTGGCAAGTGATTTGATCGATTGAACGCGCAGTTCGGTATCGGCCTTTAGATTCTTGAGGACTGAGGTGAGCAGCGGGGTGGGAATCTCGGCTCCGTACTGAACGGCGACCTGAAGGGCGCGGGTCAGGAGTGGCCCTTTGGCATCGTCGAGAACCGGGCCGAGGTGGCTTCGGACGGTTTCGCCGATGTCGTCGCGAGTGGCGGGATCGAGCGGTCGAAACTGGGCGGTGACGGCATCGACGATGGTCGGTGCCGGCCATTCTTCAAGAGCGGCGAGAGCTTGCTCGCGGTTGAGTGCGGGCAGGGCGGTGTTGGCGGCGTACTTGAGCAGGCGTTCGGCGTTGCTGGTTTTGCCGAGGCGGAAATTGGCGTTGATCAATCGGTTGTGCAGAATCTGGTCGCGATGATTGGCGGGCACTGCGGCGGGATTTTCTGCGTCGGCGAAACTACGCTCGATCTCGGTGGCGAGATCGGGCATGGCGTCAGTCATATCGAGATCGTGAATGGCGCGGATGGCGGAGTTGCGGATCGAAGCATCGGCGTCGTCGAGGAATGTTTTGATCTGTGGGTCGTGGAGTTTGCGCAGGGCAAGCAGGGCGCCGCGTCGGACCGCAACGGATGCGTCATCCGCTTTGGCGAGCAGTGAATCTGCATTACCCAAGTAGGTAAGCCCTTGAATCGCGGCGTGGCGAACGAAGGCATCGGCGTCATCGTTTTTGGAGAGCAGTCCGAACAGGGAAGCAGTTGCGTTAACGGCACCATTTTTGCCGGCACCGATGGCGGCGAAGGCTTGCACGCGCGCCGATTCATCGCCGATCGCTTCGGTGAGCGCGGCCCCTGCCTCGGCGGTGTCGGCATCGATGAGCACCTTGGCGGCCTGGGCGCGGACTTCGACGTTGTCGTCTTTTAATAGCGAGATGTGGACCGCATAGACTTCCGTTTGTCCGGCGGCGGCGAGTTGGCCAAGCCCCCAGATTCCATGCAGGCGTTTGAAAAGGTTCCCGGACTCGCGGGCGGCGGATTCAAACGTGGCGCGGGCTTCGGCGTCGCCCTTTTTCGCGAGAGCGAACTGGGCGCGCTGACGGACGCGCAGGTCTTTGTGCTCGAGCAGAGAATCGAGTGAATCAGTCGGCATCTCGTCGAAATTTTGCAGCAGCAGTTCGTGGGTCTCGCGAACCAGCGTGTCCTTGAGCGCATCCTCGTTGTAGAGAGCGTAAACATTGCCGATGTCTTCTTTGTACCAGCCGTTGTTGTTGAAGCAGCTCAAGTACATCCGGCCGTCGGGACCGAACTCGACGTCGGTGTTGCCTGCGCCTTCCATGAATACGTGGTGGTCGACGGCTTTGAATCCCGCGCCGTCATTTTCCACGCTCCAGGTTTCGAGATCACCTTTTGAACCGCCAAAGTTGCAGACGAAGAAGTGGGAGTCGTAGCGCTCGGGGAGGGCGGTGGCTCCGTAGTTGTAGACGAGCCCGGAGGGCCCCCAGGAAATGTATTCGATCGGCGGCAGCACCCAGTCGGGGCGACCGTCGAACTCTTTCTCCCAGAGTCCTTCGGTCATCCACGGGTTCATCGGGATGCTTTTCTGTTCTGGGTGCTGGTAGTCAGGGGTGCGCACGCCGAGTTGATTGCGGAAATTGAGCAAAGACTGGTGCGCTGCCGTCCAGCCGGTGTTGCCGCCTTCGAGGATGTAGACGAGTCGACCTTTGTCCCAGGCGTCGGCGGTGTTGTCACAGGTGAAAAGATTGCCGTAAGCATCGATGGCGAGCTCCTGAGGATTACGCAGGCCTTCGTAAAAAACTTCGAGCTCCGAGCCGTCGGGATTGCAGCGGAAGACAGCGCCTTCATTGGGCTTTTCGTAGTGGCGACCTTCTTTGGTGGTGAAACTGTAGCCGCGGTCGCCGATCGACCAATAAAGTTTTCCATCCATACCCCATACGAGTCCGTGCATGTCGTGGCCGCTGAGGCTCATGCGCGGACCGAAACCGTCTTGGATCGAGGTGCGTTTCTCGGCTTTGCCGTCGCCGTCTTTGTCCTCGAGCATCCACAGGTGCGGGATGTTGGTGTAGTAAATGCGGTTGTCGCGATGGATCAGACCGATGCCGGGGCCATCGAGCGGATCGTTGAATCCATCGGCGTAGACCGAGCTTTTGTCGGCACGGCCGTCGTTGTCGATATCCTCGACGACGACGATACGATCCGCGAGTTGGCTGTAGTAGGACAGCGGGCGATCAAGCGCGTGCTTTTCATACATTGCCAGGCGGTCGGCCGTAGTTCGAATCGCGACGTCGTCGAACAGCATCGCCGCTTCATTGCGAATGTCTTCGACACCTTCGCGCCAGCGGTGGATCTCTGCGATGTATAGTCGGCCTTTGTCATCGAAGCAGATCGCCGAGGGATTGGAGGTCTGCGATTCGTCGACGAACAGACGGGTGTCGATATCGTCCGGAGTTTTGAAGGCGGCGATGCGCAACTTTGCCTCGCTCTCGATTTCGGCGACGGTTTTTGCACTCGTTTCCTGAGCGCCAGCTGCGACAGGCAACAGGGTAGCAAAAAGCAGAGCGGTCAGGGCAAGTCCGGCGAATTTCATGGCCGGGGAGTATGCTGGTTGCCCCTTGCTGCGTCAAATGGCTTGTGCCTGCGCGGATACTGGGACAAAAGTGGTTGATGACCCCGTGGAAGGAATCTCGCGACTATCGCACGTCGACGATTGTTTTGGTGGTCACCAACCTGATTCCCATCGTGGGAGTGTTCTTGTGGGATTGGGGTGCATTCGATGTGATCGCTTTGTATTGGTTGGAGAATGTCATCATCGGTTTGGTCAATGTGCTGAAGATGGTGACGTGCAATCCGAACCTCGAGGAAATAGATCTTCTGGTAAGACTGCGCGAGAGATTGAAGGCGGCGCAGCCGGAAGCGATTTCAAGTGGTGGCAGTGGCGGAGGGACAATTGTCAATGAGGAAAGGTTGAAGCAGCAGATCGAAAAGTTATCAGATAACAGTGGCTGTGCGAATCATGGATCCAAGCTGTTCCTCGTTCCCTTCTTCACTGTTCACTACGGAGGGTTTTGCTTGGGCCACGGCATGTTTATTCTTGCGCTTCTAGGCGGTGCAGCGGGAGGGATTGGCAACGCGCCGCCGACTTCGTTGGGGGGCGGTATGCAGGCGATCGTTGATCTGCTGTTCTCTGGGACGGGTCTGCTGTTTGCGCTGGCGCTGCTGGCGAGTCATTTGTTTTCGTTTTTCGTGAACTACATCGGCAAAGGCGAATACCGGCGCACGTTGGTGCCAGCACTGATGTTTGCTCCGTATTCGCGTATCATCGTGCTGCACATTGCGATTCTTCTGGGCGGCTTCGCTATCGTAGCCTTGGGCAGCCCAAAATTTATGGTAGTGCTGTTGGTGATCGGTAAAATCATGATCGATCTCAAGCTTCACCTCCGCTCTCACGTTAAACTGAATCCCGGTGCTGGTGCCGATGCCCGCGTCGTCTTTTAATCATGAAATTTCTCCGAATACTTCTGTGCTTCTGTCTGCTGTCAATCTTCCTGCTGGTGGGAGCGACCAGAAATGGAGTTGCGCAGGACGCCAAGCAATGGCGCCTGGCGACTTTCGCGATCGATGTCACGCCGCCGGTCGGACACATGCTTTTTACGGGTGGTTTTAAACTGTCGACGGGAGTGACGACAAAACTGGAAGCGCGCGGATTCGTGTTGCTGTCTCCGAGTGGCAATGAAGCCAAGCCCTTCGTGGTGTGCAGTGTCGATTGGGGAGAGATCCGCAACGACGCCTACAACGCCTGGCGGGACACGCTGGCGGAGGCGGTGGGTACGGATCGCAAACGAGTTCTGGTGACTTCGATCCATCAGCACGACACGGCACTGGCAGATTTGACGGCGGAAAAGATGCTGCGCGACGTGGGCTCGGAACATCAGGTGATCGATCCGGCCTTTCACACTGATGTTCTGACACGGCTTGCTGAGGCAGCTAAGCAAGGTGTCGTCGATGCCAAGCCGGTGACGCATTTCGGCGTCGGCAAAGCCAAGGTAGAACGCATCGCTTCGAATCGCCGCTACGTACTTGAGGACGGCAGCGTTCATTATAACCG
>JBBKXR010000328.1:0-36569 GCA_037969585.1 Verrucomicrobiales bacterium
CTCACTGCCGGTAGGGAAAAACATCACGATGCATGCTCCGGCCAGCGTCAGAAGAAGAATGGAAAATGCCTGACGGTTTCGGCTCAGCAAAAATTTCGGCTCAGAGATCATTTCGAACAGTCACACCTCAACGGGGGAGACTCGCATCAGAACTATGATCTGACCATCGCGCATTCGCGACAGCAGCGATGCATCTGGAGAAGTTTGCGCTGCGTCCGCTAATCCGCGCCTTGAAACCCTTTAAACAGGCTGCCAAAGCCATGCGTCGTCGGCTTTGCACTCTATCGATAGGTATTTATTTTGCCAGCAGCCCGAACGCCAGATTGGCCATTGATTCGAGGCTTAGCTTAACCGTTTCCTCCGGCTCGGGATAAAACAGCGCCGAGTGCAGGGACGGTAAGGGGGATGCCCCGGGTTCCAGACTCGCTTGCCAACGCTCCCGGCTCACCACGCCGACACGATACTGCAGCCCGGGCACACCGAGGTGCTTCGCGTAGCGTCCGAAATCTTCCCCACCCATGGTAGGCGGTAGTTCAAAAACATTGTCTTTGCCGAGCAGATTGCGGAACAAGCTGGCGGCAGCCTCGGTCAAGGCGGGATCATTGTAGGCTGCCGGGGTGTATTCGTCGTCATCGATCACCACCAGAGGTGGCTTCGGGCAGCTCATCGTCTTGCAGGTATCGACCGTGATCTGGCGAATGCTGTCGAGCAATAGACTGCGCACCTCATCGCTGTAGGAACGCACCGTCAGCTGAAGCTTCACTTCGTCCGGTATGATGTTGTGCTTCGAGCCGCCGTGAATGGAGCCAACCGAGACCACTCCCGGTTCGGTCGGTGATAGCCGACGGCTGACGATCGTCTGCAGGGCGGTCACGACATGCGCGGCGGTGACGATGGGATCCACTGTGCTGTGCGGACGTGCGCCATGCCCGCCCTTGCCAAAGATCGTGATGTCTACAGAGTCGACATTGGCGTTGGCCCAACCGGCAGTGTAGCCGACGGAGCCGACTGGGAGGTCGTGCAGCACGTGCAGTGACAAACAGTAGTCCGGCTTCGGAAATCGCTCGAACAGCCCGTCAGCGATCATCGCCTTTGATCCGCGTCCGATCTCCTCCGCCGGTTGGGCGATGAGGACCACCGTTCCGCTCCACTGATCGCGCAGATCGACCAGTAGTTGGCCGATGCCGATGACCATGGTGGTGTGGACGTCATGCCCGCAAGCCTGCATCGCACCGACGGTGGTGCCGTCGGCGTTCTTCACCTCGACCTTGCTGGCGTAGGGAAGCCCGGTTTTCTCGACCACCGGTAACCCATCCATATCCCCGCGAATGAGAACGGTCGGGCCGTCGCCGTTTTTCAGCACCGCGACCACTCCAGTTTTGCCGACGCCATGGGTGACTTCGAAGCCGGACTTCTCCAGCGACTTGGCCACCAGGGTACTGGTTTTCAATTCCTGAAACGATAGCTCCGGATTGGCATGGAGATGTTTGTAGGTATCAACGAAGCCCGCGAGGTGTGCCTCCACCCAAGTGGAGATCGCCTTGGTCTGGACTTCGGTCGGATTCAGCTCGATGGCGGCGGCCGTTTGCGCGAAGGCCGTGGTCGTACTCGACAGCACGCAGGCAATAGCGAAGACGATAGAAATGAATGGCAGAAGTTTCATAGATAGCTTGGATCAGTCTAAGGATTAGATTGATCCGATTGCGGAAAACTTCGAGGAAATTCAGCTTTCAACTTCGCTGCCTCGTCACGGCGCACCGGCCCGGAATTGAGGAATCGGGACAGGCGATCTAATAACAATTATCGCAACCATGAAGCTCTATCGACCGGGACACCCATGTCGCTGATCGCTACCCTAGGGCGCTGGTGGCGTCACCGGGACTGTCTCCATCCCTTCCAATTCCACAAAGCTGTGTTCGAGGCTCTTATCGGCACCGACATTCCAGAGGCGAAAACCCATCGGTCGTTTGTCGAAATTCTTGCTGGTGGTCTCGCCGTTGATGAGCAGGATGCCTTTGTATTCGTTGCTGATCTGCTTGTGTGTGTGGCCGGCGAGAAAACCGACGACGCCGTTTTTCTCGCACAGATCAAGAATCTCGCGCCGCTTGCCGACCGGTAGATTAAAGTAGGCTTCATCTTCGTCGACGGTCTTGAGGAACAGGGGGTAGTGGACGACAACGAATACGGGTGAATTTTTCGCTTTGGCGGTCTCGAGGGTTTTCTTGAACCAGGCGTGATGCTGTTCGGATTCGGTGGGCACCTCGGCCTTCCACAACTGCGTGTTGGCGACGACAACGGTGTAGCCTTTGTGCTCGATCGAGTAGTAGTCCTCGCCGATGGTTTCGCGGTAGTTCTTTAGGGAAGCCGCTGTAGGCACACCGCCGACGTCGTGATTGCCGGCCGCGCAATAGCACGGAAGGGTGAAGCCGGAGCGGATCGAATTGAAATCGGCGAACGATTTTTCATCCGCCTTCTGGACGAGATCGCCGCAGATGACGACGAAATCGACGGGCATGGCGTTGATTTGTTTGACGGCGAGTTTGAACGTCGCGACGTCGTGTTCGTAGCCGCCCATGCCGAGTTGGGTGTCGCACATTTGCACGAAGGAGAAGGCCTCAGGTTGCGGCGGTGATGACTTTTCCTGAGAGGAGAGCTTCGCCGAGAAAATGCCACAGGCGCAGCAGGCGATCGCGATCAGCGCGGGCAAAAGGGGAACGGATTTCGGATTACGGTTCATGGCTGGCGGTTAGTCTTTCCGCCATTCATAGACTCTCCAACCGAACCAGCCAAGCAGCGCAATGGCGGACAGGATCACGATGCGTTCAAACCAGGTCCAATCGATCGGCATCGCGGTGCGGATGCCGAGGGCTTGAGATGGCTTGGCGTAGAGTCCGTCGCCGGTGGTGGGGACGATTCGCATCTCATAGTACGTATTGGGATTCAGCCCGGAAATGGTGGCTTTGACCATGCTCTCTTCATCGACGCTAAACTCGACGTCCGGCCACGGGATCCAGACACTGTCGATCTTGTATGTGTCGGTGTTTTGGCGGGTCATGCGCATATCGACCACAAACTGGCGCTGGTTTGGCGACGGCAGCGACCAACCGATAACGAGACTGGTGCGCAGTTGCTCGATCAATTCGAACATAGGTACCGGTATCACCCGATTTGAATATTCGCGCGGATCGAGGTCCTCAGCGAGGAAGCCGAGAGGTGTGCGTCGCTCTTCCAGTTCGTCATCGGTCATCTGCAGGATTTCCGGCTTTTCGGGAATAATGATTTGTCCTGTCGACGGATCTCGAAGTTTTGGCAGGGTGTTGCGCGGTATTGCCGTGCCGGCCAGCGAGGGCATTGCTGTGGCTCCCGGAGGTAGCGGTTCTGAGCTCAGTTCCAGCGGTGCCTTGACGACGACGCTGACGTCGAATTTCAGGTTTTGTTGGCCTGACTTGATGGCCAGTTCCTTGCGATGCAATGCGGATGGGCTGCCTTCTTTCGATCCGAACAGGATGGTGAAATCACGACTCGATTGGGGCGGGACGACATTGGAGTCGTCGGGGATCACCAATTCAAAAGGAAGGGGTAGCTGAACGTCGATGACGGCTTCTTTGCCACCGACGTTATGCACGCGAAAAGCGCGACTGAGGCTGATCCCGGGCACGACCTCACCAAAGTTGATCGTCGTGCTGCCGTCGGGAAGTTCGACGCCGATGAAGGCCGGCGAAACGGCCGCGGTGACTTTAATCTGCCTGGAATAGCCTTCGGTTACGAGCGTGATGAACCCGTCGTAGGCTTTTGCATCCTTCTCCGGGAGGCTGACTTGAAATTCGTGTTTGCTGCCGCCCTTGACCAGCAGTCGGTCGCCGGTCGTTGATGACAGGCGTCCGTCGGTGTGAACGGAGACCACGATGGCTTCAGAGGACAATCCGTAAAGCGTGACATTGGCGGATCGAGTTCGCGTCGTCGGTTGGTAATCCAATTTTATATCTGCTGGCTCCGCTTTGAAGGGCAGATAGCCCTCGCCATTGAGAAGGATCGTACCGCCCTTGCCGTCCACCAGCGAGAGTTCGAAAACAGATGAGCCTTGCTCGGTAGGAACAAAGCCAAGTTCGACCATGCGTTGTTCCCCGGGCTTGAGGGTTACTCGGCTATCCGCCGGCGCGATGATTCGCCAGGGCGGTTTTACTTCGAGGACCTTGTCGAAGGTGGCGTTACCCACATTGGCGATGTGCGCTTCGCGAGTCGATTCCTGACCGATCACGGTCTTCCCGAAATAGACTTGCTCAGAGACTTCCAGCACGGGTGCCGGGTCGCTGAGTTTGATGGTCACTCGAGCTGGCGCGGAATAAAAGCCGTTGGGCGCGTAGCGGGCGTACCAAGTGAACGTATCCGCCTCCGCCTCGCTGTTGGGCGCCGAGCGATAGGTGATGATTGCTTGAGACGGGTTGCGGGGATCGATCTGGGGGAGCGATAGCAGTTCGCCGTAGAGCGGTTGATCCTTAACGACAAAATCAATACGCGCCCGGGGACTTTTCGACTCGTTGGTTAGCGTGACAGTGATCGATTCGCCGCGCACCGCTTCGATCACTTGATCTTGTGGTCCGGGTTTCCCGAGACTGGCATCCGGGCCTATCTGAGCGCTGAGCTCAGTGGAAGCACAAGCCAGAGCGGCGAGTATCGCAAGAGCAGTGCGGCAGACAGAGCCATATCGAAGGGAAGAAAAGAGCATAAGCATCCAACAGGGGACGGAACCTGCTGCGGTGGCGATAGCGGTTGACGGCAAATGCCGGAGTAGCGAACGGAATCGATGGTTCACAGAAAAACCGGGGCCGGGAACATGCAGAGGAAATTGTAAAATAGAGGGAAACCACACAACTGTCAAAAGGTCGGCGGGGCTTACCCATTGGGTGCTGTGGAATGGCAAGCTGCGGCCAGTTCTTCGTTGCGGTGACGACCAGTTTCTTACTTGACTGGCCCAAAGCAGCCCGATACGTTAAAAATATGGTAATTATAAAAAATATTGTAAATATCATTGAATTAGGATAAATTAAGGTGTCTTTAATTTCCTACCGCATTGAATATTATGCTCGCCACCACTTTCCCCACCACCGAGGAGCGTTCGAACTCGGCATCAAGTCTTACCGAAATTCGGCCTTGCCTGCGCGGTGACTTGGAAATTCACGCTGAGGCGGACGGCGGCGGTCTGTTGATTCTTGCCGCTGGGTCCGCCGAGATGAAGTCTTTCAGCTTTGGTCCGCATGAGTTCCTGATGGTGCGGTTCCTCGATGGCAAACGCTCGCTCGAGCAGATCCACGCTTCGCTGGTGGTTCAGCCCGGGCTTGAAGCGTTGGCCGTAGAAAACGTCAAGCGTCACGTCGATTGGCTGTTCGAAATGGATTTATTGGAAGTAGCCGAGATCGGGTTCGCCAGCCAGACGCCTCTCGTTACACAGGCGGAAGGTTCCAGTTTGGACACGGTGCCAGATTCTGATTCTCTCGTTGGTCGGCGCAGTATTGGCCGGCGCAGTATCAGTCGGCGAGTTTTGTCGGGATTGGCACAGGCCGCCTGTGTTGCCTTACTGGTTTGGGGGGCTGAGCAGGCTCTCGAATGGCAAAATGCTCGTTCCTTAACCGAATTTACCGACAGTTCTGAGGGGGCGACGAAACAAGCTGAGGCTTTTTCTAACGATCGAAACAGCGGTGTGCTGGTCTCCGAATTTGATGGCGTGCTGAGTGAACTGTTCGTCCGTGACGGCGACAAAGTGCTGGCCGGAGAGATCCTGGCGTCGATCGATAATTTGGAAATTCGCAAAGTGCTCACGAACTTGCGCGCCGACCTGGCAGAATGTCAGGACCTTCGCGACGAAGCTTATAGTGAGCACGATTGGTCGGAGTATCGACTGCAGGTTATGGAGATGGCGGAGATCACTCAGAGAATGGGCCAATTGCGTTTCGAAGAAGAAGTCGCGCAGCTGCGGGCTCCTCATGCCGGGGTGATCCATGCTGACAAAAACCTATCCGATCGCGTCGGCAAAATCGTGGCATCCGGACAAATGCTGATGTCGGTCGAGAGGGTCGATGCCGACCGGGCTATGCCTTATCTGATGACTTCGTCCGTGGTGCACTGATTTGCTCCAGCTTTCAGCTGGCATCCAGGAGCGGCTGCTTTAAACTGACTCGATGGCAACGAAAATCGGTCAAGTTTGCGGAGGCTTGGTGGTGGCCTTGTCGCTGTGGGTAGTTTCAGCGCAGCCCGTCTGCGCGGCGGGTTCGCTGGCCTTCGAGGAAGTCCGGCATCTGATCCCAGAACCTGTTCTCAAGCATCTCGAATCGGCTTATACCATCGATCCGGTTGGAGCTGCGACTCGTCTCGGCCGGCACTATACCGAGCTCGGCGGTTCGCGTATCGGACCCTACCATTTTCGGGCAACCGCGAAGAAAAATGCCGATTTGGTTTTTGAGCTCACGCTGCAGACCGACGTGGCTTTTTTGGATACTGCCGGGAAAGTTACCGACGATCCTGAGGCTGCGGCGTCGGTTCGTGAAGTGTTGCTCAGTTGTGATCTGGTCTTGAATGTTGCACCAGCGGACGCGGCGACCCCTGCGCCGATTTCGATCCCGGTCATTCCGCCCGTTGGAGGCATGCCGCCGCTACCGCCGCTGACTGACGAGGGACGGGAGCACGTAGTCGATGCGGTCCGGGCTAATTTTCGGGAGGTTGAAGACACCGAGATGGAGTTCGATGGTGGTGCAGCCGAAGAGGACGAACTCAACTGTGAAATCATTCGAGGCTACAGCCGTCAGGGCGTGGTGCGGCGGGTCGAATTTCTTATCGGTGCCGGGGATCACGGCGGCTACAAACTTGAAATGCAGTGCGACCAACAGGCGCGACCATCGTTCGTATTATTTGAGTCGTCGTACTGGTCGTTCGTGCCTGGCGATCAGGGCAAGACGATCGACTCGGTCACGCAGCAGCGTTTCTATTTTTCACCCGAAGGTCAGTTGGCGATGTCGCTTGAGAAGGAGTTCAAAGGCGGCAACGAACAAGAGCTCCTGCGCAACGGCGATGCAGCGAAAAACTCTCCCTTTCCCGCAAAACCGGAAGGGGTGCCGGCATTTTTTGCGGCGCTGTCGAGACTGCCAACCTGCGAAGACAAAGAGCTCGTCGAGATCGCAACGAAGTTGATCGAGGCGCAGCGCGTCATGGTCGGAGAAGAGTGAGAGACTCCGGGAGCGCCGGAATTGCGCCGGGTCAGCGGGCTTGATTGGCGGGAGTTGATTGGGGCACAGTCGAGCATGATCAATCGTCATCATCAGTCCGCTAGGTGGGCTGCGCTTGTTTGCGCAGCGCTATTGACTTCTCCGCTTATGGCGGAGGAGCTGAAGTTGAACTTTCGAACTCAGGTCGAGACCGCTGAAGACAGCGGCCGGTATCACTCGCTGGTGGAAAGCAAAGGCTGGAAGGCCGAAGAAACGGCGATCGTCATCTGCGACATGTGGAACGGTCACTATTGCCGAAATGCTGAGCGGCGCGTCGGCGAGATGGCACCGCGCATGAACGAGGTGATCAAGAAGGCACGCCAGCAGGGAATGCTGATTATCCATGCGCCCAGCGGCTGCATGGATAAGTATGCTGACACGGCCGCGCGCAAATTGGCGCAGGCGGCGCCGAAAGTTGATACCGAGCAGCCGATTGGATCGTGGTGTTATCTCGATCCGACCACTGAGGCGCAGATGCCGGTCAGAGTCGACCAGCCGTGTGATGACGCGGGCGAGTTGCGCGAGGCGATCCGCTTTTTTGATCGTCAGATCGACACCTTGGAAATTGGTGAAGGCGATGCGGTGACCGACTCTGCCGAGGCTTACTATTTGATGAAACAAAAGGGCATCAAGAATGTCATCTTGATGGGGGTTCACACCAATATGTGCGTGTTAGGGCGTCCGTTCGGCATTCGGCAGATGGTTCGTCTTGGGCAGAATGTTGCCCTGATGCGCGACATGTCGGACACGATGTACAATCCCGCGAACGAACCTTACGTCAGTCATTTCACCGGCAACGACCTGGTGTTCGAACACATCGAGCGCTACTGGTGCCCGACCATCACCAGTGGTGATATTCTTGGCGACGCCGTTGAATATCGCTTTCCAGGCGACCAGCGCAAACACATCGCCATCGTCATGGCAGAGCGCGAATACGGGACGGAGCAGACGCTGCCAAAGTTTGCAATTGAGGAGCTGGGCAAGGATTTCAAAATCAGCCTGGTTTATGCCGAATCGGAAGGCGAGCAGCGCAACAGTTTACCTGGCGTCGAAGTGATCGCGGACGCGGACCTGGTGCTGGTATCGGTGCGGCGCAGGAATCTGCCCAAGGCGCAACTCGATCTATTTCGCCAACATGTCGCGGCGGGTAAGCCGCTGATCGGCATCCGCACCGCGAGTCACGCGTTTCATCAGAGCAAGGGTGGCGCGCCTGAGGGGCTCGACGAATGGCCTGACTTCGACGGGACCGTTCTCGGTGGTAGCTATCACGGTCATCACAGCGACAAGTTGACGAGCTTTGCCGAAGTGGACTCGGCGCAGGCCGGGCATCCGATTCTCAAGGGCGTTGAGCCGAAGAAATTTCAAACCTACGGATCGCTTTACGAGGTGCGTCCTCTGGCGGATTCGACGACGGTATTACTTAACGGCAGCGCCCATAACGTTGCCGAGGGAGAGCCGGTCGCGTGGACCCATGTTGGGCCTGGAGGCGGCAAGGTGTTCTATACTTCGCTGGGGCATCCTTTCGATTTTGATGTCACCGACTTTCGCACCATGCTGCGTAACGCGGTCTATTGGGCGGTGGAGGCGGATCTACCCACGTCGGCATCGGTCGCTGCGGACGCTTGTTGCGGTGGTTGAACGTCGCGCGGCGAGTGTGCAAATTTTTCGCGCTCGCTGTTTAAGGTTTGCTCCATGGGGGCAGTCTCGTATTCTGATGGACCGATTATGAAAACGTTTCCTCTTACCGTGCCAACCCTTGCGCTGATTTCATTTGCTGCAGTTCTCTTCGCTGGTCTGGGGCGAGCGAATGCCGAGGATGCGGCCGCTCTCGAGGCCTCGTTCATCGCGATGCTGAAGAACGCTACCCTGGAGGGCACCTGGGTGCCGATCAGCGGGGGCCAGACGGGTGAGCAAAAGGTCGACCGTTATCGCGTGGTCCGCGCTGAGAAGGTCGATGGTGATCAGTGGCACATTGTTTCGAAGATCAAGCATCAGGGACAGGAAATTGAGTATCCGATTCCGGTGACGATCAAGTGGGCGGGCGACACGGCGGTTTTGATTCTCGATGAGGTCGCGACGGGTGGCGGCAATTCCTACTCGGCGCGGGTGTTATTTCACAACGATCGCTATGCCGGTTCCTGGTGGGGAAAAGATCAGCCCGGTGGATTGGTCAGTGGTGCGATTACGCGTGAATGAGTGCGCCAACAGGTTGGTGGATTTTTAAGCTCAGCGGACGGTGGAAAATCTTATGAAGACGATGACGAAATGTTTCGCGAGCCTGGCTTTCTGCCTGCTCATATTCGCCGGGACGGCCTTGGCGGCTGATGATGCAAAAAGCTACTACGTGATCGGTAACTCTCTGACCTGGGATACTTCGCCGGGGCAGCTCGATGGGGACGTTCAGTGGCACGTCGATTGTGGCAAGTCGCTACCCTACATTTTTGAAAATCCCGACAAGCCCTGCGTTAAAACGTCGACGCTTTGGCCGTCGGCTCTAAAGGATAAGCAGTACGACGTCATTTCCGTACAGCCTCACTACGGTTCGACATTGGAACAGGATGCGACGGTGATATCGGAATGGATGGCGATGCAGCCGAAGGCCGAGTTCGTGATTCACACCGGCTGGGCGCGAGTTGCGGAACGCGTTGCCGAAACCGCCAAGACTGAAGCCGGTGGCGAAATGGCACACAGCACGGCCTACATCGATGCGCTGACCGATTTGCTCAAGCGCACTAACCCGGAGCGCATCGTTCGTCGGACCTTCGCGATGGATGCTCTCGAGTTGATCGCGGCTGACATTGCCGGGGAAAAGTCACCGTTTGATGAAGTTGCCGATGTTCACCGCGATGCGATCCACATCAATTCTGCTGGGCGTTATCTGATGCATAATCTGATGCGTCAGGGACTCGGACAGAAGGGCAGCGCAAAGGGCTTCGACAGCGTCGGGCCGTCGATCCGGACATATCTGAATACAGTGCTGGAGCGCCTCAAGGCTGACCCGCCTGCTGTCGAAAGCGTAGAAATTAGCACGGTTGTCTACGTGTCCGAGAGCAAGGACAAGAAGATCGCGATGTTCTCTCTTCACGAGCCGAGCGGTGAACTCGCCCGTATCGGTGAGGTGGAGATGAGTGGCGCGCCCGGTTGTCTGGCTCTCGATGCCGAGGGCGATCACGTCTACGCGGCAGTGCGCAGCAGCAGCGAGTTTGCCACCTTGAAGGTGGACCGAACCACGGGGCAACTCAGCATTCTCGGAACCGCGCCAGCAGCGGGAAGTGCGGCTTATGTATTTCCGGACCGGACTGGCAAGTGGCTGTTTGGTGCCTACTACGGCGAGGGACTGGTCAGTGTCAGTCGCATCGATGATCAGCATCTAGTCAGCGGCGAACCGACGACGGTTCTCGACATCGGCAAAAAGGCGCACTGCGTTCAGGTCGACGCGGCGAACCAGTTCGTGTTTGTGCCGCACCCGATGGACCTGAATCGGGTCGATCAATTTGCTTTCGATGCGGCCAGCGGATTGCTGGCGCGAAACGATCCGGAGTATCTCGAGGGCGCACCGGGAGCGGGTCCCCGGCATTTGCAATTTCACCCGAATGGCAAATGGGTCTATCTGGTCAATGAACAAGGCAAGTCCGTCAGTCTGTGCAACTACGACGCGGCGGTTGGCACCCTGACATTGCGCCAGACCTTGTCGACGATTCCTGAAGATTGGGATCAGGGCCAGGGCTCATGTGCCGATATCGAGATCAGTGCCGACGGGCGATTCGTCTACGCTTCCAATCGTGGCCACGACAGCATTGCCGCTTTTTCGATCGATCAGAAAAGTGGCGAGCTGACTTCGCTCGGCCAAACGCCGACCGAGGAAACACCGCGTTCGTTCAATCTCATGCCAGTGAAGGATCAGGCGCTGGTCGTCGCTGCCGGGCAGGGATCGAATACACTGATTGTTTATCGCCGTGACCCGAAGTCCGGAGAACTTTCGCCGTTGCGAACTTACGAGTGTGGCGGCAGTCCCGCTTGGGTGCTGGGCGTTCGGATCGGTGAGTGATCGAAGAATGACTGCACGCTTGCTGATTTGTTTGATTACGGCCGGCCTGGTATGTTCGATGGGAGAGGCGGAGGCAGGCGAATACGTAGTGATCGAACATCCACTTGGCTTGATCCATCTGTATCGAGCCGCTCCTGATGAGCTGTCGATCTTTTGGAAAGGCAGCGAAGGGAAACCGTTGCGAACCTTTGATGCACTGATCGAGGAACTTGAGAAGAAAGGGCAGCGAGCGCCTTTTTTGATCAACGGAGGCATTTTCGAACCTGGCGGCATTCCCACGGGTCTCCACATTGAGCAGGGCAAATTGTCGAGACCGCTCAATGATGCGCAAGGGAAGGGGAACTTTTACCTGAAGCCGAACGGCGTGTTCTGTATCGATGATACCGGAGCGCATGTGTTTCCGACGGAGACCTACGCAGAGTCGAAGGTCAGCCCGCGACTGGCGTTGCAATCAGGACCGATGCTGCTGATCGATGATAAGATTCACCCGGCGTTTAATGCGAACAGCAAAAGCAAACTTCACCGCAACGGGGTTGGGATTCTGCCGGATGGGAGGGTGCTGTTTGTAATGACCGATCTATCTTCCGGAACCCGAGTGAATCTCTTTCAGTTTGCGGTGATATTTCGGCAGTATGGTTGCCGGAATGCACTTTTTCTAGATGGTGATCTCAGCATGATGAGAATCGTCCAGGATGGAAAAGTTTCCCCCATCGATGCCCGCGATCCCACTAAGCGAGAACTGGTGCCCGGTATTATGACCGGCAGCGAATTCGGTGCTATTCTTGGAATCGTCGAAGCCGATCCAAGTCAAAAGAAAGCGCCGTAGACAGACCAAGACTCACAGTCGGTTCAATCCAAGGCTGGTTGGCTCGGCCTTGCCTTGCATCGACGGAACCAGCGCGAGACTCGAGATCAGCAGCAGGGTCATCACGCTGTAGCCGAGCAGGATACTGTCGAAATCGCTGAGGGGGTGGCCGGCGAAGGTCCAAGTTTCCTTGAGCCGTTCGGATTTCAGCAGCCAGGCTGGCATGAAGCCCGACAGCGCAACGCCGACGGTTTGAAAGATCGAAAAGGTGGCGGCGGAGACCGATTTATTTTTCTCCGGTAGCAGTCCCATCAGTTCGGTGGTCATTGCTATGCCGATGGCGCCACGAGCACTGCCCAGAGCAAAATGCAGAGCGCCGAGATAGATCAGCATCGCCATCGGTGCGTCGAATAACACCCGCAGCAGGAAGGCGAACAAGCCTAGCCCAAGGGCGATGTGGCATCCGGCGAACACCGAGCGAGGACCGAATCGATCGATGATTTTTCCACCGAAGAACATACCGCAAATCGAGCCACCGATGGACAGGTTGGCGAGCACGATAATCTGGCCGTCACTGTATTCGATGACACGCTTTTCGGTCATTGCTATCAGCGAACCCGCGCCCGCAGTGAACAAGGTCATGAGTAGCGCGTAGACGCAGAATCTCGCCAGTGGTCCATTGCGAAAGGTGGCTTGAATAGCGGTCAGGAAAGGGATGTGGCTGGCGGCAGTCGGTGGCTCCAGTTCGGGAATTTTCCGGTAGACGAAAATGCGCGCGACATACGCTGCTGCGGCGATCAGGAAGATAAATTGGTAGACGATGACGGCGTTGTTGCGCTCCAGAACCGCCGCGTAGATCAGGGACAGAACGATCGAGACAACGCTGAACCATGTCCTCAGCCTCGCAAAGAACCGGCCGCGAATTTCTTTCGGCACCACCGGACTGAGTAGCGAAAACCAACTCGCGCCGAGCATGGAAAAGCACAGGGCTGCGAGAAATATTCCGACCCCGACCAGCCAAGGTGCGGCGTCACCGAAGAAGCCAGCCAGCCCGATCAGAGTCCAGCCGAGAGTGCCAAGGACCAAACCGCCCTGTCCGACCAGCTTTTTTCCAATTCGGTCCGCCAGCCAGGCGAACGGCAGCAGCAGAGCGGCACCGGCCAAAGGATAGATGGCAAGGTAGACCATCGTGTTCGCGGCGTCGACTCCAAGTGCCGTCAGGTAGAGCAACAGGATGCCGTTAACGATCATGCCCTCGGCGACAATGCCGAAGCATTGCGTCCTGATCGCGGCGCGCATCCCCGTGCGCTGTTCGGGAGAGCCGGGAGCGGTGCTCACTTGATAAAATCCGCCTCGCTGATGTTGACTCGCAAACCGCCCTGCATAGTCGTGATCCAGATCTCGCCGGGTTGCGCTTCGAAAACGTAGGGATAGGAAATCCAGCGCTTACTGCCTTTGTGGTCGCTGTCAGCAGCGCTGGCGATGACTTCGGTGTCACTCCACGTTTTTCCATCGTCGTCGGAAAATGCGATCGATAATTCTTCGCGATAATTACTGACTGGCGTGGCAGACCAGAGATTGTCGCCGCCGCTCAGTGGCCACTCAGTTTTGCCGTCTGGATAGAGACGATTCCAGAGCAGCATCAGTCGACCGCTGGCGAGGCGTCGCAACATGGCAGGAGCGCTGCTGGCCGGGATGCCCGATGGTTGGATGACGCTCCAGAACTTGCCACCATCGTTGGAATAAGCGGACCAGAACTCGCTCCAGTTGGTGCGGATCAGCATCCACAGTCGTCCGTCTTCCAACTGGGTCAGCGTTGGCTCGGTGACGCCACCGTGATGGCCGGCGCCGCCGAGATCGATCAGGTTGCTGGCTTTCCAGGTGGCGCCCGCATCGGTTGAAGAATAGGTGAGCACTGCATGGCGACCCGGATCGTGCTGCATTTTCATGGCGGTGAAAATCACCCGACCGTCTTTGGTTTCGATCATGTCGCGAACCGCGCCCGACCATGCGTCGTGGAGTTTTTGAATGTTCTGCCAGGTAAGGCCGTCATCGACGCTGCGCATGACATAGGTTGGCAGAATGGCACCTGGCGCGTCGCCGAGTTTGTCGTCCCAGGTCCAGTTGCGCTCGGCGAGATTCATGAAAGCTGCGATGATGGTACCGTCGCTGGTGCGCAACATGGCGCGCTCGTTGCTGACCTGAATTTTCTGGTCATCCGAAAAAATCGGCCGTGGCGCCGACCAGGTATTGCCACCATCGGTGCTGACGCTGGTCGAATCGGTATCGATGGATAGAATGCTGCCGTCATCGAGGCTGACGAAAGGACCGAGCCGATCGTCGGTCAGTGGAGTCAGCCGTGGATCAAGTGTCAGGCCGTCGTTGGCGACGAGCAGGGGTGGCAGTGCCAAAAATGCGCAGCAAGTGAACGACCAGAGAATGCGTTTCATAGGCAAAAACCTGCCGCTGATCGATCTGGAAGCAAGCGGCACAATTCGGGCGGCATTGACTTTGCCGGTAAGTCGCTCTTCAATCTGCTTCGATGCTGATAAAACTTCCCATCTTGGTCTTTTTGCTGAGCGTGCTCTGCGTTCGTTGGGGCGCTGCGGCCGACGGTCCGCAAATCGAATTCATCAATCAACGTGCCGAGACGGTCAAAATATTTTGGCTGGCAGAGTCTGGCGAACGGAAGCCGATGGGGGAGATTGTTGCGGGTGGGGCAAAGGTTCTGACGACCACCATCGGGCATGAGTTTGCCATCGAAGGGGAGTCAGGTTTTTCTCAAAATGTGGTCGCCTTGCGAGACCGGCAGGTCGTCTCGTTTTTGTCCGATGAGGCCAATCAATGGCGTCAAAAATATACGGCCGTTGAGGGCTACACGGCGCACGAAGTCGGCGCATGGCTGGTGTTGGTCAGCGATCAATTGAAGGCCGCGGATCCCGCCGCGACTGAGCGCGCTCTCGAGCTGCTTGAGGTGCAGTGTCGTCGGGTCAGTGAAGCCTTGGTCGTCGCTCCCGAAGCTCTTCAAGCAGTGACGAAGGTGGTGCTGTGGTTTTCTCCTCAATACCAAGGGCACCGAATGAAGGCCGAGTATCACCCGGGTGCCAAATGGATCGAGGAAAACGGTCGCCACCCGCTGCTGACCAAGTCGGTCGAATTTACCAACATCCCGATCCTGGAAAAAGAATGTGGGCGTATGCCGATGTTGCTCCTGCACGAACTGGCGCACGCGTTTCACGATCAGGTGGTGGGAGGAGATCATCCTAAGATTCTCGCCGCCTTTCGCGAAGCCGTTTTGAAGAAGAGTTACGAAAAAGTCGCTCGGCACAATGGTCAGCCCCAGAAGGCCTATGCGATCACGAATCCACAGGAGTATTTTGCCGAAACCAGTGAAGCTTACTTTGGTCAAAATGACTTTTACCCTTTCAATCGAATCGATCTGCTGCAGCACGATCCGAAAATGTTCAGACTGCTCGCCGAAGTTTGGGAAGGTCGAGAGGCATTGATCGATCTTCCTGAATCTACCTTTGAGGTCACCGCGCCACCCGCCGAATTGAAGCTCGATCCGTTCTATCAGAAATACACTTCGTCCTCGGGCTATCCGATCATCGCTTCAGAAAAGGTCAACGACTACGCTCTGCGCGAAGCGGCCTACATCGGCGATCTGATGTTGGCGCGACGCCCCGACGTTCGCGACGCGATGATTCATAGCGGTTCGCGTTTGGTGGTGATGGCCTACGACCAGTTCACCACCGACATTCCCGACTACTCACACATGCGACCTAAAGATTTCTGGGATGCTCGGGCTCGAGGTTTAGGTGGTTCGCGCACTGAGGATCTGTGTTCCTGTGGGGAGGAAAATGTGCTCGCTTACCCCGGCGACCCGTATGCGGCAGAAAATATTCTCATCCACGAATTCGCTCACAACATCCATCTGCGCGGTATGGTGCGGGTCGACGCCACCTTCGATGATCGACTGCGTGCGACTTTTGACGACGCGATGAAAAAGGGACTTTGGGCGGGCAAGTATGCCGCGACCAATCGCAATGAATATTTCGCCGAAGGCGTCCAGTCGTGGTTCGACGACAATCGCGAAGACGACCATGATCACAATCACGTCAACACTCGTGCCGAACTGATCGAATACGACCCAGGCCTCGCGGCGATGTGCGAAGAGGTCTTCGGCGAGACGAAACTCGTTTACACCAAGCCGACAGAGCGACTGACCGGGCACATGGAAGGTTACGACCCAGCCAATGCGCCAACGTTTGTCTGGCCCGAACGACTGCTGAAAACTAAACAAGAGATTCGTCGCAAAGCTCAACTGCGTTCAGACAAGGCCGAAGCTGAAGTTGTCGACAAGAAGTAGTTCGTGTTCGGGGAGATCTAAATTGACGTATCGAACCGTCCCGTAGGGACCGATCTGGGTAGGCGGGGGGATTTATCCCCCGTTATCCCGCACGGTTGGTTGATGCGTCACGCAGTGACCGCTCGGCAACGGCAAGTGCGGCGACCCTTTCCCTGTCAGAGCCTGTCACTACGTGACGCCGGATATTGCTGCGATTGGGGCCGTGGGTTAAAAACCCACCGCTATCGAGACTGATCGCTACGCGACAGTTTAGCCTTGGCTGAACACTAGTAGCCATTATTTAATACCCCTCCCATGAAAGCAACACTGTCCCGATTTTTCACAGCTATCGCCGCGCTCGCGTTTATCGCTTCAGCGTCCGCCGCTGACGATGAGAAGCCGAATATCGTATTCATCCTCGCCGACGATCTAGGCTACGGAGAACTCGGTTGCTACGGGCAGGAAAAAATCCTCACACCCAACGTTGATCGCCTCGCCGCTGAGGGCATGCGCTTTACGCAGCACTACACCGGTGCTCCGGTTTGCGCGCCCGCGCGTTGCGTTCTAATGACCGGCAAGAATTTGGCGCATGCCGAAATTCGCGGCAACAAGGATTCCGGCAACGGGCGAGTATTTCCCGGTCAGTGGCCGATCACTGACGAGGCATTAACGATCGCCGAAGTGCTCAAGAGCGAAGGCTATACGACCGGTGCGTTCGGTAAATGGGGGCTCGGCCCCTCGAACAGTTCGGGATCGCCGATCAAACAGGGCTTCGATCGATACTACGGTTACAACTGCCAGCGCAACGCGCACAGCTACTACCCGCTGTTCCTCGATTCGGATGAGAGCGAGGTCATGATCAATCAAGGGCTGATTTACGGTCATCAGCGCAAGCCGGATGGCGAGGTGAACGCTGATGACTATCGTTTGGAAAATTACGCGCCGGACCTGATTCTCGACGAGGCCGTGAAATTCATCGACGCCAACAAAGACAAACCGTTTTTCCTCTACCTGCCGTTCGTCGAACCGCACGTGTCGATCCAGTCGCCGCAGGAATGGATCGATCGCTACCCGGAAGAATGGGACAAGGAAAAAGGCGCTTACCGTGGCCAGAACGGATACGTTCCGCATCCTCGTCCGCGCGCGGCTTACGCGGCGATGATTTCTGATCTCGATGAACACGTCGGCACCGTGCTCGACCGATTGGAGCAGCATGGTTTGAGTGACAATACCCTGGTTATTTTCACCTCAGACAATGGCACGACGCATCCGGCAAAAGATCCGCAGTTCGGTGTCGGTGGCGTCGATGCCGAATTTTTCAATTCCACTGCCGGCCTCCGCGGATGGAAGGGCAGCGTTTATGAAGGCGGGATTCGCGTGCCGTGCGTAGCGAAGTGGCCGGGCAAAATTAAGGCCGGCACTGAGACCGATACGCCGACGTATTTTCCCGACTGGTTTCCGACCCTGGCCAAAATCGCTCAAGCCGATATTGCAAATGTCGATGGACTCGACGGCATCGATCTCGGTCCGCTGCTGAGCGGTGGTGAAGCGGGTGCACGCGACGAACTCATGATCTGGGACTTCGCCAATTACGGCGGTCTGGTGGCAATTCGCGATGGCAAATGGAAAGCCGTGCGTCGCGATGTCGCCAAGAAAAAGCCGACGCCCTGGGAGCTCTACGACATCGAAGCCGACATTGCCGAGGCCAACGATCTCGCTGCCGTGCACCCGGAAGTCGTCGAGCGCATGGAAAAAGCCTTCATCGAGACCCGCATTGTCGAGCCCGACTTTCCTTCTGCAACCTACGACCAGTGATCGATCCAACTCAAATCAAACCGCTATGAGAAACAAAACTTTCCTTCACATCATCGCGATCCATGCAGCGGCGATTTCTGCTCTGTCGGCACAGACGGCTGAAAACTCCAGGCCGCTATCTGCGAAAGAGGGCGAAAAGTGGACGATTCGTTGGGATCGATCCGACGATTTCAATGGTCAACAGGTCGACTGGAAAAAATGGCAGCAGCGGCCGGAGAAGTTTTTCGCGTGGGCCTGGGATAATGACAATAATACCGCGGTGGTGGACGGCCAATTGACGATCGCGATCCGGCGCGGGCGAGAAGGTGATCCGGTCGCAAAAAACGCGGATGGTAAGAACCTTCGCGCCAATGATTTCGAATCTCTTTACACTTCGGGCATGCTGAAATCGTATGCTAAGGGCACCTACGGCTACTATGAGGCGAGGATCAAAGCGGCACCTGTTTTCCCAGGAGTTTGTCCGGCGTTTTGGCTCTACAGCACCATCGACGATACCGCTGAAGCAGAGGGCGCAGTCCGTTACAGTGAAGTCGACATCGTCGAACTGACTCAGCGCGGCGATCTGGTCGAAGGCAATGTGCAGATCTCCGATCACAACCTCCATGCGATTCTTTCCAATGGAAAAAAGGGCATTCCCGGGCGTGCCTGGCAGCGACCCAACCAAGCTGGTTTTTCAGAAGCTCAAGCGATCGAGTACCACGCGCCGTTTGATCCGCGGGAAGAGTTTCACACCTACGGTTGCCTCGTTGGCAAGGAAACGATCATCTGGTATGTCGATGGCAAAGAAGTCGGGCAAAAGAACAATGAGTTTTGGCACCGCCCGATGAATGTCGCTTTATCGTTCGGGCTGCGTGCTCCGTTTTCGATTTTTAAAGACAACCGACTAGTGCCGAATCCCGATGCGGACGCCAGTGAGTTGCCGACGGAGATGCTCGTCGACTATGTGAGAGTGTGGGATCTTCCGGAGTAAGAAGACTCTGCGTCTCGCGAAGGCGGCGGCTACCGTCAAATGGCGGGTCCGTGCACCGACGCAGTAAGCCAAATTTGTGAATTGTCCTCGGCGTCACTTTGCGGTGTAGTAGACCCATCATGGGCAAACACATTCTCGCACTCGACCAGGGAACCACCAGCTCGAGGGCTATGGTGGTGGATGAAACCGGCGCTATCGTCGCCGTCGATCAAAAGGAGTTCGAACAGATCTTTCCGCAACCTGGCTGGGTCGAACACAACGCTGAAGAAATTTGGCGGACGCAGCTCGAAGTCGCTCGGGGCGCATTAGAGAAATCCGGCGTCGCCGCCGCCGACATTTCCGGCATTGGCATTACCAATCAGCGTGAAACTACCGTCCTCTGGGATCGCGAGACCGGTAAGCCGGTCGGCAATGCGATCGTCTGGCAGGATCGGCGCACCTCGGAATTTTGCACCAAGCTGAAAAAATCCCACGGCGACGTGATTCAGCAGAAGACCGGTCTGATCGTCGATGCCTATTTCTCGGGATCAAAGCTGCGCTGGATGCTCGAACAGGACGCTGATCTGCGCGCGCGTGCGGAGGCGGGTGAACTCGCATTCGGGACCATCGACTCGTGGCTGGTGTGGAATCTCACCGGCGGCAAACGGCATATCACAGACGTGACCAACGCCTGCCGAACGATGTTGTTTAACACTGAGACAATGGCCTGGGACGACGAACTGCTCGACTGGCTCGACGTGCCTCGTGCGGTTCTCCCCGAGACCCATGCCAGTAGTGAAATTTACGGCGAGACCGAGAGCGATCTATTCGGAGCGAGCATTCCGATCGCCGGTATCGCTGGTGATCAGCACGCCGCGCTGTTCGGTCAGGCCTGTCATTCGGCTGGTATGGCGAAGAATACCTACGGTACCGGTTGCTTCATGCTGATCAACACCGGCAGTGAACGGAAACTGTCGCACAACAATCTGTTATCGACGTTGGCATGGCAGATCGGCGACGAAGTCGAATACGCCCTCGAGGGCAGCGTGTTCATCGCCGGCGCCGCGATCCAGTGGCTGCGAGACCAGCTTGGCATCATCAAGACGTCAGCCGAAGTCGAGGAACTGGCCGCCAGTGTCGAGGACAACGGTGGAGTCTATTTCGTGCCCGCATTCGCCGGTCTCGGCGCACCACATTGGGACCAGTATGCTCGTGGTACGATGGTTGGCTTAACTCGAGGTTCGAGTAAAGCTCACATTGCTCGAGCGACCTTGGAATCGCTCGCCTACCAGACCGCCGAAGTGCTGCGCGCCATGGAGGCGGACTCGGGCATCGTCATGACCGAGCTACGCGTTGATGGTGGCGCATCGATGAACTCACTGCTGATGCAATTTCAATCGGATCTGCTCGGCGTCCCCGTCGTCCGACCGAAAAATGCCGAGACGACCGCGCTCGGTGCCGCCTATCTAGCAGGACTGGCGACCGGAGTCTGGGCCAGTCGCGAAGAAATCGCCGAGCAATGGAGCGTCGACGCCCGCTTTGAGCCGGCAATGGAGCGCGACAAAGCCGATGCCTATTTCGCCGAATGGCAGAGGGCCGTTGAGCATGCCAAGGGCTGGGTGGTGAATTAGCGACTACCGTTCGTTCTCCGCAGTTGCCAGCTTTTCTCATCAATAGACATGAATCGCTCCATTCTCATCGGCGCCGTCATCATCAGTGGCTCGATCCTGCTCAACGGCTACTTCGACCGAAAAGCCGAGGATCCTCGGCCTTCGAAAAGTGAAATCAGGGCATCGGTCACCGAAACGTTGGAGTGGGCGTTCCACACGCTCGAAGGGGAGAACGTTCTCATGGGAGAGACACGAGATGTCGAGAAGGTAACGGTTGGTGATATCCGGTATTCAGCCGGAGACGAAAGGCTGTTGGTCGACTTCGACGTGCAGTGCGCGGATGGATCCGAAATATCGGCCAGCGTTGCTTTGGAACGTGACGATTTTTGGGTCTACCGAGGCAAGTGGGAATTCGGCGGGAAAAGAGCGCATTTTGAGATCAAAAAGACGGTCTGAAACAAGCGCTCGTTTTTTCTTCCTCCGAACTGCAGGCATCCGTTCACTTATCCTCCGGCACCAATCGCACCACCAGAGCGCGGTGATCGGATGCGAGATCCCAGTTGGGTGGGTGCAGGATGTAGCTGCGCTCGCGATCGATTTCGGGGGATAATCCGCGGGAAAAGAGCGCGAAGTCGATGCGCGCGTAGATATCGGCCCAGCCCCAGTGATGGGTCCAACGGAAACCGAACGAGTCTTCGAGTTTGAGATCTTCGAGGTAGCTCTCGGTGCCGAAGCGGCCCTGCAGGGTGCGGATCGGCGGCTCGTTGCGAGTGTCGTTGAAATCGCCGTAGACGAGCAGGTTGGCGCCGGGCTCATCTTTGAGGATGGCGTCGATGTGATCACGGGCGAGCTGCGCTTCGTTGCGGCGCATCAGGGCCTGGTCACCGTCTTTGACTTCGCGTTTCGATTTCAAATGCAGTCCGACGCAGCGCAGCCGATAGCCCGGAGTGGGGGCGACGACAACGTCGAGAATGCCGCGTTGCAGGGGCAGCACGGTATCATCGATGCGGTAGCTGAGGTCGTCACGCGAGTGACTGGCGACGATCGGAAAGCGCGACAGCAGCGCCAGATTACGATTCTGCTGATTGGCGGCAGTGACCATTTCGGTGTGCGGCAGGTCGATACCGATCTTTTTCAGCCGACTCTGCAGGTCGGCAAGGAAGGTTTCGTCACCGAGTTCGCAGACACCGAGGATGTCGGGCTCGGCGAGGCTGATGGCGTGGATCAGCGCCGCGATCTGATCGTCGGGCTTGGGCGCGTCATCGACCGTTTCGCCATCGACGCGGCGATCCATCGCCAGATAATTCCACAGGTTGTAAGCGACAAAAGTAATCTCCCCTTCAGCAGCATCCTGACTGCTGGCGGTCGGCGCTACGCTGAGCAGCAGGAGAAAAAATAGCGAAACGGCTGCGATCGCCTGGGCTGGACACGAAAAAACCGATCGACGTGACGCCGATCGGTTTTTTGCAAAGTTAAACTGTCGCATGACAGCGTGGCAGCCAATCAATCAATCGATCGATCGATCGATTGATCGATCAATCAGGCAGGTTTGTCGCTGCTTCCGGAACCGGCGCTTTTGCTGTTGCCAGAGTCGCCGACTTTTTCGACTGGTATCTTGGCGTCAGTTTTGGAATCGGCGTCCCAGTCTTTTTCGCCTTCGGTTTCGCCGCGTTTGATTTCGTCTTCGAAGTCAGTTTTGGCTTTTTTGAATTCGCCCATGCCCTTGCCGATTCCTCGTGCAAGTTCGGGGATTTTCTTTGCTCCAAAAAGAAGGAGGATAATAAGGAAGATGACGATCATCTCCTGCATTCCGATAGGTCCAAGCATGGCTAAATAATAGGGTTAATTGCAAGGCCAAGATAGGGCGGCGCTGAATGGCACGCAAAGGAAACTTTGCCCTTAACAACGCTGGCGCGATTGGGGGCGCGCAACTGCGGTTTGCCGATTATTGAGCCTGTTTACTGGGCCAGCGCGGTCAGGGTGGCGGAGATTTCCTGTGCTGACGCGGGGCCGACCGAGGTTTTCTGCACCTGACCATTTTTCAGATAGAGCAGGGTAGGCAGAATCTCGATGCCGTAACGATCAGAGAGTTGGGGCTGCTGATCGACGTCGATGCGCGCAATGACGATCTGGCTTTGTCCGGCGAAATTTTGTGCGACCTGATCAATGGTGGGAGCGAGTTGACGACAGGGGCCACACCAGTCGGCGGCGAAATCGAGCAGAACGACGGCTCCCGGGCGGTTGATGGTCGAATCGAAATTGGCGGAGGTGAGGTTAACCACGCTGCCACCGCGATGATTTGTTGGCGCCGAGGTATTTGCCGGGGGGCGAGTTGCCTGCGCGGCAGCCTGCGTTCGAGGAGGTGTCGATTGTTGTAGAATCGGTCGCGCTTGAGCGGGAGCGTAGTTCGACGTCCTCTGACTGGTGCAGGAAATGGACGCCAGTAAGACGATAGCGAGGCCGGTCAGGGCGGTAAGCGTGGTATTTGGAAGCAAGGTATTCATAATGGCGGGTGGGTAGTGGTGACCAGACAAGCTACAGATGGCTCGATTGCGGTATTTTTCTGCCAAACTCCATGAATATTAGAATTGGACTTGCCGTCCTAGAGGGTAACGTGCCATTTTATAGCTACCTCAGTTCAGAAAACACCTACCTATCCATGACCATACGCAAATCCATTTCCGTCCTCTCCATCGCGGGTGCCTTTGGCGCCGTAGCGCTAGCCGCTACCGACTCAAGTGCTCAGGATGCCGAGAAAGTTAATTTTGAAAAGCAAATCTGGCCGCTCATCGAGAACAGCTGTGTGAAGTGTCACAAGCCAGCTTATGAAGACGAGCGCGGACGCATGCGCAAGCCGAAGGCTGATTTTGTGATGAGCACAAAGGAAGGTCTGTTGGCAGGTGGCGAGCACGCCGCTGAAGAAGGCGGCAAGAAAACCATCGTCGCCGGCAAACCAGAAGTGAGCACGATGTTGCAGAGCACGCTGTTGCCGCTCGATGATGACGCGCACATGCCTCCGGAAGAGAAGGCTGATCAGTGGACGAAAGAGCAGCAAAAGCTGGTCGAACAATGGATCAAAGAAGGCGCTGATTTCGGTGAGTGGACCGAGACTGATGTCACCGACGTCAAATAGTCCGTTTTCATGATTCGCCCGTTGTTTTGGCGGGTGACCAAATTTTAACGCCCTCTGACCGTCTATCGGTCAGAGGGCGTTTTTTTTGCAAATTTCGGAACAATGATTCCATTATTGCCGCCGCTGCGGAAGTGGCGTTAGGCTACGTGGATGCAGTCGAATTCACCACCACAGCCGGGACCGCCGGGCGCGGGGCGCCAGGTAGAGATCGATGAGGCAATGCGTCACCCGAACTTGCCGCTTTGGATGGCGATGATTCGGCAGATTCAACGCCCGTCGAGTGGTCACGAGCGGGTGCTCGACTACGGTTGCGGCGAGGGGCAGTTCCTGCGGGTACTGAATCGAATGCGTCCGTTTGCCGAGGGGCTCGGTGTCGACATCGATACCGAAGCTTTGCAGCGGGGACGGGCTTCGTTGCAGGAAGATGAGCCGATCGAATTCGGCATGCCCGATTCGCTGATCAAGGACGAGTGGTGCTTCGATCAGGTGTTCGTCCAGGAGGTGTTCTGGATGATCGAAGATTTACCCGAGCTGGCGGCTCGACTGCACGGCTTGCTTCGTGATGGCGGTGAGTGTTACGCGACCATGGGCTGTCACGTTGACAATCCGCTGTGGGAGCATCGCAAGGCCTGGCTCGTCGGACAGGGATTTACGGCGTTTGATTACTCGATCGATCAGGTGGCGAAAATTTTCTACGAGGCCGGCTTCGAGGTCGGGGTGAAGCGTCTGCCCGTCGATGAGTTTCAGCGGTATCACCCGGAGCACACGCCGATGATGACGAGCAGTCTTGCGGAACAGATCAGGGCCACGGCCGAACACAAAATGCTGTTCCATTTTCAACGCGACGACGCCCGGCGATCCGGCGAGCGCGGTAAAGGTCACGATATTTCGCTGATTAACTGAGAGTTCGACTGCTATTTGGACCGATGAAAATTTTTGCTACACTCTCTGTTCTCGCCGTCAGCGTCTGTTTTTCCGGACATCTGGCTGCGGCGGAGCCCGCGCGGCCCAACGTCGTTTACATCATGGCCGACGATCTCGGAATCGGCGATGTGAAGTGTTATGGCGGCGATCGTTGCGCGGTCGAAACGCCGGGCTTCGATCGTCTCGCGGCCGAAGGCGTGAAGTTCACCGATGCCCATGTGGTGACTTCGGTGTGCATTCCGTCAAGACTGGCGATCATGACCGGACGGTATCCGTGGCGCTTTGTGGCGCCGCGTCCGGACGGGCAGTGGGCTTTTCTCCGACCGAGGATGGACGTCGAGCAGTTCACCATCGCTGACCTGATGCAGCAGAGTGGCTATCGGACGGCTTACTCAGGTAAGTGGCACTTAGGCACGGAGATGGTGACCACCAATGAGGCGGTGCAGGGGATTGGTAATGTCGACTACCTGCAGCCGTTGCGGATCGGGCCAAATGACTACGGCTTTTCGCGCAGCATGATCCTGCCGGGGTCGCTCGATATGTTTCCCTATGTGTTTGTCAGGGACCACCGGTTTGTCGGGGATGTGACGGCGACCAAAGGCTGGAGTGCCTTCAATCGACAGGGGCCGGCAGCGGAAGATTTCGAGGATACCCAAGTGCTGGATACGATCACCAGTGAGGCGGAGCAATTCATCGCTGCCGCGGCGAAGGATCAGGAACCGGAGCCGTTCTTTCTCTACGTCGGACTGACCTCGCCGCACACGCCGATCAGTCCGAGCGAGGCTTTCGAAGGTAAAAGTGAACTCGGTCTCTACGGGGATTTTCTGATGGAAACCGACGATTGTGTGAAGCGCGTGCTCGATGCGCTCGACCGCCACGGGTTGGCGGACAACACGCTGGTCATCGCCACATCCGATCATGGACCAGCGGCGTATGCGGGCAACATCCGTGAAGCGACCTTTGGTCAACTGGAGGCGCTCGAAGAAAAGGGGCACGATGCTAATCTCGACTATCGCGGTTACAAATTTTCCATCTACGAAGGCGGTCTACGAGTTCCGTTTGTCGCGCGATGGCCGAAAGTGGCTGCGGCGGGCGAAGAGTGCCGTGAGCTGATTGGATTGCAGGATCTTATGGCGACTTTGGCGGAGATTACCGGCGCGGATCTCGGTGATTCGCGGGGTGTCGATTCGGTCAGTTGGTTGTCGCTTTTAAAGAACCCGAAAAGTGGTCCGGTGCGCGAATCGATGATCATGACTTCCGGGAGTTCGTTCGCGATTCGCAAAGGGCAGTGGAAACTGATCGTCGACCCCGGCAGTGGTTGTGCCGGCAAGTACGGCAACCGCCCGACGAGCGACGAGGCATGGGCTGCGGCGATCGAAATTTTCGGTGACAAGCCGGCGCCGGCGGATCTGCGCAAGGCTCCGTTCGTGCAGCTGTATCACATGCGCAAGGATCCGGGTGAATGGAACGATTACGCCGCCAACTTTCCGCCGCGGGTAGCGACCATGTTGGCTTTGCTGGAGGAGCAGGTCAAAAATGGTCGCAGTAACGCTGGACCGGCGTTGAGCAACGATGGCGATGTCGACATCTTCCAAGGTGCGCCGAAACGTTTTATGAAAAAATAAAGCGTCTACAGCGCAAGCACTGCCGACGAGAATTGTAGGGCGAGCGCTCCGCTCGCTGCCCGAAGCGAGTGATGTAATGTCCACTGTCCGGTCGCTCGAAGCCAACTCCTGCCAACGCACCGAGGCAGGCGCAGCGCCCGCCTGCAATCGTTGTGTGACGCGGCAGGTGTGATTTTTCCAACGATACCTAAAGCCGTTCACTTCGCCAGGAACTGCACGGCGTCAGCGACGACGTGGCCGTCTTTGGTGCCTTTGTTAGACACAGTGACGACGGCTTCGCCCTTTTTAAACTCGAATTCGCCGAGGGAAATGAAGCCTGTCTCGTCGCCCTTGTCTTGACGTTGGTTGACGGTCACGGTTTTTTCGCCGCCAGCGTGACTGATGGTGACGGGAACCGTGGCGGAGCGATTGCCGTTGAAGGGAAAGGCGAAGCGCACTTCATACTTGCCGGCCTTCGGTAGATCTGCGGTGAAGGTCAGGCTCTTCATGCCTTTGCCTTCGTTGACGTCGTGCAAGTAGCCAGTGTTGATGAAGACCGGGTGCGAACTGCTCGACGTCCACGCGCCGACGATCTTAGCTTCTTGGTCATCGATGACAATGCCGGGCAATTTGTCCGACGTAATGAGAACCTTAGGTTTCGCGGCCGGCGGCAGGTCGAGCACCTGTCCATCTTCGAGCAGACGTTCGCGCAGATGGCTGTAGGGGACGTCTTGAACCGCGAGATCGGCATCGATGGCCATCGATGCAGCGGTGGCGGCCGATTGACCGAGGACCATAAACACCGGCTCCATGCGGATCGATCCGTAGGCGATGTGCGAACTCGACAGGCACACCGGGACCAGCAGATTGTCGCATTCGGATTTTTTCGGAACGATGGAGCGGTAGCTGACCACGTAGGGACCGCCAGGGGAAACTTGCACGTCGCCCTCGTCCTGCACGTGGCCGTCGGCGGTGACGTAGCGTTGCACGTTGTGCGAGTCCATGTTGTAGCTGCCGAGTCCGACGGAGTCTTCGGCGACGCGCACGCGGCGGCAGTCGAGTTCGGTGGTGACGTATTCGCCGATGAGGCGGCGGCCTTCGCGCACGTAGATCTGATGTGGCCAGTTGCCGGTTTCGGTAAATTCATCGGCCGCCAGACCCCACGGCTCCATGCCTTTGCGAATCTGTTCAGGAACGCGTGGATGGTTGGCCAGTGTCCACATCAGACCCTTCTGATACTGCTCGTGTTCGGCGAGAATTTTTTCCCGCTCGGCGTAACTGGCTTCTGGAAAATCGTAGTTGTAGCCGATATTGTCGGTCGAAAAGGCGCCGTAGTTATTGGTATCGGTCTTGTGATTGGGCATCATGGTCGCGCTCCAAGGCATGCGCAGGTCGCCGGCTTCGAAATTGCGGAACAGCAACTCATACTGTTTTTCGTCGTAGCCTTCAGGCTTGGGAAAAGGCACCCGGTTGCGCTCGTCATTGCTCATGCACATGCGGTAGTTGTAGGCCTGCATGCGTTTGTCGCCGGCACCGTCTTCACCGGGCGGGTCAGCGTGGACGCGCGCGACGAGGCCGGATGATGGATCGCCCGGCACGACGTAGGGATCGACTTTTTCGAGAAACAGATGGCCTTTCATCTGCGCCTTTTGAACGCCGTTGAGCTCTTCGTCGTAAGTGTCGTTGGGCTCGCGGCCGACGTGGAAGGACGTCCCTGCGGCGGCGAATAGGTCGCCTTCGTAGGTGGCATCGATAAAAATGCGGCCCTTGAAGGTTTCGCCTGACTCCATCACCAGTGCGGTGATCCTGCCGCTATCGGTTTGTTTGACGCCGGTTTCACGATTGAGGCGTTGCTCGAGAACAACGGTGACTGGTTCGCCAATTTCGCTGAGCATCACTTCGTAGACGCGCGCAGCGACTTTCGGTTCAAATACCCACATCGCGTCGGCTTCGGGAGAGTACATGCTTTTGCGGCTTTTCGATTTAAGGTCATCGGGCTTTTGCAGCGGCCACGATTCGGGGTGGCTGTAGTGGTGGTGAATGCGCTGGTAAAACTCACGACTTAGACCGCCGATGGCGGCCTTGCTACCCGAGTCGGTCGCGCCCAGTCCGCCAGTGGTCAGGCCGCCGAGGTATTTGGTCGGCTCGATCAGGATTGAAGTCTTGCCCATTTTCGCCGCCTGAATCGCAGCGGTGATGCCGGCGCTGGTGCCGCCGTAGATGACGACATCGGCCTCGTGGACGGGCGTGTCGGCGCGTGCAGATTGCGTCGGGCTCGCGAGCAGCGAAGCCGCGAGTAAGGGAATGAGGTAGCGAAGTTTCACAGGCCAAGGTTAGGCAATCGCTGACTAATGCCAATCCGTGATTGCGTGGAATTTCTCCGCTGCAACCTATCCTGCTAACTAACCGCTCAACTCGATATCGTCTCTTTCGGCAGATGCTTGATGACTCCGCCTTCGAGCGCGGATTCGTGGGCGAGAATGCCGGTGCAGGTCCAGTTAGCGGACTGTTTTGCGTTTGGCCAGGGATCGCGATCTTCGAGCAGGGCAGTGACGAATTCATGAGCCAAATGCGGATGCGAACCGCCGTGGCCAGCGCCTTGAGTAAAGCTCAGATGCTCTTCGCCTGCATCGCCACCGTAAACACCGCCGCCGGTGAAAGGTGCGATTTCATCCGGCAGCAAATGTCCGAAGTCGGGGCACTCGACCTTCTCCGGAATCTCCGCCTCGGGCTTTTTCGCGGTGTGAATGATCAACGGTTCGTTTTCGATCAGCGGCCACTCGATTGATTTTTTATCGCCGTAGACATCGATGCTTTCGCGATATTGACGGGCGACGTCGAACAGCGAACGAATAATTCGCGCCGACAGATCCGAGTCGGCCATTTTGATGTGAGTGGTCTCGACCGCGAAGGGTGAATTGTAGCAATCATGCATCTCCTTGCGGATGGTGCCGGACGGGAAACACGACACATACTCGGCATCCTTGCGCGGTAGCCCGAGCACGGGGCCGACGCAATGCGTGGCGTAATGCATCGGTGGCAGACCGGGCCAGTAGCCGGGCCAACCGTCCATATCCTGCTGGTGACTGGCCTGCAGGAACTGCAGTTTGCCGAGTTCGCCCCTGTCGGCGAGGTCCTTCATGAACAGGAATTCACGACTGTAGACGACGGTTTCCATCATCATGTATTTCAGCCCGGTCTCATCGCAGAGGCGGATGATTTCGAGGCAGTCGTCGACACTGGTCGCCATCGGAACCGTGCAGGCGACGTGTTTGCCGGCTTTCAGCGCTTTGATGCTCTGTTCTGCATGATCGGGGATCGGCGAGTTGATGTGGACTGCGTCGATGTCGGGATCGGCGAGCAATTCGTCGAAGTCGGAGTAGCGTTTTTCGACACCGAACTCGTCGCCGCATTTATTGAGTTCGTCGACGTTGCGCCGGCAAATCGCCGCCATGTTGGCCTGCGGATGCTTTTGGTAGATCGGGATGAACTCAGCACCGAAGCCGAGGCCTACGATGGCGATGTTGATGGATTTGGAAGAGTCGTTCATGACTGAATATTGGGAAAGTAGCTTGCCCGACTCTACCGGACCAACACTCCGGATGTCTTGCGCTAAGTGGCCGAATTTTAGGAAAAATCGGACATCGCCTCCGTGAGAGGTCGTCAGTCGCTGTCGATCTCGCCGCCGGCGATGATGTCGAGGGTAAAGCCGCCGACCATGTCACCGTTCTCGTCGGGAAAGATCCAATCGTTCAGCTTTTCTATGTCGACGGTCACGGCCTGTCCACAGTGGACGTGGTCGAGCTCGTGGGGTTCGTTGACGAGAATGCCTTCGATTCGTTGATCGTCGGCAAAGGTCACCTGGACCCACATGAACTCGGAATTTTCGCCGTCACTGAATTCCGCTTTGGTGAGAAATCGAGTGTCGTCGTCGTCGGCTTTTCGCCTCGCTTCGATGAACTCAGGCCAGCGTCGCTGCGCCTTTTCGACCGCGGCCAGGAGCTTGGGGTCGTTGTTCGAGACCTCAATCACCGGCGCAAAGGTGGGATCGTCGAACAGGCTGAGCGGCTCTTCGCTGCGCAGGAGTTCGATCAGGCCGGGGTCGAATTCGTTACACTGCTGGCGTTCGGGACAGCAGATCGCGACACAGTCCGGACCGGTCATCGCGGCGAGCATCAGGGCGATCGATCGGTAGGCGATTTCCTTTTCCTCGGCGCTGCCCGGATCTCCCATCAGGTCGACCGAGATCCAGGCCCTGTGTTCTTCAATGGCGGTGCGCAGTCGCTTGTCGCGGATGTCCCGGCGGGCTGCCGCATGGCGATTGGTCATGTACGGCTGCGATGAACTCAGCACGGCAAAAACACCGACGTCGACTTTGATCATGAAGCGTTCGACGTCGCCCTTCGCGTGGGCTTGCCCACCGGGCGTCGGCATGCGGATCACGAATTGCGTTGCGTGCTGGTCGTCTGGATCGAGTTCGATATCGAGCGCGGTCGACACGCAGCGACTGATCGACTCGACGGTCGGCTCGCGGGCTTCGGCGAGGAGCAGCACCAGTGAGACCAGTTCATCTTTATCCTGATCTGCGGAGGCGGGCGATTGTCCGGGAGTGGCGGTTTTTCGCGCCAATGCACCGTCCGAACCGGGAGGTATGCGACCGAAGCCGCGACCCTGAGTGAAGTCCGGCGCGGGTCGTCCGAGGTTTTGGCCAAGAAAACGAATCAGACACAGGGCAAACCACAAACCGGCTCCGGCGAAGGACATCAGCCCAACCATACCCGGCGACTGGCGCAGCACCCAAATGCCCAGAGCGACGGTGGTGCCGCCGGAAACGATGAGACTGAGCAGGTAGTTGGTTCGCATAGTGGCGATGAACGAACAGGGAGAATTGACGCTGGTTATGAGACGCGTTTATCGCTCCTTTGACAAGTGCTTGTCGCTCGATCAATGATCGCAGATCGACGGTGGCTCGGCAACTGAGGGTTCGACACTTTGGGTAAAGTCTTTAAAATATCGACTAACCGACTTGGTGGAGATGGCCTTAGCATTGAATCAACAAATAACGAGCCGCCCTTACTCGAGCATCCAGGCGACGGCATTTTTGGCAAAGTCATGAATCACGATGCCTTCGTCAGCTACGCTAGTAAGGACCGCGCAGTGGCCTTTCAAATGGTCGACTATCTGGAGTCGTGTGGCATCCGTTGTTGGGTTGCTCCGCGTGATGTTCCCGGCGGCAGGAATTATGCGGAAGCGATCCTTAGCGCTCTAGTTGAGTCGAAGCTGTTCTTGCTAATTTTCTCGGAAAATTCAAACGGCTCGGAGCATGTCCAGCGTGAAGTCGAACGGGCATTGCATCTTTCTAAACCGATCGTGCCGGTGCGGATTAAAGATGTGCTGCCGTCGGGGGCGATGGATTACTATCTGGCGACTCTGCATTGGATCGATGCCTTTGCGCCCGGCTCGGATGCGTGTGATGCTCTCAGTGAATTGAGTCTTGAGGATGCCGCCCACGCCGCAGGTGCCTTGATCGGGCGCAATGACGAGGTACGGGAGGCGGTTGTCGATATTCATCGGAAACGCGAGGAAACTGAGCGGCGGAGAATCGAGGCAGAGCGCGAAGCACGACTTCAGGCTGAGGCGGAGGCCAAAGCAACAATCGAAGCAGAGGCCGACGCTAAGCGGCGAAAGCTCGAAGAAGAACAAAAGCGGGACAGGGATGCAGCGCTGGAACGGCAGCGCAATCAGGACGCGATCGAGGCAACGAAGCGTCGCAAGCTCGAGGCAAAACAGCGAGAAAAGAAGCGGCGTAAACGAGAGACTGAGCGTGCCGGTTGGCAGCGGCGTGAAGCTCATGAAAAGGCGATAGAAGAGGCAGAGACTAGAGCTGCTGCAGCTGTCGCAGCAGAGGCGGCGAGACTTGTCACCGTTGTAAATGCACCTGCACCTGCAACAGCAACTGGTAGCGAACCATCTCCTCCATTTGGGGCATCGACCAAACAACGGCTGACAATTGCGACAGCATTGGTGGTTTTGTTAGTCGGAATTGGTGTCTGGGCGAAAGGGTATTTTTCCTTGCCCGAGCATGAATCCGCTAAGAAAGCGCCGCTCGTATCACAGCCGGCAGAGAATCTGCCAGTGACAAATGATCCGGGACCAGAGCCGCCTTCAATCGCCAGATTGAAGGCGCATTTTGAATGGGCCGGGGAGCGCTATGCAGTCGCCCACTCGGAAGTACTGCTACTGTCGGCTGCGAATGGTAAATCGCTGGGTGGGACCAAACGCAAAGGCGAAGTGCTGGAAATTGTGCTGCCTGATCCCGACGACGAGTTCGATACAAAAGCCACGCTCGCGATTCCTGGATTCGAGCCGATTCAGAAATCGGCACCTATTGCCAAAGGCGAGGTCAATATTGATTTTGGTTCACTGACTCGGCGCACGGGTCGGCTTCGCGTGCGCAGCGATTACGCCGATCAACCACGAGCTAGCGAGGCACACCAGCCTTTTCTGAAAATGCTGCGACTGGACTGGTTGGGGAGCGCCATCGATCCCGGCAGCGAATTAGCAAAAAATGCCAGTGCTGTCGACTGGGTGGGCGAGCTGCAGCGCGCGTGGGTGCCCGGAGATTGGAAAGGTTCGCCGACCGCCGGGGAAGAGATCACAGCGAAGCTGCCGACAGGGCGGTATCGGGTGGTTCTGGTAACCGATTGCGCGGCGCCGTTCGATAAAATCAGTCTGGCTGATGTTAAAGTTTCCGACACGTCCGAAACTCCGCCACAGGTCAGCGTGCCCATCGTTCCACTGGGAGTATTCGGTGGCGACACGGCGTGGACGTCGACCACCACGGAGGCCGGACGCGACGAGGATGGCACCGTCGCCTGGACACTCTATAATCTTCCCGTGTCGTCGGATTTCGCCGACAACCGGCCGCGGCTGCTCCAGTCTTATACCGATATTGTCAGTGAGGGGCAGCTGCTGAGAAAGTATTACCTGCCGGCCCCGATCACTGAGGTCGCGTTCGATCCCGAGCAACGGCGCTGGCATTTGCTGGTCGACCCAACCGGTGTTGTCAGTGGTCTCGACGACGATGACCTGATCGACCGTTACTTTGAGAAGATCGGTTTTTATCTGCGCTATCACAACGACAAGCGGGGCATTCTTTTTGATGCTGAGACCGTTGATCAACCGCTCAATGCCACTGAGGGCACGACGCGCGAATTTACTCTGCAGAATGCTTATCCGGATTTCGGCGAAAAGATTCCGAAGCTGGCGACGCGTTATCCTGGATTTGGCGTGCTCGACCTCAATGAGGTTTATACCTATCTTGCTGCCTTCAACAAAGACAATGCCGATGCCTATCAACGCAGCACCACCACGCCGGCATCGATGCAGACTCCCGTTCCAATAACCCTCGGAATTAAACCCGATCTCGACTTTGCCGGCAGTGGCAATGTCAGGCTCAAGGAAATCGTTTCTGGTGGACCGGGCGAAGCAGCGGGGCTGAAGGCGGGAGACTTGGTGGTATCGTTAGGCGGCGCGCCGGTGGAAGGCATCCAGGACTTTTATCGAATTCACTTCGGCCTCGGCGTTGGCATTGCCACGGAAGTTCAGATACTTCGAGGCGGTGAGTCGCGGACTTTGGTGATCACTCCGAAGGCCAGTGAATAGGCAGTGTTTCGATTTGGTGCTTATGAAAATTTGATGAAAATGGTTAATACCTCTTGACAACATCAACATAATTCATTGAGTTGTGGACAATTCCAGTGCGTCACAGTGGTGGAGGAAAACCAAGCAACTCACAAGTGAGCATCGAATTTCGATCTACTCGTTTGTGGTGATCGAAAAATACAATGGGGGAACCGGCAAATCGTAGGATTTGTAATGCCTCGTTCGCAACACATAGCAACGCTCAACTCAGCGCAACGACATGAAAAAAACTATCCTCGCCAGTCTCTTTTTGGGGCTCGGCGGAATCGCACTCGCAGGGGAACCTGACTCTAAGGCCTCGTCAGAATCGACTGACGCACGACCTTTTCAACAGAAGACGACCTTCTTCGGTCCGCTCCGACTCAACACGACTTGGTCTGAAACCGGCGTCGCCGCGACAGGGATCGCCAGTTCCGACTTCCTGCACAACAACATCAACAAGCCGGCGCAAAGCGGAGCGTACAATCACGCGCCGGCAGTTGCTGCCCAGCAGTCTGCTCCTGCCGGCCCGGTTGCTTCCGCTGGACCACCACCAATGGAATCGGAGAGCGTGCAAGAGTCGACGACAACCTCATCGGAGCCGCAGTCGGCCCCGCAGAGACGAACGTCGTCGGCATCGTCTGGCAGTAGCAGTTCAAAGCCTGCTTCGTCACCGCAACCAACACGTTCGACCTACAACTCCAGTGGCAAAGGTGTCGTCACAGACAGTGGCAAGGATATCATGGTCGCCGATGTGATCGCCGATCCACAGCCGGCACTCTTCGAACTCAGCATCGATGGCGGTTACCAGTCGCGTTACTATCATTTAGGTTCCAATCGGATTCTGGATGGAGGATTTGTTGTTGATCAACGAGTCATCTCGTTACTTGAGGACCTTCTCGATATACCGTTGGGTGATCTTCTGGCGGATCGTCTGACCAGGCCCGAAGACACGGCCGTCTATTACAGCGGCGTTTCTGCCAACTGGAATGGATTCGGACTCGGCCTTAAGTACGTGCGCGGCGTTGATGCCGTGGAAACGCGTTTTTCTCTCAGTCCGGTCCGCACCGAATACGAGGAATTGGTGGCCAATATCAGCTATACGCTCGCCGTCCTGCCAGACGGTTGGATGAACGTCACCGGAGGTTATCGCGCGATCTTTTTCGACGAGGATACTTTTTACAACACCGACCGCTTTGACGATTACTACGTCACGGTCGGCAACTCGGTGATTCCCTACCTGCGTCCGAGTGTAACCTATCACTATCTCGATCAGGCCGATGCGATTGGAGTCAATGAAAACACCGTCGCGCCCGATCGTGAGATCCACACCGGCCAATTGCTGATCGCCCAACTCGACGGACAGCTCGGATTGCCGAAGAAAACCGGCTTACCCTTTGACGTTGTCTATTACGCTCAGGTGGGCTTCGACAAGCAGTTTAGAGTAGAGACGAACGATTGGGACCAAAACTGGACGCAGGTTGGCATCTCGCTGCCGGTATTCGTAGGACCAATTACCGTCAGTCCGAACTGGAACTACAATGAAAATGCCGAGGACATCCCCGAAGGCCGCAAAGAGCACTTCTGGGGAGTGAATGTGCGCTTTGACTTCTGAGTGAGCCGGTCGCCGCGCTCATTCTCAAGCTGAATGAATTCGAGAAAGGCCACTCGCTCTGTTCAGGGCGGGTGGCTTTTTGTTTTTCGAAGTTTCTCCGCCGTCGCATTCGCGATGGTGCTGGGTGGGTGTGCTACGCCATTGGCGAGCACCCCGCAGATCGAAGCCGGGACGATCGGACTGAAGCGAACATCGAGAGATTCGTTCCTGACTTTCCAAGCCGTGATCGGCGAAGGCCCGATGAGCCATAAAGTTCACGTCGTCGTTGATACCGGAGCCGAAGTCTCGGGTATTCTCAGCGAAGACGCGAAGGGGCTAGACCCGACTGGCGCCGCCGTGTCGGTCATCGGTTTGCACGGCGGAAGGCTCGATGGCAAAGTGGTGCGATCGCAACTCCGATCGCCGACCGGCGGAAACCTGTTCGGCGATGATCAACAGGTCGGCGCTGATATGGTGGTGCTTCCTTCCGGTGCGCGTCTGCCCGGAAATGCGCAGGCTTTGGTGGGCATTGATTTTCTCAAGGCCAACGCCTCGTATCTCGATGTGGCCGAAGCAACACTTGCCGCAAAAACAGTGACCAACGCGCGGCGAGCAGGCGTCGGAGTGGACTTGCTGCGCCGTGCGGCGGGTGGCAGTGAACTGCGCTTTGTTACCTGTGAGTATCATGGCACACGCCTGGTGTGGCTACTCGATACGGGTGCTTCACAAACCTTGTTGTTACAGTCGACCGCCGAAAAAATCGGTGCGCTCGGTATCGGAAAGTTTTATCATTTTATCGA
>JBBKXR010000329.1:0-54163 GCA_037969585.1 Verrucomicrobiales bacterium
AAATTGCGCGAACTGTCCGATGAGGGCGTGCGTTTCCGCAGTCACCTCGACGGCTCGTCTTTATTTCTCAGCCCGGAATCAGCGCTCGATATCCAGCGAATCATTGGTTCCGACATCGCCATGCTGCTCGACGAATGTCCGCCCTACCCCTGCGAGCGGGACTACGCGTCCAAAAGCCTCGACCTGACCCTGCGCTGGGCGGAACGCTCAAAGACATGGATTACCGAGAATCGCGATCGCATCGGCGATCGTCAACATTTTGGCATCGTTCAGGGTTCGGTCTACGCGGATCTGCGCGAGAAAGCGGCACGCGAGCTAGTGGCGATGGATTTTGACGGCTACGCGGTCGGCGGAGTCAGTGTCGGTGAGTCGGAAACGGAGATGCTGCAGGCGATCGACCACGCGGTGCCTTTCCTACCAGCGGATAAACCACGCTACGCGATGGGCATCGGTCAGCCGCATCAGCTGCTGGAAATGATCGGTCGCGGGGTTGATCTGTTCGATTGCGTGCTACCGACACGGGTGGCGCGCAATGGTACGGCCTACACGGCGGATGGAACGCTGAATCTGAAAAACAAGAAATTTGAGAAAGATCAGCGTCCGCTTTCCGAGGACACTCACCCGCTGTGCCGGGAGTTCAGTCGCGCTTACTTGCGTCACCTGATCAAAAACGACGAAATATTGGGCCTGCGGCTGGTGACGCTGCACAATTTGCATTTTTATCTCAGCTTGATGGAACAAGCCAGATGTGCTATTCAAACCGGCGCTTTTTCTCGCTTCAAAGACGAATTCATTCGCCGCTATCGTGGGCCATCTGCCGACGCCTAGAATTGCGAGATTAATGCTTCCAGATTTACCCGAATTTCGACCCACTATGAGCTTTCCCCACACTTCCCTACTGCTCGCGCAGGAATCCACTCCGGTCGCAGCACCCGCTGCAGCCCCTGCCGGAGAAGGCGCCGGTGACGGCAAACCCGCCGCTGGCGGAGGAATGAGCATGATGCCATTTTTCATTGGCATGTTCGTGATCATGTATTTCGTGATGATCCGACCGCAACAGAAACGCGCCAAGGAACATCGCCAGCGCGTCGAAAGCCTCAAGATTGGCTCGAAAGTCATCAGTGCCGGCGGTATCCACGGCCTGGTCACCAACGTCAGCGACAAGACCGTAACGGTAAAGGTGTCCGACAATTGCAAGATCAAGTTTGAGAAAGCCAGCATTTCTCAAGTATTTGGCAGCGACAAAGACGACCCGGCTCCGGATGACGATTCCGAGTCCGAGGCTGCTGCCGATGCCGATTCCAGCAAAATCGAGACCAAGGGCTGATCTCCCGCCTATGCCGTTGACCTGCCGATGCTCGGTGCGGCAGTCGCTGGCGTTTTTTCGCTGATTTTTCCAGCCGTTTGTCGGCTACTGTTTTCCTTTCACTTCCTTCGTTCTCTAATCCTCCGTCTTTTCTGACTCATGCCTATCTTTCTTATCGGTGTCGGCTTGCTGTTTGGCTTTCTTTGGTACTTCGGTGCCGAATCTGCCCGCACCAAGCGTATCATCGGCACCGTTCTCACCATCGGCGTCACTAGTCTCAGCATTTACTACTTCCAGAGTCTCGGCATAAAGAAGGGCATCGAGCTGCGCGGTGGTGTTGCGGTCAGTCTGCGCTTGCAGGCTGCAGACGACGGCACTCCGATCACGGAGACAGCTGTTCAGGAAGCGATCAAGGTACTCGAACGTCGCCTCAATGCCGGTGGTACTGAGGAGCTGATCATTGCGCCGCAAGGCGACGATCGCATTTTCCTGCAGATCCCCGGCGTCGGCGACGAAGCGGTGGAGCGCATCATCGAAGAGATCACCAAATCGGCGAAGCTGGAATTTTCGCTGGTTCACGAACAGAGCTTCGCCTTGGCCGACCGCGTGGCTTCGGGTGCTGAAATCGTTCCCGGCTGGCGCGCACTGCCCAATTCCGAAGCGGGCATGGAGAACGAGGTGGATTACTACCTGGTGAAAAAGAAGTCCGATATGAGCGGCTACTCGCCGACCAAGGCGCAGGCACAGCTCACTCCAAGCGGTTGGGTGATCCTGGTCGATTTCGATTCGGAAGGCACCGAGCGCTTTGCCGAACTTTCGAAAAACTATCGCCGACTGATGGGGATCATCATGGATGGCGAAGTCCTGTCCGCACCCGAGTTCAGCTCGCCGGATCCGATTTACGGCACGGTCCAGATCAGCGGCGGCAGCTTCACTCGCGAAAGCGCTAATTCGCTGGCCAGTGCGCTGGAGAATCCGCTGCAAAACCCGGTTGAAGTTCTCTCGCTCAACCAGATCTCGCCCACCATGGGTAAAGAGACGGTCAAACAGGGCATCACGGCAGGTGTCTCCGGTCTCGCACTGACCATGTTTTTCATTGTCATCTACTACCGCTTCGGCGGTCTCATCGCCTTGGTCGGACTGTTGGTGAACATCTGCATGATCTTCGGATCGATGGCCATGTTCGGCTTTACCCTGACCTTGCCCGGTATCGCCGGGATCATCCTGACCATCGGTATCGCCATCGATTCCAACGTGCTTATCTACGAGCGACTGCGCGAGGAAATGGCAGCAGGCAAGTCGTTGCCTACGGCGATCAAAACCGCCTACGAGAAGGCTTTCTCAGCGATCATCGATGCCAATCTCACCACACTGATCACAGCCATCATCCTGTTCCTGGTCGCCATGGGCACGGTCAAGGGCTTCGCGGTCACCCTGACAGTCGGTATCCTTACCTCACTGTTCTCGGCATTGCTGGTGACCCGCGTCTGCTACGGCTGGATTGTCGACACCGGAAAAATAAAGAAGCTCAGCTTCATGAATCTGATACCGGAACGGCAGTTCGATTTCCTCGGCAAACGCAAGATCTGCATGATCATCTCGGTGATTGCTGTGATTGCCTCGATCATCGTCGTACCGTCGATGGATCCGCGCGGCGTCGATCTGAAGGGAGGCCACTTGATCGTCATCAAGTCGGCTGGAGACATGACGGTCCAGCAAGTAGAGGAGTCCCTGGGCGATCTCGATCTCGGCGGCAAGATTGTCGTGCAGAAACAGCACCCTCTAAACTCGGACGACGAATTTATCTCGATCCGTTCACCGGAAAATGCTGCGGCGACCATTGAATCCGAAGGCGGAGACAAGCGCAACCCCACTGCCGACCTAATTGTCGCGGAACTGGTCAAAGACCTCGGCATCGACCAAGCCAACGCTGAAACCGAATCGGTCGGCTCATTGATCGGCGGTGAAACTTTGAAGAAATCAGCCTGGGCGTTGCTGCTCGGCATGGCTGCCATCATGCTTTACGTCACCATCCGCTTCGAATTCGCCTTTGCCCTCGGCGCCATCGTTGCACTGGTCCATGACTTGATCATTGTTCTTGGCATCGCCACCCTCTGCGGTCGTGAAGTTTCGCTGATTACTGTGGCTGCCTTCCTGACCATCGCCGGTTACTCAATCAACGATACCATTGTCGTCTTTGACCGAGTCCGTGAGGGGCTGCAGACCAAGCGGGGCGACGTTCGCGACATCATGAACTACTGCCTGAATGCCACCCTCGCCCGAACTTTGCTGACCGGTATCACCACCGCAATCACGGTAATGACTCTGCTTCTGTTCGGTGGGCCGGCACTCAACAACTTCGCCTTCACCATCATGCTCGGTCTGATCGTCGGAACCTACTCGTCGGTCTTCGTCGCCTCGCCGATCGTTCTGTGGTGGGCACGTCGCACACGCACCAATCTGCGTCGTGAAGTGCTCGACAGTGAACAGTCGAAGGTGGGTCCCGCCGACCAAAGCGGCCCCACAGGAGCCGCTGCAAGCGACGGTTGACATCGATCGCCAAGTCCTCTAGTTTTGCCGCCCGCAGCCAGCCTGCTGGCGGCACCCATTTTCAAAGCAAAAATTTAGAAAACCAACTCAATCGTCCGTTTTTTACGACACCCAAGCCCATGCCCGATGTAACTGTCAAAAAAGGTGAGTCAATCGACCGCGCCCTCAAACGCCTGAAGAACAAACTTGAGTCCGAAGGCATTATTGAAGAGATGCGCCGTCGCCGCTCGTTTGAAACGCCCGTGCAGCGCAGCAAACGCAAAGCTCGCGCTACCGCCAAACGCGGTCGTCAGCGTTTCCGCTTCACCTTGGAAGATCCCAAGGAAAAAGAAGGCGGCGACGATAACTCCAACCGTTAAGTCGGCAGCTTTCGCTTACACTTCCGGCGCTCCCATCACTCGTTGATCGGGGCGCTACGCGACGCCACCCTTTGCGGGTGGCGTTTTTTGTGGGTCGCCCCGCCCAGAGAGTCAGGCGTAGCTGCGAGCGTCAGCGAGTGGCCCGTCAGCCGCTCCGAGTGAAAACACATGCCGCTTCTCACTACCGCAAGGTCCACTCACTCACGCTCGCAGCTTCCCGGTTGCAAAGGCGGGCTACGGGAAGATCATCTTACGCTGCCAGGAGAGCAACAACTCGTCCTTCACATCATCTTCAAGATTCTTCGCCGACAATCGCTCCAGCACCCAGCGTGGGGCAATCAGCGTTGATTCGAGATCGTGCTCATCGGCCGATGCGTCACGCTGCGCCCGCAACTCTTCGAAGCGATCCTCGTCGATACGCAGCCGCTCGCCGCCCTTCTTCACCCGCTTGGTGGGCAGATCGTCATCGGGAATCTCGCGCGCATTCTTCGCCGCCTGGATCAAGCGGCGGGCCGCCCCCGAACGCAGATAATGTGGTGGCTCGATCTGTTCGCCATTCTCAAGCTTGTGGCTCAAGGTGGTCAACAACTGATTACTCAGCACCTTAAACGGCGGACGATCCATCCTCTGTGCCTCAGCGTCGCGCCACTGCCACAGTTCGCGCAAGAATACGAGTCCGCGCGGTGTCAGCTTGCCCCACCCTTGAATTCGCCAGCGCTCCTTGTCCGTAGGCTCCTCTCTAGAAGCGGCAGACTCCTGATCAGCTCGGCAGCTTTCCTCGAACCAGGCGCGGCGCCCAAGCTTGTCCAGCCGTCCGACGAGAATGTCCGCCAGTTCCTGCATGTAGCGCACGTCGTCGTAGGCGTAGCGAACCATTTTCTCAGGCAAGGGACGCTTACCCCAGTCGGCTTTCTGCGACTGCTTCGACATTTTAAAGCCAAACTCCTCTTCGATGAGATTAGCGAGACCAAAGCGGCGAACTCCACAGATACGGGCTGCCGTCTGCGTGTCGAGAATGTTCTTCGGCAAACGATTGAAGGTCTGCAAAAACAGCGTCATGTCGTAGTCGGCACCGTGGAACCATACCCCGTCGCAGGCATCCAAGTAGTCGAGCATCGGCGACATCTCCTCGGGCGTCATTGCCAGAGGATCGATCACTGCCAATTCGCGACCACTGGCGAATTGCAGCAGACAGAGCTTCGTCTGATAGGCGTGCATGCTGTCCGCCTCGGCATCCACTGCACACCAATGCAGGTGCTCGGGATCTTGACGTAACTTGCCAAAGAACTCCGCAACCGACTCGGCGGTTTCAAGAAAGTGTTCACGCTTCGACGCAGCGGATTCGACAAGTTCGGATGGACTCTCAGACATAATGCGGGACAGGAAACGGCGACCCTCAACTCTGACTAATCAAATAGTCGGGCAAGGTCAAGTCTAGCGCAGGCTCAAACTCCTCAACAATAGCTCCGCATTTGAACTGGTCAGTTGGATATTTTTAATCAAAACCTCCATGGCCTCACCAGCAGGTAGCTGCACCAGCTGACGGCGTAGCGAACTGATGCGCTTGAATTCATCTGGATGATAGAGCAGGTCATCCTTTCTCGTCCCGGATTTGGGTCCGTGAATCGCCGGGAAAATGCGCTTCTCGGCAAGCTCCCGATCGAGATAAATCTCCATGTTGCCGGTGCCTTTGAATTCCTCAAAAATCACCTCGTCCATCCGGCTGTCTGTCTCCACCAGACAGGTCGCCAAAATTGTCAGGCTGCCACCCTCTTCAACATTTCGCGCCGCACCGAAGAATTTGCGTGGGCGCTCCAGTGCCGTGGTGTCCAAGCCACCACTGCCGGTGCGACCGCCGCCCTTGCCAATGTTGGCATTGTGTCCGCGCGCCAATCGGGTCAAGCTGTCGAGCAGGATGACCACATCTTTTTTCTGCTCGACCAAGCGACGCGCTCGCTGGGCCACCATGTCGGAGACCTGAACGTGACGGCGTGTCGGCTCGTCAAAAGTCGAACTGAACACCGGTGCCGAAACGGTTTCCCGAAAATCGGTTACCTCCTCGGGCCGCTCATCGAGCAGGAGTACGATCAGTTCGACCTCCGGATGATTCTTTTGAATCGAGACTGCGATATTTTTCAGCAGGATGGTCTTACCAGCCCTCGGCGGAGCGACGATCAATCCTCGCTGGCCTTTGCCAAGTGGAGCCAAAAGATCAACGACCCGCGGAGATACCGTCGGACTGTCCGGATATTCGAGAATCAGCCGCTCCTTCGGGAACAATGCGGTCAAAGCGTCAAAGTCAGTCGGTGGCTCCCAGGAGTCCGCAGGCTGGCCTTCGATCTCGATCAGGCTGTCGACCGAAAGAAACTTCTCCCGATCCCGCGGCGCACGCACACAGGCGCGAACCTCGTTCCCTATCTTTAATTTGTGATCGCGGATGAACGATGCCGCACAGTAGACATCATCCGTGTTGGACAGAAAGCTGAGCGCCGGCCAACGCAAAAATCCGTGGGAATCTCCGGTGAAATCAATGAACCCTGTAGCTTCGATCCTCGCTCCTTTGCGGCTGAACCACGACAAAATCTCGAACACCAATTGATGCTTCGAGCGCACTCCGGCAACCCTCAGGCCAATGTCTGACGCCAGCCGTTGCATTTCTGCCAGCGGCCTGCTCTGAAATTCATTCAGGTCGATGACGTCCGGGATCGGAACCGGCGGCTCCTCAAGCTCGGGCTTAGGCTTGGACTCGGGTTTAGGCTTGGACTCGGGTTTCGCCTTCCCTTTCGGCGATTTTTCGTCGGCCTTGGCATCATCGGCATCGGCGTCGGTTTTGACCTCGCTCAGGTCACCATCGACAGAAGCCGGGCTTTCAGCATCTGCAGGCTCTTCATCAGCAGCCTTCACAGTCGACTTTGCTGCCGGCTTCGACTTTGCAGCCGTCTTGGCTTTTGGCGACCTGGACGATTTCGCCTTCGCCTTTGCAGCAGGCGCATCAGCCTCCAACTTGGCGTCGGCGGTCACAGACATCTCAGTGCCATCAGTGGAATCGCTGGCAGCATGGCCGGCGGTTTCGGGGGTTTCGGCTTCGGTATCAGTGGTCATCAGGCCTTAATTCTGGCTTCGGTTAGTTGATTGAGCAGCGTCAATTGCGCGGCGAGCTCCTTTTTATTGCCGTCATTCCAAACAACGCACGAAGCGCGTTCTACTTTATCGGCAATGGACATTTGGGAATTTAGCAGCGCGTCGATCCGTTCATCGGGGATGCCGCGCACTTCGCGCAGGCGATTACGTTGTGTCGTCGGACTCGCCGCGATCAGCACGTCGAGATCATGCGGCAAGGCAAATTCGACTTCATAGAGCAATGGAACTTCAAAAATAAACAATTCAACGGGTTCGTCGGCTTCCTTGGCTTCTCGCCAGGCACTCGTTCCCTCCTCTAGAACCAGAGGATGTAACATGGCTTCGAGAAATTCGCGATCGGCCGTATTGGCAAAAATTCGCTTACCGAGAGCACTACGATCTATTGCCTCTTGCGCATCAAGAATCGTCGGCCCAAACCTGTCGGCAATACTTTCAACAATCTCAGGCTTTGTCAACCAGCGATGAACCGACTCGTCGCAGTCGAATAAGGTCGCAGCCGGTCCGTGAAACTCAAGCAACATGAGAGCAGCCGTCGATTTTCCGGTGGCGATGCCGCCAGAGATAGCGAGAGTAAACATGGGATTGAAAGGAGAGATTCTAACTTGGTGGACGGATTCGGCGGGACCGGGATGGGTTCAGCAGTGGGCCGCAGACCAACGCTCAGTGGCAGGCTTTTTACGCCCGATCAACTCGAGCATCTCCACTGCCACAAAATTTGTTCCCGAAAGTGATTCTCCCTCCGGAACGGAAAGTTTGTGAGCTGCTGAAGTCGGCCAGCCTCATCAAAACTTAAGGAAAATCGCAAAACCACTCCGGCTATCAACAAAAAAGCGGGAGTGCATTGAGAACACCCGCCTTGTTATAAACTTAATTTCAGTGCCTGTCAGCCAAAGTTTGATCCGTCAGGCAGAAGGCTCAGAACCTTACTTGGCCGGACCCGGCATTGGAGCGAACACGGTCGGTCCAGAGAACGGACGAGCGCCAGGAACCGGAGGCACCACGAGAGGAGGTGCACCTTCCAGCGATTTACGCTGGTGATAGTCCTGACCTGAAGGATCTTTGATTTTGGCGGTAACGAACACCGTCAGATTGCGCTTCAAGTGACGCTCGACACTGGAACGAAACAGACGACCCAGAACCGGGATGTCACCGAGCAAGGGAACTTTATCCTCAACATCCTGAATGTCTTCACGAATCAGACCACCGATGGCAACCGTCTGGCCATCCCAGATCGTGATCTGCGTAGCTACACGACGAGTGTTGAAGATCGGCTGGAGAATGCGGTTCTCAGTCAGCACCACCGGACTCGTTATCCCTGTCAGGGCATTCGTCGCACTCGACTGAATCGGGCTGCCGTAGTTGATGAAACCCTCAAACTCGACCACTTCAGGCGCCAAGTTCAAATCGATAGTGAATTCATCAGCACCGATCACTGGATCAACCTCAAGCGTGACACCCGTGTTGCGAGTTTCAAACGCGGTCGGGTTGGCTGGAGTGACCGGGAAAGCACTGCTGCTACCACCACCACCCAGGCCTGTGGTGATACCACCACCAACCTGATTGGGAATTTCCGGCGGATCATACTCGGTGGGGTAGATAAATTCACGAATCACCTCAACCTTGGCACGCTGGCCACTTCGGGCCATGACACTCGGGGCAGAGAGAAGATCCACACCCTTTTGCTGATTGAGCGCTCGGATGACCATCTGATACTGAACATCGGTAAAGATACCTGCGATGCCGAAGATCCCTGGTGCCTTGACCGGAGCACCCGCTCCTGTTCCTGCTGCTGAGGCGATCAGGCCGTCGATGCTGTCGTCAGTGACCGCAAAGCCGCCCGAACGAAGACCACTGGTAACAGGGTTGGTGCCAATCGGCGTGCCACCTAGACCAAGCGGGTAATCCGAGGGAATCGCAGCCAACTGGTTGCCGGCCGTGCCACCACTTCCGAAGGTGGTTGCAGAGCTGTCGATGTTGAACGGGCCAAGCAGCCAATCAAAACCGAGCTCCTCATTCACCTCCTGTCCAATTTCGATGAACTTCGTAGTGATGTAGATCTGTTTCTGTGCTGAATCCTTGATCGACTCAATGTAAGCCTCGACCAACTCCATCTGGTCTTGAGTGTTTCGCACGATCAGCTGTGACGTTCCGGGCTGATAAATCGCCGAAGCACCTTCGGCAAACGTTACGCCAGCACGCTCCAGAATCTGCCTGGCGTCAGGGCGAGCTGACAGAGTCGAACTTGGACCGCCACCTGCATCAGGTGCAAACGGATCGACCGGGCCACCACCACCACCTGCATCGCCACCACCACTCTGGTTGAGGAAGGTCGGAGGAACTTGATAAACATTGGTGTAAAGATCGGCATCCGGAGTCGAAAGCGGCACCACCACGACAGCATGCGGCTCAACTTTATACTTCAGTTGCGCCAGCGAAGTTGTGTAACGAACCGCTTCGACGAGGGGCACGTTGGACAATTTCAAAGTGATCAAAGTGCCACCGACCGAGCTGCCACCACCACCACCACCCGCGCCAGCGGGATCATCAAAAACGGGGCCACCGTCACCAGCAGGCGCCGCAATAACACCACCTCCGCCACCAGTACCGGAACCGGCCTGAAGGATGAAATTGATACCCTTCTTAGTAGGGTCTGGCTCATTGCGGTCGAGCTCAGCACTTTTCTGAGTGAGGAACTCCAACGCGACCGTTAACGGAGTGTCGGTAAATTCAATGCTGGGAATAACGATGTTCTTCAGCTTGTCCTCGATCGCTGCGACTCCAAGAGAACCATCACTTGCGATGGTGGTCACGATGATGTCGTTGCTGATGCTCAGCGGCACCGGCATTTCCCAACCTTCTTCGATCTCACGAACGAAGCGTGCCCTTGTATGGTCGTGGGCGGCACTGGAATACTCGTAACGGAGACGCTCTACCTTCTCAAGACCACGGCGTGCTGCCTCATTGTATCTGTCGTCGTTGAGTGCCGAATGATAATAACGATCCGCTGCATCGTAGTCGCCTAGGTCAATGGCCGACTGGCCCGACTTCAGAGAGGTGTCGACCCGGCGAATCTTGCTACGAAGCTCAGGCGTCATCGCTATCGGATAGAATTCCGGATCCATGATCTGCGCACGCAGCGTCTTTGCCCCACCGTTGTCGGGATCGACGTCTTCAGCGAGAACCGAATCCAACAAAGCAATCGCATCGTCGTAGCGACCATCTTCTGCACGCTGGCGAGCGAGAGCAATCGCGGCAGCCGCGTACTGCTTGATGTAAGCTTGACGACGATCTTGGGTCATTGCCGCGTCGGGCAAAAGGGCCAAGGCATCCCGGAAGCTCGACATCGCTTGCTCGTAGTCACCGTCAGACATCAACGCGTTGCCACGCAGAGCCGCTGCATCTGCCTGCTTCACTCGCTCTTGGAGACGAATCACATAGCGACTTGCGGCAAAAGCAATGTCGCCACCACCACCACCACCGGAGGCTTCAGCCCTTACCGAGGACGTTACCATTGGTGAGAACGACAGTGCGATGCCCGTCACGCATGCAAACGCTGATGCGCTTACTCCGATCGAGCGGCTTGAGTAAAGTTTGGATCTCATAGGTTCTACTAACTAAATTTGTAGGAAATTTATTTGGTTCTAGCTGGTGGCGAAGTTGTCGACAACAGCTAACGGCCAGCACCTTCACTCGGTGCAAACCGCTATACGCACTTGTTTATCAGTTCTGTTTCGAAATTTCGATCTTTTTCTCACTTCCGCTCGAATCAGGGTAGCTGATGGTTGCGGAATTCTCCTGAATGTCAACGACTTTGTATTGAGTATCAGGATCGTTTGGCAAGATAATTTCATCACCAATTTTATAAAACTTCTTATCCAAAGGCTCTAATTCGTAAGCTATTTCCAAAAAGTATGTCGGAATGGTCATTGGAACGCCCTTAACGAGCACAATTTTTTCACCGGTTTCCAGATACGTCACAGTCAACTTTGAAGCATCGACGCGAATTCCAGCCGAACTCATCGCATCCAACGGCTCGTAACCTTCCAGTTTAAGTTTGTTGTCATCCGTTGTCTGGCCCAGACCATTGATGAACACGTCGCGCCCATAGCTACTCGATGGCTGACGGTTGATCTGATAACTGTTACCGTCAGGAGCGCCTACGAACTCAACCACGTAGCTCTGTTGGCGACGAGCGACCATCGTCAATTTTTTGCCGTAGGGAGGATGTGCTGCCGGATCGACGGGCGATGTCTTGGCCTCCCACTCTTCAAGATTGGTAAATGAATCGCGGTCCTGATCCTCTTCGAGAATCGAAGAGCGTTTAAAATCCAGTCCGTTGTCACGCAACCATTGATTGGCAACCGGCGGCCGAATCTTTGGCGCCGTCGGATCGAGGATGTCGATCACCTTGCCTTCAACCTCGACGATCGGAACCGATACAAACAGGGGAACTTCCTTGGCTGCGGCACCGCCACGAATCGGCGTCTTCCAGGGAGCAACTTGATCGACAACCGTTTTGGCCAGTTTGACGCGAGCAGCCCCGGTCTCGGGCAAAGTTGAATCCGGCTTAATATCGGGGAAAACAAAACTCTCACTGAATGAAAGCGCACGCTTCACGAACATTGCACCGAGCAGGATCACGATCAGCGAAACGAGAAGCAGCACTGCTTTTTCCCAATTGGTGGAGATCCAGTTCATAATAGTCTATTCAGGTCAGGGTAAGAAAAAGGTTAAAAAGGGAGCGACCGATTCAGCGTCGATCTTCAGCGAAGTTGAGCCACTATTTGGACTTTCCGGAATCTGCGTCGCCACCGCCATTTGCGGCTTGTTCGCTGGGTGTAGGAAAACGAGCCACATCAACAACGGCAAACACCCGCACCCGTTCATCTCCAAACAGCACTCGGGCATCTTCTCCAACCGGGCTGTAGCCACGCTCTTGATAAAATTGAACCCGCTCGGCGACGTCTTCAATTTGCTCTGCCTCTGCCTTCAAAGGTGGTGAAGGTGGCTCACCGGTGGTATTGATAAATTCCATGGTGCCACCGAGCACCACAGGTCCACTACTGCCAGCAGGTCCGTCCGGACTGGTATTGTCGACGCGGACGACCCTTAACAGGTAAAAGAACTCTTTGTCGTTAGCCAATTCATTGATGAATTTTTGGAAGGCATCGAATGGCGCCAGAAACTCAACACGCAGTTCGTAGCGCACCACCGATTGGCCCAGGGTCGGATCGGGCTGAGTAGGAGCAACCTCCCTGGGCAAAAGCTCCCGCCGCAGGTCGAGCAACTCTTCCGCGCCATTATCAACAAGGATGGCGAGCAGGCGATTGATTGCCTCCAATTGATAAGACAGCAGCGGGACATCGGTAGGAGATGGTAACGTCTCACGGTAGCGCTCCATGCCGAAATAGAACTCATCCTTAGCTTTTATCGTCAAATTCGCGGCTTTAGCGGCCGCGAAAAACGCTACCCGCTTTTCAAAAACCTCCTTTTGAAACTGAGAATCGGTAAGATTGGTAGGCAACGGACGCTGAAAGGTGGCTAGACCTGAGTAGAGCTCATTTACGTCCGCCTCATAGTCAGCGACCAACTTTTCCATATCCTTGACGCTTTTGCTGGTCGGGACAGGCGCTTTCTTTTGCAGGCGCTCGATAGTAGCCTCTTTGTCCTGAAAGCTGCCTTTCGTCTCATCGTAGGCGGACTTGCTGCTGAAAAGAAAGAACCCGGCACCGCCGACAAGCAGCAGTGATATGATTCCCCAAGTGATGTAAAATGGATTAGATTTCATTCCCCAAAAAAATGGTCGTCGACTACTTCTGAAACGCGATCCGCGAGAGTTCGTTGTCAGGCAAAGGCAACTCCATCACCCAGGACCAGGCGACATCCGCAGTATCCGGCAGCTCCAGTTCCTTTAAGATTTGCTGCTTATCTTTGCCTTCGAAGGCAAAGTAAGGGGACTCGGCCAACTTATCGTAATAAGCATGCACCACTTTGGAGCTGTTTGCCGAATCCTGCGCATCGCTGCGATAGAGCCCTTTGATCCTAATGGTATCGATAGTCTTCGCCTCACCGTCAGCTACCGCAGTTACCGGAGCGATAGCGCCATCACTCTGAGAATTCGAAGGAGCGTCGGTCACTGGTTCGCCCTCGGATAATGGCTCCATCACCGTGATCCACATTTTATCACTGCCCATCCGATCGTTCAGGTCACGGAAAATTTCCAGCCAGAAGGCGCGATCAAACGCGGCCCTGACATAGGGGTCTTTCCGCTGCTCCAACTCACCAAGACTCGCCTTCAAGTCCTCGATACTTTTGTCATGACGCTTGAGGTCGGCTTCGATCTTCGATCGATCTTCAGCCTTACTCGAAGTCAAATCAGTCGCCTTTTTAAAATACAGACCCACCGCAGCGAGAGCTAGAGCGAGCACAAAAGTCGCCACCCAGAGAAAGGGCTTTTTCGCCGCCACCTCCGATGCGGCCTTGACCGACTCTGGAATTAAATCGAGTTCGATCGGGCAGGCGGTTACATCGCGCAGAGCACCTCCCACCAGCTCACCGAGACAGTGTGCATTCGAAGCAGCCGCTTCTGTATTGCCGCCCGGCGAGATCGAAACGTTCCGCAGTGCGTTAAAATAATCGATCGTGACGTTGAGCTTCTCCGCAAAGAAATCACGAATGTAAGGCAAACCTGCAGTCCCCCCACACAAGAGTCCCAGCTGGGGAGCACTGCCACCCTGCTGACTGCGATAGAAATTCGTTGTCCGCATGATCTCCGAATGGAGACGCGTCAGCGTGTTCCGGATCACCTTGGAAATTCCCGCAACCACGGGATCTTCGTGATCAGCATAGGGACCACCGAGCGCTACAAATCCATCGGCGATTTTGCGTTGCTCAGCTTCTTCAAACGAAACCCCAAATTCCTTGGCAATCGCTTTAGTGATGTCTGCACCACCAATCTTAATCGTCCGGATAAACGCCTTATCATCTTCGACATAAATCAAATTGGTCGTGCGCGCACCAATATCGATCAACAAAGTCGTTCCTGTAAGATCGCTGTAGTTGTAGCGAAACGCATTGAACAGCGCCATCGGAGCCACTTCAACCGCCTTGGTCTTGATGTTATTTGATGCGACAACATTATCGATCTCGGCGAGCTCATCCGACTTAATGGCAGCCAGCATCACCTCAACCTCGGGATCGTCCGGCACCCCCATCAGCTGGTAGTTCCAAACCACCTCGTTGATCGGAAACGGAACATTTTGCTGCGCCTCAAACTCAACGATCTGATCAACCTGATCAATGTCCAGCGGCGGCAGTGTCACAAATCGAACGAAAACCGGCTGACTGGAGATGGAGTAGCGCAACGTCTGCCCTTTGAGCTTCAAAGCTCCTGCAACCTCCTTCACGGCAACATCGAGATAGGTAAGATGCTGATCGTCGACCGCGGGATCCGCGACCATTTGCGAAGAGTGGTAACGCTGGAGCGTCAGCCCGCCATCAGCCGAAGCACTAAACTCCGCCCCCGAGACACTTTGAGCTCCGAGGCTCAGACCTATATGCGACTTTTTTTCAGCCATGGATTAGTAAATGATATTGATCGTGAAAACGGCGGAAGATTCCCTCAAGCGACTACAGAAAACTTGTATCCACCGCCATCCCGCACGTCGTCGCCGGATGGGGTAACAAGAAACGCAGCCTTAAAACAGCTATTAGTTTCCTCCCTCTTTCTCGTCCGCGTAGCGATCGATCCAAAGCAGAGCAAACGGAGTGTCCTTGCGTGACAGTACGCCAGGCTCAGTTTGGATATTGTCCGCAGTCCACCAACCGTTCTTCAGCTTGTACGCCTCACCACTCTTGGCAAGCCCATCGACATAGACGGCGACCCCAACCCCAATGATGTCGCTCTCGGTAAATCCTGACATTTTGCCAGTCACCGTCGCCAACATCGCCGGAGAGACATAAACGGCCGAGTAAATTTTTTCGTCACCGGGAACATTCACATGGGTCACATCGCCGCGCAGCGTACGAGGCCCATCGGGTCCCTGAATGGCAACGTAGTAACGAAACATCAGCGCAGGTGCAGCACTGTCCTTAGGCGCGGTTTGGACCTCAAATTCAACTTCAATCTCCAGCCAATCACGTGGCCGTGGAATGTTCTTCCCCTTAACGTTACCGGCCTGAAACTCAGGAGTTTGCTGAACCTCAACGGTCAACTCTTTGATTTTAATATCGCCAATCTTGACGTTCTGTTGAGCGCCAGCGAACAATGGCAAGGCCATCACCGACAGAAACAAAACGAATGCACGAAATAAAGCTTTCATAATAGTAAGTATGCTCAAATTGTTATTTTCGCGACGCATCGCGAAGAAAGCACGTTTTAAATCGAATCGGTGACTTTTGGCAACTCAATTCGATCCCTTTCCCAAGGAAAAAATGCTCAGAGCACTTTCACAGGTGGACATCACTGCGCCGCAACCGCGCCACGGAAGTAATCGATGGTCGCTTCGATTCCCTCGTCGAATTCCACGACTGGCTCCCATCCAAGCACTTCCTTCGCTCGCGAAATATCCGGCTGACGAACCTTGGGATCATCCTCAGGCAGAGGTTTGAACTCAATCGTCAAATCACCACCGATTTTTTCGATAATTTTTTCCGCAAACTGCCGGATCGTCATCTCACTCGGATTGCCGATGTTGACCGGATCGTGGGTATCGTGCTGCGACAGACGAAAAATCCCCTCCACCAGATCCGAGACGAAACAAAAACTGCGCGTCTGCGAACCATCGCCAAAAACCGTTAGCGGTTCGCCTGCCAGCGCCTGTCCAATGAACGCCGGCACCACCCGTCCATCACGCAGTCTCATGCGCGGACCATAGGTGTTAAAGATCCGCACGATCCGCGTGTCGACACCGTGATAGCGGTTGTAAGCCATCGTGATTGCTTCAGCAAAGCGCTTAGCTTCGTCGTAAACACCACGCGGGCCGATCGGATTGACGTTGCCCCAGTAGTTCTCTTTCTGCGGATGGATCAGCGGATCACCATAAACTTCCGAGGTCGAGGCGATCAACATCGTCGCCCCTTTTTCCTTCGCCAAACCGAGCGCGTTGTGGGTGCCCAGAGCCCCTACCTTCAGCGTCTGAATCGGCAACTCCAGGTAGTCCATAGGACTGGCCGGCGACGCAAAGTGAAAGATAAAATCCACCTTGCCCGGTACGAACAGATACTTGGTCACATCATGCTTGATGAAATCGTAATTCGTATTACCAGCCAAGTGATCAATGTTCGCCGTCGATCCCGTGATCAGGTTGTCGATGGCGATTACCTTGTGCCCTTCCGCCAGAAGCCGGTCGGTCAGATGCGACCCGAGAAATCCTGCCCCCCCGGTGACGAGCGAAACAGGCTTGCTGGAAGATGACGAAGAATCAGAGTCAGACATAATAGAGGGCAAATCGGTTGCAGACTGGTGGTTGGCAGCGCCGCACGCAACCAGAAACTTGTCCAAGTGAAGCCATCACCACAAGCAAACAGTGATCACATAACTTCCACCTGAGACCCGTCGGCAAGTCACTTACCGACGCAAAACAGCTTACGGTCCGTGCGTATAAACAACTGCCCTTGAGCGACTGCGATCGAAGCGCGAACATTCGTGCTTTGCGATTCACCCAACTGCGTCTGGTGCAGCAACTCAAACTCGTCTCCCGCCTTGACTACGAAGATCTCGCCAAGGTGGCTCATCAGGTAAATTTTTCCGTCAGCCCCGGTCGGCGAAGACTCCAGTTTCACTTTGGCATCAAGAGGCTCCGTCCAAATCACCTCGCCAGTCTTCGGCTCGACACAACTGAGCGATTTACGCCCCTCATTCAAAATGTAGAAACGCCCTTTATAGAAAAGCGGCGTTGGCACGTCGGCACTGACCTCCTTGCCGTCACTCTGCCAGAGCATTTCATCAAATGCCAGCGTCCCGGTCGCTCCGGCCGCTACCGCATATACCGGCTGCTTCTTGGGCGCACAGGCGAGGATAACACCGTCGCCATAAACCGGACTCGGTACCAACCGCCAGAATTTTTCACTATGATCAGGGTTCCAAGTCCCCCATCGCCACAGTTCCTTGCCATTCGCCGGATCATGTCCCGTCAAAAAATCACCCCCGACCACCAGCAACTCGGTTCGCCCGTCGTGGGTCGCAATCACCGGCGAACTGAAAGCTTCACGTGATTCCATCACGGCCGCGGTGGAACGTCCGACCTTCCACAACTCCTTACCGTTCTTGACATCGAGCGCCAGCAGGTAGGACTCATTCATTTTGTCAGTGAACCCGCGACCATCAACCGCAGTGTCGCGCTGCAGAACTTGCAGGTAAACTTTGTTGTCGAACAGCACTGGACTGGTGGAGAAGGTCCAACCGAAGGCGAACACGCCGTAGTCCTTCTGAATGTCGCGACGCCACACCTCCTGTCCCTCGAAATCGAACACCACCAGGTGACCGTTGCCGGTGAAGAAAACGACCCGCTCACCGTCCGTCACCGCCGACGGCCCCGCGTAGGTACTTTTATCATCCTTGCGCACACCTGCACCGAGCTCGCGACTCCACAAGACTTGCCCACTCTTCCGATCAAGCTTTAGAGCAACCACCGCATCTTTGCTTTCATCCACCGCAGTCACAAACACCGAATCATCCCAGACAATCGGTGAGGACGCACCAATTCCCGGAAGGTCCGCGACCCAGGCAATATTCTCCGTCGGCGAAAACTTCGTCGGCAAGCCAGTTGCTTCACTCGAGCCATCGTAGTTCGGCCCCCGCCAGTTCGGCCAGTTCTCCGCACTGGACGGCGAAAGGAATACGAGTAGGCAAGCAACAACAGCGACCGGAACAATAAATTTTCGCAACAACATGTCGCGAACTTGCCGCGCCAAGATTTGCCTGTCAAGAAATGTAGCGAGCTCGCCTGCGCCGGAAATTCCGACAGAAGATGCCGCACCGGCGACTGAAACGAGAGCCGACGCTGGAGTTGATGGCGGCATCAGAGCTAATGACACCGGCCCAACACCCTAACTGAACCGATCGCTACGAGCAAGGATGCCGGCGCAGCAAACGCCCTTGCACGCGTCGCAATCGCTCTAAGAAAAGTAGCCCAGCCTATAGCCTATGGATCATCCGAAGCACGGGGACGAAACAGATCGGGGTGCGAGCGCAACCACGCGATCAAAGTCTCCGATGCCCAGCACAGCAAGCAGACGCATCGTTCCGTAGCATACCTGTCCTGAAATGCCTGTTCTATAATGTGCCGTCACTGTAATATGCTCCTGAAATATGCCCTCCTGTAATATGCCAGTTAAATAATACTTTACAGTGATGGTGGCGGGGCTTCATGTTCTACTTATGCCTCAATCTAGATTGCTGCTCGAACATGGCGGGTGCTATCACTGTGTCTCACGCATAGTGGACCGGCGGTTCATTTTTAACGCCGCTGAAAAGGAGTTTTTCGTTTCGTCGATGCGTAAGCTGGAGGCGTTCCTTGATGTCAGAGTTTTGACCTACTGCGTCATGTCGAACCACTTCCACCTGCTAGTGGAAGTTCCCAGTCCGGAAGAAGTAGAGCGACTCACGCTTGAGTCGCTGCGACGACGCCTGCCGTTGCTTTACAGTGGCCCGGCCCTGGCCGAAGCGCGGGCTGAACTGGATCGGGCGGAAGCGCACGACGCCTCCAGGAATGGCGAGGGCAAGGGACGCTCCCTCACCTCGTCAAATATGGGCCCGTGGGTCACTCAGATTATTGCCCGCTACCAGGCACGCATGGGTAACTTGTCAGCCTTTTTCAGGGAACTGAAGTGGCGCTTCTCAATGTGGTTCAATGCTCGCGACGGCCGGACGGGTGCGCTCTGGGAAGATCGCTTTAAGAGCGTGCTGGTGGAGGGCGACGAACGTGCACTGATGACCGTGGCTGCCTATATTGAGCTCAATGCGGTCCGCGCCGGCATCGTCGGCGATCCGAAGGATTACCGTTGGTGTGGTTATGGAGAAGCGGTCGCAGGTAAAAAACTTGCCCGCAAAAATCTGGCGTGCTTGCACAATCGGATGCGGTCATGGCAAGGCGATGGTCGCGGCCCCGTCGACTGGCGCATGGTCGCCGCGGCCTACCGAGTGCATCTATTTGGTCAAGGTGAGCGCCGGCTTGGTGATGGCCGAACAGGACAGGGCAAAAGATCGGGCATCGATTCGGCCGATGTCATCCGCGTGGCCGATCATGAGCGTGGAGAGCTGCCGCTGCATCAGTTGCTGCAGGGCCGAGTTCGTTACTTTACTGACGGAGCCGTGATCGGTAGTGCCGATTTTGTTGACCGGGTGTTCAACGAGCACCGGGAGAGATTTGGCGTGAAGCGAAAATCTGGTGCCCGGCGCATGCGGGGCGCAAACTGGAACGGCTTGAGCAGCCTTCGGGATTTGCGTGACAATGTTTTTGGCTGAGTAAATCAGCGTCTATGCGAAGGCGTGAATAAAGCCATTCTCGAGCGCGAGCGCTTCATGAACATTGGTGTTGAGGTTGGCGCGCAGTTCATCAATGGCGCTCGCCTTTTCCATCAAAGTGTTGCTGTCATGGCTACCCGCGAGCGCCGAAGTGGCCGTTGCGTAACCGGGCAGGTCGAGATGCTTGCCGCCGTTTTGTTGGCGCAGAGCATCGCCGAACCAGGCGACTAGATGCTCGACGTACCGGCTGCGCACGCGCTGATACTCGGCTTCGGTGAGTGCTTTGTAATGCTCGTCGCGGCGCTTCAACCAATCGCCTTCAGTGGCGTTTTTGTAGTGTTGATTTTCTTCCTTTAGCGCCGCGTCATTGAGTTTGGCGATGGTTTCCTTTTCAGCCCTTAAAGCTGCGGAAAAGACGGCCATCAATCCGAGCGCGGCCGACACTCCCCTCTTTCCGCCAGTCGTGTGCGCAGCTAACGCATCGAGCAGCAGACGTTCAGGCGTTTCTGGTGCTGGCGTGGCATCCCTCGCTTTGGCGCGCTCTGGATTGGGGTGCAGTTGAATGCGAATGCAACGCGACAAGATGGTATCCAACAGTTGCTCCGGACGAGCCGTCAGCAGCAGCAGCTTGGAAGCGCGCGGCGGCTCTTCGAGCGTTTTTAAAAAGGCGTTCTCGGCGGCGACACCCATCCGGTCAGCATCGATGACGACAGCAAACTTGGTGACACCGGACGGCGCGGCGAGATGCAGAGCACGCTCGGCGACGCGCATAGCATCAACGGTAATACGGCGTGATTTTGACTCGGGCTCGATGACGGAGATGTTTGGCCCGCGCAACGAGTCGAGCGCCGGTAAATCTTCGGTCCTCACCGAAGCCAACGGACTTGACTCGACATCGAGATCAAAGCCCATCGTGGCATCGTTATCACCAGCGTCAGCTCCGCGCTCCGCGTTGACCAATTGGATCAGGCGCACAGCGAGTTCGCGTTTGCCGCTTCCCTCTTCGCCGGTGATCAGGTAGGCGTGCGCGAGCCGCTCGTTGGCATGGGCCGACGTCAGCAGATCGAAGGCTCTTTCGACAGTGAAACTCATACGGGATCAGCGGGCAGTTGAAATCGTTGTTGGATCACTGACCAGATTGCATCACTGACGAATTCGGGTGTTGCATCAGCATCGATCAACTCTAAACGCCCAGGTTCGCGGTCGGCGAGCTTTTGATACCCCTCCCTCACTCGTTGATAAAAGTCTTCATCGAGATTCTCCATGCGATCGTGTTTGCCTTCGGCTTCACTGGCAGCCTTCGCTCTCGCCCGTGCAACCGCTACGTCCATATCGAGCACGAGCGTCAGGTCGGGCAGACAATTGCCGACGGCAAAAGTGTTGACCGCCTCGACCGCATCGCTATCAAGCGCTCGCCCAGCTCCTTGGTAAACCGTGGTTGAGTCAAGGAATCGATCAGCGATCACCCAGCGCCCGGCAGCGAGCGCAGGTTCGATTTCCTGACGAACGAGCTGTGCTCGACTAGCGGCGAAAAGCAGCAGCTCAGACTCGGCGGTCATCGCTTCGCCGACGGCGTCATACTGTAAAAGGTCGCGAATTTTTTCACCAATGGGTGTACCGCCGGGCTCGCGGGTGACCAGGTATTCTACACCAATCGCGTCGAGCCGTTCGCGCAGGCGGGCAATCTGCGTCGACTTGCCGCAGCCCTCGGAACTTTCGAAACTGATAAATAGGCCGCGTTGCATAAAGGTACCGCATTGAGCAAAATACAACCATGGCAGCACGTTCCCGTGGCCACGGTTGCAAAGCCACCGGTCGGCACTACCATTGACACGCCTGATTTAAACGCAACCCGGAATGAGTTCTGATTCCCGATTTTCCTTCGCCCCGCGCGACGACCGAAAGGCCGTTGAGAGCGGACTTCACTTCGCCCCAAAGTTCGACGCCGACGGCTTGATCCCCGCCATCGCGCAGGACGCTGAGACCGGCGAGATCCTGATGGTTGCCTACATGAACGAGGAATCGCTGCGCATGACACTCGAGTGCGGTGAGGGCGTTTACTACAGCCGCAGCCGTCAGGAACTCTGGCACAAAGGCAAGACCTCCGGCCATGTGCAGACGGTCAAGGAAGTCCTCGTCGACTGCGATCAGGATGCGCTGATACTAAAAGTCATCCAACACGGAGGCGGCGCCTGCCACACTGGTTACAAGAGCTGCTTCTTCCGCAAAGTCGCAGGCGAGGGCCACCCCACCCCACTCGATCAGGTTTATACCGACAAAGGATTCGATCCCGATAAGGTCTACGGTTGAGATGTGACGCGATGAAGCTGATCGACTACGTTCGTGATGGCGATTTTGTCGCTGCCGGTAGAAATACCGACGATCTGCAAAAACTCATCGGGCGCATCCGCAAAAAGCGAAGCATGTTTCGCTGGACTTTCGCTATCGCTATGGCGGTGATGACCGCTGGGTGCATCTTCTTGTTTCTCAAAATGAACCCGATCCTCAAGGCGATGACATCGGTGGGAGACGGCGTTAAAATTTCCGATACGGCAACACCCCAGAACATGGACGACTTCATTTTATACAGTGGAATTTTCTTCCGATCTATCCTGCCACCGTTCGGTGCACTGGCGTTGGTAGGCTTCATTTATGCGTCGACTTTCAGCAGCTCATTGAGAAGTCTGCTACTCTTCCAAAGTTATCTTGAGCACGCCGGGGATCAGAAATCTTAAAGCTAACTCTCCTAGCTCCTTGCTCTCAACTCCCATTTCCGGGCCGAAGGCCCTTCCCCACCCCATGAGAATCGTCGCCATCGCCAACCAGAAAGGCGGAGTGGGCAAGACCACCAGCACGATCAATCTCGGTGCCTGTCTAGCCGCGCTCGGACAAAAGATCCTGATCCTCGACCTCGATCCGCAGGCCAATGCCACCAGCGCGCTCGGCCTGTCGCCGGACGAACATGAGAGCCTTTACCAAAGCCTGGTTAGCGCGACCACTATCGATCATCTGATCGAACCGACCCGCTATGAGGGGCTGTCGATCATTCCCTCTGACATGGACCTTGCCGGCTGCGAGATCGAGCTGGCGCGTGGCGATGATCACATGGTGCGTCTGCGCCGTGTGCTGCATCACTTCCGCGAACACACTGCCCCCGATCGCTTCGATTACATGCTGATCGACTGCCCACCCTCGCTGGGTGTGTTGATGACCTCGGCTCTCGCTGCAGCGGACGAGTTGGTGGTGCCATTGCAGTGCGAGTATTTCGGGCTCGAAGGTTTGTCAAAAATCGTCCAGGTCACCGATCAGGTTGTTTACTCCGGCGCGAATCCCGAGCTCAAAATCGAGGGCATCGTCATGACCATGGCTGACACGCGCACGAATCTTTCGCAAATGGTCATCACCGACGTGCGCCAGCATTTCCAGGAAGGCGTCTACGAAACCGTCGTTCCGCGCAGCATTCGCCTCGGCGAAGCACCTAGCTTTGGTCAGGCGATTCTCGAATACGCTCCACAAAGCTCGGGCGCCAAAGCTTACAACGACCTAGCCGCCGAATTCCTGCGTCGCAGGGAACCGGCAGCAGTCGCTGAGGAAAATAGCACACCTTCCCCGGACAGCCCAACGGACGCGCCATCGCAGGTATTTCCCACCAGCGAAGAGCCCGGTCATCGCTTCGAAACTGGCGATCACGGCTAGGCAATCCGCAGCCTGCTTCCGGCTCACGGACAGCCTTGCGCTTCGCCGATTGCAACGTAACTTCCACCCGCAATGTTTCAGTGGGTTATCAAAAAAATCGTCGGCTCGAAAAATCAGCGTGAGCTGAAGAAAATCGGGCCCCTCGTCGAACAGATCAATGCCTTGGAAGAGGCCTTGCAGCAGCAAGACGAATCGGTGCTGCGCGATAAAACCGTCGCGTGGAAAGACCACCTCGCCCGCTACAGCGAAGACGTCGAACTTTTCGCTCGCCGCAAGCTGGAAAGTCTCGATGACAGCCAGCTAAGCGAAATCCTCGATGGCTGGGCAAAGCGCTTCGAACGCCTCGCCGAAGAATTTCCGAAAGTCCGCAGCGCCGCGAAAACGTCCAGCTCTGACAAGGACGCGAAGGTCGACTCCATACTCGCCTGCCAGGAAGCCTTCGGCGAGATCCGCGAGGACTTCAAAAAATCGCGAGCAGCCTACCTCGACGAAATCCTCCCCGAGGCCTTCGCTGTTGTAAAAAATGCCGCCCGCCGACTGTGCGGCACTTCGTGGAACGTCTGCGACCACCCAACCGAATGGCAGATGGTTCACTTCGACGTCCAGCTGATCGGTGGCATGTGTCTGCACAATGGCAACATTGCCGAGATGGCCACGGGTGAGGGCAAAACTCTGGTCGCCACTCTGCCGTCTTACCTCAACGCCCTGACCGGTCTCGGCGTGCACGTTATCACCGTTAACGACTACCTCGCCCGGCGCGACTCTGAGTGGATGGGCCACCTTTTTGCCTTCCTCGGCCTGACCACCGGCACCATCCAGAATGGTCAACATGGCGACAATCGACGAGCACAGTACGACTGCGACATCACCTACGGCACCGCCAGCGAATTTGGCTTCGACTACCTGCGCGACAACGGCATGGCCACCTCGCGCGCCGCTCAGGTGCAGCGTGTCCACTACTACGCACTGATCGATGAAGTCGACTCCGTACTTATCGATGAAGCGCGCACGCCACTGATCATTTCCGGCCCGGTCGCCCACCAGGATAACCAGCAATACGACACCTTCAAACCGCTCATTGAAAAGCTCGTGCGCAAGCAGACTCAGCTCTGTAACCAGTTGGTGGCCGACAGCAAAAAACTTCTCGACGAAGGCAACGAATACGAAGCCGGTATCGCCCTTTTCAAAGTCAAACTCGGCCAACCACTCAACCGCGGCCTGATCCGCGCGATGGAAAATCCCGACTTGCGCCGTCTGATCGAAAAGAGCGAACTCGACTTTTACAAAGACCAGCAAAAGACCGCACTGTTCGAACTCAAAGAAGAGCTCTATTTCAATCTCGACGAAAAAGCCAGCGACGCCGACCTGACGGACAAAGGTCGAAATTTCCTCAGCCCCGACGATCCCGAGTCGTTCATCCTTCCCGATCTCGCCACGGCTTTTTCGGCCATCGATGGCGACGAAGCACTCAACGACAAACAGCGCACCGACGCCAAGCAGAAGTTGCAGGACGACATGGCCAATCAGGCGGCGCGCATGCATAGCATCTCGCAGTTGCTGCGCGCATTCTGCAACTACGAGCGCGACGTCCACTACCTCGTGGCCGACAACAAAGTCGTCATCCTCGATGAAAATACCGGCCGCGCTATGGCCGGACGTCGCTGGTCCGACGGCCTGCACCAGGCCGTCGAAGCCAAGGAAGGCGTCAATATCGAGGCCGAAACCCAGACCTACGCCACGATCACCATTCAGAACTACTTCCGTCTCTACGAAAAGCTTTCCGGCATGACCGGCACCGCCGAGACCGAAGCCGCCGAGTTCCACGACATTTACAAACTCGACGTGCGCGTCATACCGACCAATCGACCGATCGCCCGCGAAGATTTTAACGACAAGATTTACAAAACTCAGCGCGAGAAAATCAACGCCGTGATCTCGCTGATCGGTGACCGCCACGCCAAGGGCCAACCGATCCTGCTCGGCACCGCCAGCGTCGATTCGTCCGAAGTCCTGTCGCGCATGCTCAAGCGCGCCAAGATCACCCACAACGTCCTCAGCGCGAAATACCACGCCCAGGAAGCCGAGATCGTCCAACGCGCTGGACTCAAGGGAGCCGTCACAGTCGCCACCAACATGGCCGGCCGCGGTACCGACATCAAACTCGGCGACGGCGTGCGCGAACTCGGCGGCCTGCTCGTGCTCGGCACTGAGCGCCACCAATCACGCCGCATCGACCGCCAGTTGCGCGGCCGTTGCGCCCGTCAGGGTGACCCCGGCGAGTCGGTATTCTTTGTCAGTTTTGAAGATGAATTGATGCGCAAGTTCGGTGCTGCCGAACGCATGACGCGCATGATGGATCGCTTCGGCCTCGAAGAAGGTCAGGAACTCGAGCATCCCTGGCTGAACAAATCAGTCGAGAACGCCCAGAAAAAAGTCGAGCAGCGCAATTACACCTCACGTAAACGCATTCTCGATTACGACGACGTCATGAATCAGCAGCGCGGCGTCGTTTACGGCTACCGCAACGAAGTTCTCAAAACCGAAGACCCGCATGCGTTGGTCATGGAAGTCATCGAGGACGGCCTGCCGGCGAAACTGTCCGTGTTCACCGATCCCGAAACCGGCGATCCCGATCACGCCGAACAGCTCAACTGGGTGAACACCACCTTCCCGCTCGGTCTGCGCCCCGAAGAGGCCAAGCTTGAAACACGCAGCGAAGACGAGAACATCGATTACCTGATCGAAAAAGTCCGCCAGGCCTACGAACTCAAGATCGCTCACGAAAGCCCCGACGAACTCGAAGGTTTGGAACGCTATGTCATCCTGCGCGCCATCGACAACCTTTGGCAGGAGCATCTCTACAACATGGACGGCATCCGCGAAGCCATCGGCCTTCGCTCGCACGCCCAGAAAGACCCGTTGGTCGAGTACAAAACCGAAGCCTATCAGGTGTTCCTCGAGCTGATGGACAACATCAAAGGTGAAGTGCTTTCCGGCCTGTTCCGCACTACCAGTAATCCTGACGAATACGCCGCCTTCCTGCGCAACCTGCCCTCAAAACTCAGCCACGACACCGACGTGCTCGCCGACTTCGGTGGCCCCGCTGACGACGGCCTGAGCACCTCCGGTCCCGGCAGCGCCGAAGACCAGCCAAGAATCAACATCCCCCAGCGCCGCGAAGTCCCCAAAGTCGGCCGCAACGAACCGTGTCCCTGCGGCTCCGGCAAAAAGTTCAAGGCCTGCCACGGCAAAGCCGGCAGTGATGCCGCGTAAGGTGGCGATCCCTGACCTGTATCGCGCAGAGCGAAGTCAGCACTACAAAATCACCATCGACTTGTAGTCGCAAACGATCCGCTTCCCGTGCAAAGTAGCTTCATGGGATGGATGCGCACACTTCTACTCGGCGACGTCGGCAATCGCCTCGACATCGCTGACACCGAACGAGAAATCCGATCAGTCAAATCGGCAACCCTGCGGGCTAGATCTCAGCTGGCGGCCAAACATATTCAGATCGCTGCACTGCGCTCCGAACTCGGACGACAGAAACTGGCTATCGAAGCGCTGACTCGTTTCTTGGTCACCAAAGGCATCATCGACGAAACTGAACTCGGTGAATTCATCGAGGTAGTCGACGCCGAAGACGGAGAGATAGACGGCAAACTCGCCTTCGATGGCTCGACCGGTAAACTACGCATGATCATTCCCGACTGAGCCAGCGGAGCAGTTCATATTTCTCGCCTTTTGCCCTTTGTTACACCGGGAAAAGGAGTCATCGTTCCAATCAACCACCATGACACTCATCGCCATCCTGACCATCGTCGGCCTCGTCGCCATTCTTTTAGAATTGGTCGTCCCCGGCGGCGTGCTCGGCGTTCTGGGTGGCATCGCCCTGCTGATCGCCTGTCTAAAGACGTTCACCCTGTACGGCGCCACCGCCGGCCTGATCTTCAGCGTTATCCTGCTGATCGTTACATTCGCCGCCTTCGCCCTGTGGATGAAATACTTTCACAAACTGCCCTTCGCCAAAAATCTGATCCTCAACGACGCCGTCGGCGGCGTAGATGGCAGCGGTGAAAAGTCTGTGCTCACCGACCAATCCATAATCGGCAAACGCGGCACCACCGAAACCGACTTGCAACCCTCAGGACGAGCTCGCATCGACGGCGTCCGTCACGACGTCATGGCTGAATCCGGTGCCATCGAAAAAGGCACCGAAATCGAAGTCGTCGCGTTGAATCCGATCCCGGTAGTACGGGTGGTCAGCCAGTAGTCCCAGTAGTTGCGGAGGTGTTGACTTTTCAAAGCGGACAACCCAACCGCACATGCCTGTCCCTTTACCCACGCGGAAAGGGACGGAGGCAATCGCCTTACTCGCAACAGCGAGAAAGACCAATCGTGACCGAGACTTTTTCCGCCAGCTCCCTCGGCAATGCTCCGTTCAGCACCGGCTACAAAGCTACCAAGTCTCCAGCGCTTGCTGAGGCTAACTGACGGATATTTTTGATGCCAAACGCCTATTCGGTTTGCCCCTTTTCGGCGGCTTTTTCTTTTTCCGATGCTCGCAGTGCCGCGTAGTGCTGCGACAGGTAGGCAAGTCGGCGATCCTCCGTGAACGGGTAGTTGGGTAGAACCTCGAGCGCTCTCGCGAAAACCAGACAGGCTTGAGAATAGCGCTGGTCGCTCATCAACTGATTTCCTTGCAGCGCCAATTGGTCCGCCTTTCTGACATTCTCTTCGTCGCGGGCAGTGATCTCGGTCTCGGACCTGGGACTTGGAGTCACGGGTTTCTTTTTAAAACGCTCAGGTTTTTCGCCCTTTTTCACCACGGCAATTTCGTCTTCAGTAATTGACGGCTGTCCGCTGGGATTGATCACTTCAACGGTAATGAAATCATACTGGTAATGCCCATTCGAGAGCTGCCGCGCATACGCCAGTGTACTGCCACTCCACACAGTCGAACGCCCCTTTGCCATGCGGCGCACCTTCCCGTCCTCAAATGAACGCCCCTGGAGCATCAGCTCGATATCCACAGAAAAGGAGTCCGCTCCAGCCACCACGGCGACGACGCCAACGCCGCGCTTACCCGCAGCCAACACCGTGTCGCCCTGCCCAGAGCGAAGTACCACCGACTCGCCTTTCATCTCGCTCCACGGCTTCTTTTTGCGCCAATTTTTGAGAGCCGTCTCAAAGTCCGAATGACTAAAAATCTTGGCTACCTTGGCGTTCTTCACCGCCTCGGCTTGCTGGCGGTTCGACACAGCCTGCGCTACATCCTCTTGTCCCAAAAGCTCCGCCATTTCTCGATCCGAGCTCACTTTAGTGCGCGCCGCCTTCAGCTTACCCGATTCACCAACAGCGTTCGACACGCCGATCTCCGGCCCTTCGAACAGCTTCTCATCCGTCTCGACAAATAATGTAGTGATGAATATCTGCTTTTCCGGGGAGCTGCTGATCGATTCGATGTAGGCCTCGACCAGCTCCATCTGATCCATGGTGTTGCGCACGATTAACTGCGAAGTTCCCGGCTGATAAATCGCAGATGCACCCTTGCCGAAGCTGATGCCCGCTTTCGCGAGAATCTGCCGAGCTTCCGGTCGAGGTGTCGCTTTTTTCTGATCTCGGGGCGCAAAAGGATCTGTCGGACCGCCACTTCCTCCAAGATTTAGAAACGTCGGCGGCACTTGGTAAACGTTGGTGTAGAGATCGACGCTGGCGGGAACGGCCTTTCCCGCCTGCTCCTCCCCGGCCGGCTTTTTCGCGGCGACCTCTTTCTTCACAGGCGGGTCGTCGTTCTCCTCCACAATCGGCGAACCCGCCGCGTCAACCAACTGCGCGGTGACAAAATCGTACTCATACTCATTGAGATTGCGCCTCCGCTCGATAACCACGGTGTAACCATCCGGGATTGAAACGCTGCTGTTCACCAATCGTCGGTTGCCCTGCCCTTCAATCGCCGGCCCTTGCGAATAAATTCCGAGATCTAAGGTCTCGTAGCCTGCTCCGATGACAACGTCGCAGACCACCCCTCGCTCATCTGCCTGGATCAAAAGTCCACCCTGCCCGCTCTGGAGGTAGCCACCCGTTCCATCGACCACTACGACATTAGGCCCATCCTTGCGGTACTGGTACCACTCATCGATCATTTTGGCGAACTCTTCCGGACTCAAAACCCGCGACCGCTCCACAGCCAGAATCGCGGGCGGATATTGAGAGAGATCCTTGCTCCTCGCAACATTGACCGCATCGGCTAGCCTGGTCTGCGTGAGCAGATCGACTAACCGGTTTCGGTCTTTATCAAAAAACGTAGCATTCTCTCTCTGCTCGATCAGAGCTTGATGTGCACGGCCATCACCGCCGAACAAAGGCTCCGCACTGGTCACGAAAGTCGCCTTCACATGCACCTGAATTTGCGGAATCGCTCGCAGCGACTCGATGTAATGCTCAACCAATTCCAACTGATCGAGCGAATTGCGCACGATCAACTGATGATTCTCCCCATTCAAAATCGCCGAGGTGCCGTTCAGAAAAGTCACGCCCGCTACTGTCGTCAGCATTTCCATCGGCGACGTAAACTCGATGCCATCCGGCCCACTCGACAGAAAACCTGGCGGCACCTGATAAACCTGAGTCACGAACGCCTCAGACTTCTCACCGCCCTCCGCCCCACTCACCGGCGACGCAAGCATTCCAACGGCCAACACAATTGCGATCAGCCTCTTCGCCCAACTCCCCGAGCAAGTCACAGCATTCATGCCTCAATCGTAGCATCCTGAGAATGAGCGACAAGCTCGATCGCTTGGTCAAAAACCTGAGCAATCGCCAGCGCGATTGACAATGCTACGCCGAATTTTCCGACGTCATTTTCAGACCGACCACGCCGGCGATGATCAGGGCCACGCACAGGATTCTCGGCAGGTTACGCGACTCGCCGAACAAGATTATACCAAAGATCGCAGTGCCAGCCGCACCGATACCAGTCCACACCGCGTAGCCGGTGCCAACTGGAATCGTTTTCAGCGAACGCGCCAAAAAGTAAAAGCTGACCACCATCGCAGCAATCGTCAGCACACTCGGCCACAGACGGGTGAAGCCTTGCGTGTACTTGATGCCGATCGCCCAGGCGATTTCGAAGACACCGGCGATGGTGAGAAAGATCCAAGCCATGAGATTGTGGCAAGACTTAAGCCCTACCCTTCACCCATTCAAGCGGAGCTCGTCAGCGGTCACTCGAACACTTCGACAAAGAAGCTCTTCATCGCCTGCCACGAACGTTTGTCAGCGCTTTCGTCGTAAGCGACGCCAGTCGAAGGGTCGTCACCGGCGTGCCATTGGGTAAAGCCGTGCACCGCGCCGCCGTAGGAATTAAACTGCCAGTCGACGTCGGCATCGACCATTTCCTTGCCGAAAGCCAGCACCTCATCAACCGGCACGTGGGGGTCGACCGCGCCGTGAAGGGCGAGGATTTTTGCCTTAATTTGTTCGGCCAATTTTGGATCGGGAGTGGAGAGGCCGCCATGAAAGCTGACCACGCCCGCGACGTCGGCTCCGCTGCGCGCCAGTTCGAGCGCGGTGGTGCCGCCGAAACAATAACCGATGACGGCGATTTTCGATGCATCGACGTTGGGTTGCTCCTGCAGCACCTTCAGGCCGGCACTGGCACGAGCACGCAACAGTTCGCGATCGCCTTTATACATTCCGGCCGTTTTTGCCGCTTCACCGCGATCCGCCGGGCGCACGCCCTTGCCATAAATATCGAGCGCGAACACGACATACCCGAGCTCGGCGAGCATTTCAGCGCGCTTCTCCTCGTAATCCGTCAGTCCCATCCATTGATGGCAGATCAGTACTCCAGGACGTTTCCCCGGTTCGCTGGGCGGCGTCTGTACGAGCAAGCCCTGCAAGTCCGTGTCTCCCTCTTTGTAGGAGACCTCTTTCTTATCGACTTCCGCGTGCAGCGTTGGGACGACGATTAGAAATGTCAGAGCAATTAGGAACGGAGCGATTGATCGTTTCATCATGCCGCAAAATTCCCGGTTAACCGCCTGCGGTCAAACCCGAAAACTCAACTCGGCAAGGCAACGTCGCTGGTCGGCCTTTTCGGAAGCGGCAATGGCTCGCGTTTCATCGTTTCGCCGATTGGGGTCAAACGAGTGGGTGGCGTCAGCGAACGCGGCCGAACTTCTACCGAAGCAGTTCTTTGCTTCGCTGCCGTCGTGGCAACCTTGCGGGTATCCGGATTTACCAGGATTGTCGTCGTACGAGTTCCATCGACTGGGCCGGAATCGATCCCCACTCGCGATGCGGCGCGAGCGGCACAAATGAAGCCGACGCTCCCAAGGCGCTCACCTCCTGGGCCTTTAACCGGTTCGACAGACACCGAATAGCGCAGTCCCTCAAAGGTCACGTCAGCGACAAATGAACGGCGACCGGCTCTCGCCGACGGCTTGATCGAACGCAAAATCTCAGGTCCCGCGGCCATGTCAGCCACCGAAACATCGACACCCATCGCGGCGTTGCGATCCCCTGAAAATTCGTCCCACAGTTTCCCGAAGATTTGAGTCACGCGATTATTTTCATCGGTCCGCCATGCAGCGATCGGCAATTGCGCCAGCAAATCGGAAGCTGCCTGGAGAGAAGGATCCGCTGCAGCAACGGGTTCTAATTTCTGAGTCTTGGCGATTGCCGGTGCCTCTTTGGCCAGGCGGGCGATCATGTAAAAATAATCCGAGCCATCGGGACGCAAGCTCCTAGTGACTTCGGCGACAAAGGCTACAGGTTTGCTGCGAGTCAGGAAATTGGCTTCGACTTCGATACCGCGCGTTCTGCCAATGCCCAGTTTTTCGAACGCGAGATCAGCGGCGTCCCGATCGGCACGCGGAAAAAATTCGAGCAAGCTTCTGCTGCGGTACGAGCCTTCGGAGTAGCCGAGCTTCTTTACGAACGACTGATTGTGATACTGGATTTGAAGTTTGTCATCGCAGACAATGATCATGTCCTGAGCGATTCGGATCAATTGTGTCCCCCAGCGAGCTTCGGGCGCTTCGCCGAGGCACTTGAGCAGACCTTTCATAAAGCGATTCTGTCCGTCGCCGGGTGAGGGCACGGACTCTGTGCCGCTATCGGCGAGTCGTTTTGTGGAAACTGGGGGGGTCATGGCATAATTCTTAAATAAACCATAATTATCATAATTATTGTAAAAATTCAACTGTTTTAATTTCAGCCGAATACGACTATCGAGGATATCAGCCCCGCAAAGTCAATAAGATCACCCAAACATCGGAGCTCCGATGGGCGCCGCCATCACGCTCTCGCTATCAGGGCAAAGGCCGGCTCCGACGTTAACCGAGTAGTCGGAGAAAATGTGCAACCTCGCCAATACCACGCAGTTTCTCACAGCCCTCGCTCAGTCGTAGGGATTCGACCGGAAATCGAAGCCCTCGTTGCGTTCGCCGAGCAGGCCCAACAGGTAAGCTGCCGGTAACAGCACGACCCACTGGCCTTCGAGATCCCGTGCCAGCGCGGCTCCGGACGGCAGCTGAATGTTGGGTGCGGTATCGCCGCGAGCTTTCGGATCGGGATTTTTCTCCCGAACCCACTGCACGACGCTCCATGGCGACGATTCGAGACGGCACTCAACATTGTATTCGGAAAGCATCCGCGCCACCAAGACCTCAAACTGCAGCGGTCCCACCGCGCCGAGCAACGGCACACGCTGAGCACTTGAAGGAATCTCGTAAGCCTGGGCAACCCCCTCTTTCAGCAGCTGATCAATGCCGGCGCGGTAACGCTTGGTGTTAGCCGTATCGTTGTTGAGCAGGTAGCTGAAGCACTCCGGTGTAAACCGCGGCATCTCATCAAAAGTGATCGAGTTATCGAGCGACAGAGTGTCACCGATCAGCAGATCGAAGTTGCCGACCAATGCCAGAACGTCGCCTGCGTAGGCGATGTCGAGCGTCTCTCGATCCTGCCCGAAAAGCTTTTGCGCGTTGGCCAGCCGAACCTTTTTTCCAGACCGCTGATTGACCACCTGCATGTCCCGCTCGAACACGCCGGAAACGATACGCACAAACACCGCCCGGTCGCGATGGCGTGGATTCATGTTGGCCTGAATCTTAAACACGAAGCCGGAAAATTTCTCCCCCATGGGTTCGATCACTTCTTCGCCGGACAACCGTGCAGCCGGCGGCGGGGCCAGTTCCAGAAATCGCTCGAGCATCCGCTGCACGCCGAAATTGTTCATCGCACTACCGAAGAACACCGGCATCTGCTCGCCCCCCAGAACCCGAGCCTCATCGAGCTCTTGAGTGACGCCGTCGAGCAATTCGATTTCCTGAGTCGTCGCCTCGAACAGCTCCTCGTCAATCGCTGCTTTTACCGCCTCGTCTTCAAAACCGCCGACCTCAAACGGCTCACAAAAACCACCGCCAGGGGCGCGCTCGAAAAGGTGCACTTCGGTTTTTTCCCGGTCGTAAATGCCACGGAAACGAGGACCATCACCAATCGGCCAGGTGATCGGTACCGGTGGCAGTTTCAGCACGCGCTCAAGTTCGTCGAGCAACTCCAGCGGCGGGCGCGACGGCCGGTCCATCTTGTTTACAAAAACGAAAATCGGCACGCCGCGACGCCGACACACTTCGAACAGTTTCAGCGTCTGTGCCTCGATGCCCTTACCGGCATCGATAACCATCACCGCCGCATCGACCGCAGACAACACGCGGTAGGTGTCCTCGGAAAAGTCGTGGTGACCCGGCGTATCGAGTAAGTTGATCATGCGACCGTCGTACTCGAACTGCAGTACCGTCGACGAAACTGAAATGCCACGCTCCTTTTCCATCTGCATCCAGTCAGAGGAGGTCGACTGCTGACTCTTCTTCGCCGTCACACTGCCGGCCAGATGAATCGCACCACCGTAGAGCAATAGCTTTTCGGTCAATGTCGTCTTACCGGCATCGGGGTGCGAAATGATCGCGAAGGTGCGCCGACGCGCGATCTCGCGGGCGGAGGCTGAATCGACGGTTTTAACGGGCGCGCTCAAGGCGTTTTCCTTACACCATCACGGAGAAAAGGCGAATCTGGCGTCGAGGATTTCGTAAGAATTTCGAGACCTATGCTATTCTTACCTCCACCGATGAAACTTCAGCCGATCATCCTCTTCGTCCTTGCGCTGGCACTCCCGGCTACCTCCCGCGCCGACGATACCCCGCGCAACATCCTGCTGATCGTCTCCGATGACCTGAAGGCGTCGGTCCTCAGTTGCTACGGTGACGAATTCTGCGACACACAGAACATCGACGCGCTCGCCGAGCGCGGCATGGTCTTCGATCGAGCCTACTGCCAGGGCACCGTCTGCGGACCCTCGCGCCGCTCATTCATGCGCAGCCGCTATACCGACGGGGATGGTCCGACTCTCGGTGAACACCTCATCGCCAACGATTTCTACACCGCCCGCGTTGGCAAAATCTTTCACATGCGCGTGCCGGGAGACATCATCGCCGGAACCCATGGCGACGATGTCGAAGCCTGCTGGACGGAACGCTTCAACAGTCAGGGACGCGAGGCGCACACTCCAGGAAACTACTCCTGCCTCAACCTCAATATTTTCACCACCGATCTCGAAAACCGCGAGTCGACGCGCATGCAGAACCGCATGTTTGTCGCTGTCGACTATGAGGGCGATGGCTCCGATCAACCCGACTACAAAACCGCTGGCACGACGATCAAACTTCTGCAGGAGCACAAGAAGAACGCCGACGGCCAACCGTTTTTCATCGCCGCTGGACTGGTTCGCCCACACTACCCAAGCGTCGCGCCGGAGCAGTATTTCGAACCCTATCCCCACCAGAAAATGCCGCTTCCCGCGAGCTTGCCCGACGACCTTGATGACATTCCTGCATGGGGCAAAAAAGTCAGCACTTCCGCCTCGACTGGCATCGATATATACCCCGACAACCAGCGTCGCATGTGGTCCGCCTACTACGCCACGGTCACCTTCATGGATGAGCAGGTCGGTCGCATTGTCGACGAGCTCGATCGCCTCGGCCTGCGCGACACCACCAGCGTTGTGTTCACCAGCGACCACGGCTATCACCTCGGTGAGCACAGCTTCTGGCAGAAGAACAATCTGCATGACGAGGTCATTCGCGTGCCGTTGATCATCGATTCGCCCTCAGACGATCATGGGCCGGGACGCAGCCAGTCCATCGTCGAGCTCGTCGACCTGTTGCCCACCGTCTGCGAATTGAGCGGCGTCAACATCCCCGACAGCGTCGAAGGGAAAAGCATCGTCCCCATCCTCGCCGATCCCAAGGCAAGCGTTCGCGATGCCGCGCGCTCGTTCGCCAAAGGTGGCGAATCTCTGCGCAGCGCCGACTGGGCCTACATGCGCTATCAGGACGGCAGCGAGGAGCTTTACGACATGAAGGCTGATCCCAAACAATTCACCAATCTTGCCGATGATCCTGCGCAGGCTGAACGTCTCGAAGGTTTTCGCTCGCAGCTGGCACATTAACGTGGCGTGGCGCTTCCAGTCCATGTTCTGGACGATCCCGAGCGCACCAACGCTGGCAGATTTTTAATCTGCCAGCGTTGCCTTGATCCACTCGTCCACTGAGGCAGAATGCAATTCTGCCCCACGCTTCACTCACCAGCCGGATCGACCGCCCGGTAAGCGGCGATCAACTTCTGCTCCCCCTCGATCCCCTTCTCGGCGTTACCGTGTTCCATGCCGACGATGCCGTCGAAGCCCGCTGCCTTTACGTGGTCAAACACCTTGGCGTAGTTGATCTCGCCCGTGCCCGGTTCTTTTCGACCGGGATTATCACCGCACTGCAGGTAGCCGATCTGATCACGGCACAAATCAAACAACGCAATCAAATTACCGCCCGCGATCTGCTGGTGATACATATCGTAAAGCACTTTGCAGTTCGGATGATCAACGGCTGAGCACACCAAGTAGCCCTCGGTCACCGTTTGCAAAAACGAACCCGGATGATTGGTGATCCGGTTGAGCGGCTCCATCACCAGCGTGATGTTGTGCGGCTCGACGATTTCCACCGCCCGACGCAGCAAATCGATGCAATGCGCATATTGAATTTCGCGCGGCCAGCGCGGATCGACCTGCCCCGACACCAAGGTCATGTATCCCGCGTTGACCCGCTGCGCGACTTCCACGGCTGCCGTGATCTGATCGAGCACCCGTTGCCTCGCCGCCTCGTCCTTCGAGGCAAAGTTCAACTCTTTGATGCCAGTCTTCGCCGATACGACACCCATGGTGATGCCAAGCTCGACCAACAATTTGCCGATCGCCGCCTGTTCCCCGACCGGCCGCTCCATCATGCCGTTGTCCTCCCACGCCCGAAATCCCTGATCGTGGGCAAAACGCAATTCGTCCAGCAAACCTCCCGGCGCCGAATTTTTGAACATGCCGAAATGCGGCGCGTAGTTGAGGGCGAAGGGCTTAGCCTTCCCCTCTTCCACATTGAAACCAGTCGTGGGAAAAGCACTCGCCACCACTGCGGCAGAACCAATAAGAAGCTGACGACGTAGCATCGAATTAGAGCGACCACCCCTCGCGATAAGAATGGTGCACCAGCTTATCGGCGTCGGCGTTTCCGGTAGTCATCTTTTCGGCATCCCAGGTCAAGGTGGTGCCCGGGCCCTGCAGTCCAGCCATCACACCGAGCAGTAGGACTTCGGTTAGAGGCGCGGCGACGTCGAAGTTGGATTTGGCCTTCGATGGATCGCCGGCGCGAATCGCGTCGAACCACTCCACGTAGTGACCGGGCGAGCGTTCTTCGGTTTGTTCCGGCGCCTTGAAGGCGGCGCGGTTGGCATCGATAATCTCCGGATTGCCACCGTGGCTGCCGTGCATCAGCACATGCTCGCTGCCGAAATAGACACAGCCGTTGTCGGGAGTTTTTTTGTCCTCCGCCATGCCGTCGACACGGGGAATGGTGTATTCGCCATCGAACCAGGTGAGCTTCACCGGTCCGCGTTCGCCTTTGGCAGCAAAGTGATAATGGAGGATGCACGAAGCCGGATGGCTGTCGGCGATGGCTTGAGGTGAGGTATTTTTACGATCGGCCTTTTCCACCTCGATTCGCTCCGGCAAACCGAGATCGAGCGCCCACACCGGATGATCGATAATATGAGCGCCCATGTCACCGAGCGCACCGGTGCCGTAGTCGCGCAGGCCACGCCACTTGAACGGAACGATCTCAGGACTGAACGGCTTCATCGCCGCCGGACCGATCCAAAGATCCCAGTCGACGGTCGGCGGCACCTCGACCTCCGGCGGACGCACACAATCCTGCGGCCAGCTGGGTCGATTGGTCCGGCAATGAATTTCGCTGACCGTTCCGATGCCACCGCGCACCCATTCGTTGGTCAACCGGGCGCCGCCTGCAGCGTGGCCGGTATTGCCCATCTGCGTGCACAGCCCACGAGCATTGGCTTCTTTATGCAAAGCCCGCGCTTCCGAGATCGTCAACGTCAGCGGTTTTTCAACGTAGACATGCTTGCCCATTTTGATCGCCGCCATCGTCGTCACCGCATGGTTGTGATCGGGTGTGGAGACCGCGACCGCATCGATCTTGTCGCCTTCCTTCTCCAACATCTCGCGCCAGTCGGTGTAGAACTTTGCCCCGCCATATTTCTGAACCGTGCCCAGGCAACGCTTCTGGTCGCAGTCGGCGAGCGCATGCACGACCTCGCCCGCAGCCGCGGTTCCGTCGACATTCGCGCTACCCCGGCCACCGGCACCGATAAAGGCGACCTGCAGTTTTTCATTCGGCGAGTCAGCCCAGACGTGACCAGGCAAAATGTTCAGCGACGCAGCACCCGCCGTCGTGCCCCATAGAAATTTCCGTCTCGAAAATGCGCGTGATTGTTTAGCCATCCGGGACGCTAGAACATCGACCACGCACCGGGCAAGCAACGAATCGCGCCAATGAAAAGAATCACAGAGGAATCCAAGGCAAAAGCAGTCCCATCCCACAGCAAGAAGCCTGACGCTTCTCACCACTTAACGAAACTCTATTACCGCAATCTCTTTCCCCCCTTTGCCCGGCGACGGCAGGCAAACCAGTTCGCGACAGGAGCGATCAATTATCGGCCGCGCGTTGCGCCCTCCCCTCTCACCGCAACGGCAGCTCTTCCAACTCGAATTCCAGATTCGCAGGCAATGCACCGTAGTCTACTTCACAATTATCCACTTTCAGCGTCCGCTTTACCTTTCCCGCGAAGGTCAACGGATTGGGGTCGGCGACGAAACGACAGTCTACGAATACGCAGTCCTCAGTCAGGCTCAGGACGCTCACCGGGATTTCGCACTGAGCAAAATACGAGTCGAGAATCATCATTTCATCGTTGAGGGCGATTTCTGACGGTTCATCGTCATTAAGATATACCAGCGGTGGAAACTTCACCCCTTCAATCCTGCAGCCGAGCATCTGCACACCGGTGTGCCGGGTGGCCCAAGTGTCGACGAACGAACCCTCGATCGCGCAGTTGCGAAACTGCCAGCGAGACATGAACCGGCCGCCAAACCATCCGCCGCCTTTGCCCATCACCATGTCCTTGAACGAACACTGCTCGAGATACAGACGGCTACCCAGATTACCGCGAAGGTTAAACCCTTCAAACGTCAGCGATTTCCCGGTCGTGATCGCGTTGGCGACATTCCAGTGTGCCTTGTCGCCCTCGCCGCGAAAGGTCGAGCCTGCGGAGATGACCAGCATTCTGCCCTTTTTGCTTTCGTATTTCGTCACGCCTTCGATCGCGTAATCCCCTTTGGGAAGCATCACCAGCAGCGGCCAGTCTGGTTTGGAAAAAATGTCTGCGCCGACCAGCGGCGCTTCGATTTCCGGCACCTCGGCAAGTCTGTTTTCCGCACGTGCTGTCACCTTTACCGGGATCTTCCCGGCGCCGGGTACATTGCCCGAACCTCCACCCGAACCAATTCCCATCTCCGGCCGCCCGCCATTCTCGGCGTCCGGGGCGCCGACCTTGATCGCCTCTGCCAATGCTTTCGCTTTTAACGCTTCGTCAAGCTTGCCGACTTTGGTCAGCTCAGGGACTAAGGCCTCAAGCGCAGTCGTGTATGTCGAGGTTACCTCATGCATCGCCGCAGCCTGACGCTCGACAATCGATTGTTTCGACTCGGCGAAAATGCCGCGCAATTTCATCAGTTGCGGGCTTGTGATTTTGGACGTGCCGGGCTGGCCGTCGGCCTGCAAACTGTCCAACTCGCCGCGCACTTCCAGCAGCGCTTCCAAAGCGCCTTTTGCCTGCGTTGTTTCCTGCAGGCGCTCGAGCGCAGCCCGATAGCCTTCGACAAGCTGCTTTAGCTCCGCCGCAAAAGGTACCGATGCATCGATGCGGGCCGTTGCGTAAGCGCTTTGCAGAGCCGGCAGCGACGGCTGCTTCTCGGTACTTCCATTCTGCGCTTCAAGCGGTGGCAACTCGAACCATGCCAAAGCCACGAGCAAGAGCAGGACGGCTCCGCCAATACGCCGTTTGTGTATCTGAATTAGAGTCGGCATTTCGCTCAAGTAGTTGTTAGGCTCACCTTTCATCGCAGTTGGCAGCTATCCGAGAACCGCATCAAAGCCTACGCTCAATTTCTGACTCATAAATCGCCGATGACCAAACAGCTTCGCGCCACTTGGAACGCCGCGCAACCGACGACAAACTCTCGATAGCTATGAAACCGAAGATCACTCGTCGCCGATGGATGGAAGGCGCTGCACTTGCACCGACAGCTCTGGCAGTGCCGCGCGCTTCCGCGGTAGAGACTCCCGCGCTTTTTATCGAAGGCTACACTTCGCAGACCAGTGTTCTGCCCGGCGAGGAAATTGGCCTGCACATTTCCACCTCGGCGAAGGAATACAGCCTGCAAATCTCGCGCATGGGAGCGGAGCAGGAAATCGTTTGGGAAAAGTCCGGTCTCACGGCGGGACATCATCCGGTTCCTGAAAACGCCTCCTCTCATGGCTGCGGCTGGCCAGAAGCCATTCGCATCCCCATCGCCGGAGAATGGCGCAGCGGCTACTACCACGTGCTGCTAAGCGTAAGAGATCGCGGCGGCAAATTTTCCGAGCGCAATCAGCGCAGCGCCGAGGGCAGTTGCTTCTTCGTGGTGAGCTCTGCAATGCCGGGAAAAAGCGCGCGCATCCTGCTCCAGCTCTCAACCAACACCTACAACGCCTACAACAACTGGGGCGGCTTCAGTCTTTATGCCTACAACGGCCGTGCTGGCGTGCAGGGAAATCGGGTGTCATTTCAGCGACCGCCAGCCAGTCAGTTTTTCAAATGGGAATATCCGTTCATTCGCTGGGCCGAGCAAAATGGTTATGAACTTGATTACGCGGCCAATTCGGATCTCGAATTCCGTCCTGAAATTCTCGAACACTACCCAATGGTGCTCAGCGTCGGTCACGACGAATACTGGTCGACGCCGATGCGCGACCATCTGGAAAAATACATCGCGGGAGGTGGCAACGTCGTGTTCTTCAGCGGTAACGTCTGCTGTTGGCAGGTGCGCAGCGAGGATGAGGGTCAGGCGCTGACCTGTTGGAAAGAGCACCTCACCAAGGACCCCCTTTTCCCGAGTGACGACCACTCGTTGTTATCGACCTTGTGGGGACATCACCTGCTCAAGCGATCGGAAAATGAAATGACCGGCGTTGGTTTTTTATACGGCGGCTTTCATCGCAGTCACGAACAAATCATGGATGGTTCGGGCGCCTTCAAAGTGCATCGACCTGAGCATTGGATTTTTGCGGGAACCGATTTGAAACGCGACGCCGAGTTCGGTGGCAAAGACACCATCGTAGGTTACGAGTGCGACGGCTGTGAACTCGAGTGGCGCGACGGCCTGCCGTTCCCGACCCACCGCGACGGCACCCCGAAGACGTTCAGCGTGCTTGCCACCGCACCGGCGAAGTGGCATCCCAGCGATGCCGAATGGTACGACCGCTGGGATCCCGATCGGGTGGGCGCTGCCTGTCTCGGCCTCTACGAAAATGGCGGCACCGTATTCACCGCCGCGACCACCGACTGGGCGCATGGTCTCAAAGGCGGCGACGCCGCAACCATGCAAATCACCCAAAACATTCTCGACCGACTGTCCCAATGAAGTGCACCGCTTTTCTCCGTCTCCTGGTGTTCGCTTTTGCGGCAGGCCCGTTACTAACCGTCTCCGCCAAGGAAGAATCGCGACCTAACATCCTGTTCATCTACACCGACGATCAGAGTCATCGCACCCTGAGTTGCTACGCCGACGAGGGTGCTCGGCCTTGGGCAAACACACCGAACATCGATCGTCTCGCCGCCGGCGGCGTGCGTTTTTCTGCTGCCTACGGTGCATCATGGTGCGTGCCAAGCCGCGCCAGCGTGCTCACCGGACTGCTGCCGCACGGCATTCCCGGAGTCGACCTCGCCGGTGATGCCGAGCAACCGTCGAAGCGCTCGTGGGCAACACTCGGTAACGCTTACAATCCAGAGGTGACGCCGATGTGGCCAAAGAATCTACGCGAGTCCGGTTATCACACCGCGATGATCGGCAAGTGGCACCTCGGACAAAATGCCGGCCACGGGAAGCTCTGGGATCACTCCGTGGTGTGGGATCAAAACCTGCCCTCAGGCGACTGGTACAACGATCAAAAACTAAGCATCGATGGTGCACCGCCCGCGGTCGTACCCGGCTACGCGACCGATGTCTACACCGATCTCGCTGTCGACTACGTCCGTCAGGATCATGACAAACCGTGGTTCCTCTGGCTTTGCTACAACGCACCGCACCTGCCCAATACCGTTCACCCGAGCCACCGCGACCAATACAAAGACGGAGAGGTGCCGATCCCCGAGGACATCTTCGGCCCACGCCCTGACAAGCCCACCTACTTGCATGAGCGCACCATGTTTCAGCGCGCTGCCGATGGATCGCCGCGCTACGGAAAGCGTACGCTGCCCGACATGGTGCGCGGCTACAACGAACTGGTCAGCTCGGTCGACGATGGCGTCGGCCGGCTTCTGAAAACGCTGGAGGACAGCGGCCAACTCGACAACACACTTATCGTGTTCACTTCCGACCAGGGCTTCGCCTGGGGCGAGCAGGGCTTCGCGTGGAAAGTCGGTCCCTACGATGCCTGCCTGCGCATGCCGTTGATCTTTCACTATCCCGGAAAAATCTCCGAGGGAATAGTTTGTCATCAGCCCGCCTCCCTGCTCGACGTCATTCCCACCGTGCTCGGCTTCGCCGACCTGCCGCTGCCATGGAAAATGCACGGCCACGACCTGCGCCCCCACCTGAACGGAAGCGATCGCAGCCGCGATCGCCCGGTGATGATGGAAAATTTCCTCGCCAATTTCGGCGACAGCACGACGCCCGCGGTGACCGGCGAACGCACCGCCCAAGGCGTGCCCTGGTGGCTGATGCTACGCAAGGGGCCGCTCAAGTATATCCGTACTCTGGTAGCGGATGAAATCGAAGAACTGTACGATCTCGAGACCGATCCCGGCGAGTTGCACAACCTGGCCTCCGACCCGGCCCATGCTGAAACAGTAAAAAAATATCGCGCCCTGCTGATGGCAGAACTTGGACGCACCGACGCTAAGTTCATCGATACCATTCCCGCCCCTGCCCCCGCTACAACGGAAAAAAAAGTCAGCTCGCCGCCGGTCGGCCCTCGCGTTCGACCGGCGTCAGCGATCGCCGGTATCGCTGATTGGGAAAATGGTGAGGAACTGCTGGCGCGCATCGACGTTCCACCGGCTCCGATTTTGACTGCCGAAGAAGAGCTGAAATCCTTTCGCCTCGCGTCCGGCTATCGTGCCGAGTTGTTCGCTGCCGAACCGATGGTGCAGAACCCGATCTTTTTTGAGTTCGATCCCGACGGTCGACTGTGGGTGATCGAATATCAGGGTTACATGCGCGACGTCGCAGGCAGTGGCGAAAACGATCCGATCTGTCGCATGGTGGTCCTCGAAGATACCGATGCCGATGGCCGCGCCGACAAGAGCACCGTGTTTCTCGACGGTCTGGTCATGCCGCGCTCGTTCGCCTTCGTCAAAGGTGGCATCCTGTTGCAGGAGCCGCCCAGTTTGTGGTTTTGTCAGGACACTGACGGTGATTTAAAGGCCGACACCAAGACCAAAGTCGGCGACATGGGCATTGTCGGCAATCCGCAGCACACCGCCAATGGCCTGCGCTACGGCATCGATAACTGGCTGAACTGCGCAGACTCGCCGAAGCGCTATCGCTGGAAGGATGGCGGACTGGAGGAGGAGTTCACCATCAAGCGTGGCCAATTCGGGCTGACTTACGACGAGGCGGGACGCTTTTACACCTGTTACGAAAATCGTCCGCTCCACGGCGACTATATCCCGGCCGATTATCTGATGCGCAATCCACATCTGCTCGATGTCTATCAGCACAGCGGCAATGATCGCAGTCAATTTGGAGTAAATGTCAGTCTTGCGCCGAAAGGCAGCCCTGCCACCGAAATTTGGCCGATCCGGGTGACGCCGGCAGTGACGCTCGGAGCTTTGGAGTTGCGGGCGGACGGCAGACTTGAGACTTACACTATATCCAGCGGACTGTGCGTCTATGACGGCCATCAATTTTCCGACGATGCGCGTGGCAACATTTTCGTTCCGGAATCCGGTGGCCATCTCGTCGGACGGCTGAAGATAAGCGATGGCATTGCGCCGATGGCGGAACGGTTTTATCCCGCTGAAACAGAACTGATCGCCTCTACGGACGAACGCTTTCGCCCGGTCAACAGCCGCGTCGGTCCCGACGGTGCTCTCTACCTCGCCGACATGTATCACGGCATCATCGAGCACCGCATTTTCATCGTGCCGTGGCTCACCGATCAGATTCGTGATCGCAAGCTCGACCAAGGCAACGACCTCGGCCGTATCTGGCGCATCGTCGCGGAAGATCGGCCCATCGATCGCGAATCGCCAAAGCTATCCAATGCGGATACAGCGACGCTGGTGAACACACTGTCGCACGCCAACGGCTGGCATCGGATGACCGCGCAGCGACTACTGATCGAGCGCGGCGAGGGTGTCGAAGAACTGCGTGAAGCAGTGCGCACGGCACCGCCGCGCGGCCAACTGCATGCGCTGTGGACGCTCAGCGGACTGGACTCCCTCGATCTCGAAACCCGGTTGGCAGGTATGCAATCGGATGACGAAAAGGTTCGCGCTGCTGCGGTTCGGCTCAGCGAAAAAGATCCGCCAGCCTTCGCTCCCATGGCCAAACTCGTCGACGATCCCAATGAGGCGGTGCGATTGCAGGTGACGCTTTCGCTCGGCTCTTTTTTTGATCCGAAGTCGGCAGACCTACTATCCAAAATACTCAGCCGCGAGGAACACCCGCTGTTTCGTGCGGCGGCTTTGTCCGGCCTCGGTTTTCGTGAACTGGAATTTTTACAAAGCTATCAAGGCGACGATCCAAAGCTGATCGAATGGCTGGCCGCTTGCGTGTTGGCCGAGGCCAAACCCGCGCGAGTGACCCAACTGATGCCTTTATTGAATCGTGACCTTAAGACCCGTGACACCCTGCTGATCGCGATAGCGAAGGCTGCCTATCAAAAGCCGATGATGCTGGCGCAGGAACCCGTCGAGTTGGTCGCGCTGCAGACATCCGGCGATCCCGAGCTTTTTCGAAAGATCGATGCAGCTCTGGAAAAAATTACCTGGCCCGATGCTCCCGAACGAAACATGACCAGCGTCGACGCGCCACCACTCAACGCCGACCAACAGAAGCTCGTCGACGAAGGCGAACAACTCTACGCCATGGTCTGCACAGCATGCCATCAGCCGCACGGCCGCGGCGCTCCCGGTCTCGCGCCTCCGCTCGCCGGCAGCGATTGGGTCGCCGGTTCTCCCGACCGACTGGCGAGAGTAGTCCTGCACGGTTTGTATGGACCGATCGAGGTCAACGATGAGTCGTGGAATCTGCACATGCCCGGCCTCGGGGCCGCCTTCGACGATCGCAAACTCGCGGGTCTGCTCAGTTACGTCCGCCGGTCATGGGGGAACGTCTCGCCGCCGGTCGATCCGGAATTCATCGCCGGGATTCGCGCCAAAAACGAACAGCGCACCCTGCCCTGGCGCGCCGAAGAGTTGGACGACATTGATCAGCAGTTGGTGGCCGGCGATGCTGATGTCGAGGCCATCGAACCCGACAAGGACGGCGAGATCATCCTCCCCGCCAACGCCGCGATCATCTATGGCCAAACGCTTCAGTATCGCAAAACTCTCGACGTGCTCGCCCCTTGGCGCCGCCCCGATGACGTCGTCGAGTGGATCGTAAAACTGGACGCCGCCGCCGTTTACGATGCACACGTTTTGCTCGCTGCCGACACCGCTTCAGCTGGCGATTATTTCGTGCTCGAAACCGATGGCAGTTCCACCCAGGGCACCGTCATCGACACCGGCGACTACAATACCTTTCGCGAAGTACCTGCCGGCAAGATTCAGCTCAAGGCAGGCATCAATCGCCTGATTCTCCGCCCGCAAGGGCCACTCAAAGAGGAGCTCGCCGACGTCCGCTCGGTGCGCTTGGTGCGCTTGGTGCCGTAGGATAAACTATTTTCAAGCTAACCGGCCCGTGGCTGGCGGCAGATTGGCGCTGCCGGTCCGCCGGGGCAAGTCTCGGCCACGATTAGATCTTTCTCACCCTTGCGAGCACGGCGATAGCCAGAGATGAGCCAAGCCTCAGCACTCCCCGGCGCCGCGACCGCCTGCGGAGTGCGCGTGGCTTGCCACCGCTGTCGAACCGCCCGGGAGCGAACTGCCACCTTGCAGCTCGCGGAGGCTTGCCTCCGTCCGGTGTCCCTGTGAATGAAACAAAACGCGGCGGTAGAGGATGGTTACCGCTTCTTGGTTTCGGTGATCTCTCGATACTCGCCTTGGGCATCTTCGTCGATGTGAACCTTAACGCTTTCCGCCCAGTGCGTGTTGTCGCCATTCTTCTTCACTCCAGACACCCAAAATTCGCATCCCGTTGTGGCGTCCTCAAAGTTTCCTCGAACACCTCCTCCCCTGATCTTGTTGAGCACTAAATTGCGGTAGTAGACAGTGTTCCCCGTCTTGGAGAATCTGACCCAGCCAATACGTGCCGAATGCCGGTCGTCGATCAACCCGTTCTTGTTCTCAATGTACATCACGCGCCGCTCGCGCCCTCTTGTTAATTGGGTGGCTTTCATTTTTGATATAATGGCTGTGGCCACCGGCAGGCGCTGCGCCCCCTACCCACCCGAAAAAACCGGCTGGAAGCCGGCCTCTTCCAGGATACTTTTCACCTTATCCCGAACGTCACCCCGTATCTCGATACGACCATCCTTCACCGTTCCTCCGACGGCACAGGTCTTCTGAATCTGTTTGGCGAGTTCCTGTTTTTCCGGCAAACCGATTCCCTGAAAATTGCTCACCACCGTGACCACCTTGCCGCCGCGGTGAGCGGTTTCCCGAGTGATGTCGACGCGCCCGCGCTTGGTGTTCTTTCGATCGCGTCGGGAAGTCGGTGGCGCCGCGTTTCCCGCAGGCAGATCGCCGAGTTGTTCCGACAGCCCCCCGAAGGGGTTCTGCGTCAGACTGCTGTCCCCGCCATCGGTCGGCTTGCGTTGTTTCTTGCGGCTCATCTTAGATTACTCAAGCACAGTCAAGCCCCGCGGTCCATGAGTTGAAAAAACGGATTCTGTGTGGTCGTGCATGAACTGACTTCCGGCCGCTCAAGGCTTAGCGTTTTGCGCTGGGATCAACTCGTGGATCCGGTCGATGATCCGCTGATGATGTTTGCCGCGATCCACGGTGTTGCTCTGCATCAGCAACACGCCAGCCAATTGCCGTTCGAAGTCGAACCATGCTACGGGTCCCGAATAGCCGGGATGGTTGTAGAGCGTCGACTCGCCGTTGATCGTGCTCCTCATGATCTGAAGGCCGAGGCCGTAGCGACCGTTGGTGCCAGGTTGCGGGCGGTAGAGTTGCGTGAGGATTTCGGGATCGATCAATTGTGCGCCATCGTGCTGACCGAGATTGAGGTGGAGTTGCATGAGCACTCCGAGATCGTCGAGGGTCGAGTAAACGCCGCCGCCGGCCGTGGACAGTCGTTGGCTCTGACGTTCCGCGACCTGCAGCCCGAAACTGTCCGGCTCGAACTCGCCGGCTTTCTCGGATTGGTAAAGCGGCGCGAGTTTTTCGAGTTCGGCTGCGGTCGGTCGGATCGTGGTGTTTTTTAAACCGAGAGGTGCGAACACCTTTTCCTCCATCAATTGCGTAAACGGCTTGCCGGTCAGCTTCTCGGAAATGCAGGCACACAGATCGATCGGCCGTCCGTAGAGCATTCGTTCTCCCGGCTTGGCGACCAGTCCTACCTTGAGACATCCATTGACGAAATCTTGCGCGCTTGCCGGCGCGACGTAGTCAACGAGCGCGGGATCGTCTTCGCTCATGCCGTTGGCGCGCATCCATTGATTGCCCGGAAGACCGGAGGTGTGACTCATGGCATGACGCAAACGGATCGGCTCTTCGACCGCGCCACCGCCCTCGCGCATGCGGATCTTGGTGAACTCGGGATAAGTCTTCGCAATTGGATCATCGAAATCCAAAACCTGTTCGTCGACCAACCTCGCCATCAGGGTGGCGGTGAACATCTTGCCAGTCGAGGCCAACCAACAAAGTTGATCGACAGTGAAAGGTTGTTTCGTCTCCAGATCGACCACGCCGTGCGCCTCACGCATCACGACTTCGCCTTTGTGGATCAGTAGAATCGAAATGCCGGGATAGTATCCCTCGTCAATAATGGCCGTGATCTCGCTACGGATCGCCTCTTTACCAGTTTCGAGAGCAGAATCAGCGGCAAGGATTACGCCAGGGGTAGTCAGGCAGGAAAGCAATAGGGAAAGGATGAGCTTATTCATAATATGCCGACAATCGGATCAACAGCAGCGCCCAAAAACACTTGAATCAGCAGCTGCGGTGCCCCGCCTTTGAACTGATAAACGATCGAGCCCGGCGCTGCGAAGGAAATACTCCGAGAAAGGCTACTTGCACAGTCAGCTGGAATCGCGATTTTTCATGCATGCCCACGTCTCCCCGAGCCATCGATGCTCTTCAACTGGTTACCGATCTACAGTCGCGCTTCGTGAAGGGGCTTGAGAAAATTGCCGCAGACAATGGCCCTACCGCGACGTTCACGCAGACGGAGTGGCTGCGCGACGACGGGTTGCATGGCGGCGGCAATCGCTATGGCGCGCCGGACAGTTGTGAGTTTTTCAACCGTGCCTCGGTAAACGTGTCGCAGATCCACTACCAAGATCTGCCCGAAAAAAAGCTCGGCTCCGCGACTGCGATCTCGACGATTATTCATCCACGCAACCCGCACGCACCCTCCGTTCACATCCACATCAGTTGGACGGAGATGAAAGGCGGTGAAGGTTATTGGCGCATCATGGGTGATCTGAATCCCTCGGTCCTCCACGAATCCTACCGCGTTGATTTCGCCAAGGTCATGCGCGAGGCAGCGCCGCAGCAGTACGACGAAGCCGCCGCCCAGGGAGATCGTTATTTCTTCATCCCGGCGCTGAATCGCCATCGCGGAGTCACGCATTTTTATCTGGAAAGCTACCGCAGCAACAACGCAGCCGAAGACCGGAGGCTGGCAGAAACTTTTGGCATAGCCGTCATCGATGGCTATCTCAACATCCTCGCCAAAGCTTCGAAGGATTACCCGAATTTTGATGAGTCGGCAGAGTCTGAGCAGCTCGCCTACCACACACTCTACCTTTTTCAGGTGCTGACACTCGATCGCGGTACCACCTCCGGTTTACTGGTGCACGATCAGAACGATGTCGGCATCATGGGCTCACTGCCGTCGCGCATCGATCGAGAATTGCTCGCAACATGGAAACAAAAAGTCGACCAGCCGCAACGCGATCTCGTTCAGGCATTGCTCGATGCCATGCCCGCAGGTGCCATCATCTCAGTCAGCGATGAGGTAAAAACGAAACTCGCCAAGGCGGTCCGTGACCACTATCGGCAAAATCCTGAAGCTCTCTCACTTCAAGCCTCAGGACAGGTCATTCCGCCCACCGTCGACAACCATTCTTAGCAGGTTTCGAAAACCCTCGCCGGGCAAACGGCGCATGCAGGGACTTTGTTGATCCCTTCTTTGTCGCCTACTTTGATTGCGAAAAGCCATCGCTCCGCCGAACTTTCTGCCCACCTTTTTTCATCAGCATGAATTCAAAACTCCGTTACACCCTCTGTTCAACTGCTCTCCTCATCGGCTTCGTATTGCCGACCTCAGATGCCGCCGATCCGCCGACGAAAGCTCCCGGTGCTCTCGGGGAGGAACCGGAGAAGAACATGCGCCTGATTTTTAACGATGCGAAAAAGCCCGAGCCCGATCCCAAGTTGGCCAAGTATGGGATGTACGAGGAAACCGCTCCCCGCCCGGAAAAAGTGGCCTCAGTCGACACCGGCCTACCCCTCGAACTGAATCCCGGCGATCGAATCGCGCTCATCGGCAACACACTGCTCGATCGAGGCCGCGACTTCGGCTTTCTCGAAGCGTTGCTGCAAGAAGGCTTTCCGAAGCACGAACTCATTGTCCGCAATCTCGCTTGGGCCGGCGATTCGATCGACTCTCAGCCGCGCCCGCTCAACCTCGCCGATGTCGAACAGCATCTGACCTACGAGAAGATCGATGTGATCATCGCCGCGTTCGGCTTCAACGAATCGTTCGCCGGAAAAGAAGGCTTGGCCGAGTTTCGTAAAACGCTTGAGACCTATTTAAAAAAACTCAAGACCAGCGGCTTCAATGGCGAGACCGCGCCGCGCATCGTCCTGCTGTCACCGATCGCCAACGAAGACATCGACCGCGTCGCCGCCGGCACGATGAACAACGAACAATTGGCTACCTACAGCGAAGCCATGAAAGAGGTCGCCGCCGCACAGAAGGTCGGCTTTGTCGATGTCTTCACCGCCACCAAAGCGGCGATGGATTCGCCCGGCGACGACCTGACGATGAACGGCATTCATCTCGAAGAAGCAGGCTACCAACTGCTCGCCGGCAGCATTTATCGCCAGCTGTTCGACAAAGCGGCGCCGAGTCCCGACGACACCCTGCGCGCCGAAATTCAGAAAAAGGATGAACAGTATTTCTACCGCTACCGCCCGCTCAATACCTACTACTACACTGGCGGCCGCAGCGAAGAGCACGGCTATTACGACTTCCTGCCAGCGATGCGTAACTTCGACCTGATCGTCGCCAAGCACTACCAGCGCATCTGGAAACTCGCCCGCGGCGAATCGGTTCCGGCGAAAATGGACATCTCCGACCTGCCGCCACTCGAGCCTGTCTGGGAAGCCCGCGGCACCAATCCATGGCTCACTCCGGAAAAGGAAAAAGAAGCGTTCATCATGGACCCGCGCTTCGAGGTCAACCTGTTCGCCAGTGAGGAAGAATTCCCCGATATCGCCTGCCCGATCAGCATCCGCTGGGATTCCCGTGGCCGTCTCTGGGTGTCCTGCTCGACCTCCTACCCGCAGATCATGCCCGGCCAGACCGCCAACGACAAGCTGGTCATTCTCGAAGACACCGACGGCGATGGCAAAGCCGACAAGTCTTCGATTTTTGCCGAAGGCCTCTACACTCCGCTCTCGTTCGAGTTCGGCGATGGCGGTGTCTACGTTTCGCAGGAGCCGCATCTGCTGTTCCTTAAGGACACCGACGGCGATGGCAAAGCCGACTACCGGCAAAAAGTGCTGACCGGTTTCGGTTGTGAAGACTCGCATCACGCGTTGCACGATTTCGTCTGGTCACCCGACGGCGACCTGATGTTTCGCGAATCGATTTTTCATCACTCGCAGATCGAAACTCCCTACGGCCCGGTGCGTCAGCAGAACAGCGGCTGGTTTCGCTACGATCGAAAAACCGAACGCCTGACTTCGTTCGGCACCTACTCGAGCACCAATCCGTGGGGTGTCACCTTCGACGATTGGGGACAGCACGTCGCCAGTCATCCGATCTTCGCCTCGGCCTTTCACGCGCTCGATCCCGCCTACCCCGAGCAACACCCGAAACCCGTCGGCCTGCCCGCCTACTCCGGCACCTGCGGTCACGACTTCGTCGACTTTAAAACGTTCCCCGAAGAAATGCAGGGCGGCTTCATTAAGGCCCGCTACAAACCCACCAACCGCATCGAATTTCACCAATGGGTCGAAGGCGAGTTCGGCTACGAGGAAAAATACGTTAACGATATTCTGTTTTCTAAAGACCTGAGCTTCATCCCCGTCGACCTGCGCTTCGGCCCGCGCGGTGACCTCTATGTCTGCGATTGGTATAACCCGATCAAAAGCCACAACCAGTACTCGATGCGCGATCCGCGTCGCGATCGAGAGTCCGGTCGCATCTGGCGAATCACCGCCAAGGGCAGTACGCCCGTCGACCCACCCGAGGTCGCCGACGCCGACATCCCTGCCTTGCTCGAGAACCTTAAGCTTCCTCACTATCGCTACCGCTACTGGACCCGCCGCGAGCTACGCGACCGCAATCCTGACGAAGTCGGCAAAGCGCTCGCCCCTTGGGTCGCCGCGCTCGATCCCACCGATCCTCGCTATCGCCATCATCAGGTCGAAGCGCTGTGGATGTATCGTGGCATTGGCCGAATCAACTCCGAGCTGCTCGTCGATCTACTCAACTGTGATGAGCATCACGCCCGCGCCGCCGCCACCCGTCAGCTTCGCTACTGGTCTTCAGACTTGGATAACGCCGATGCTTTGCTGGCAAATGCCGCCAACGATCCCGAATCGCTGGTGCGCATGGAAGCCGCCATCGCCGCCTCCTACATCGGCACCGAAGGCGCGCTCACCGCGATGCTGAACACGCTCAAGCATCCCTACGGCGGACATTTGAGCTATGCAATTCGCACCTCACTCGGATCGCACACCCTCAAGCCTCTCTGGGCCGACGGCCGCGGCGAGTACCTCGCGGCTCATCCCGAAATCGGCACCTTTCTGGCCGCCTTCGACAAAGGACAACAACTCCGCCCCGTCAAAGCGCCGACCCCCGAGGACTTAAAGTTCGACGCTCAGGAAAACCTGACTCGCGTCGATGTCTCGATCGTCAAAGAACGACTCCTGTTTTCCCTGAACCGCTTCGAAGTGCAAGCCGGTCAACCGGTCCGACTCGAACTGTTCAACCCCGACGCAACTCCTCATAACCTCGTCATCGTCGAACCCGGGTCAGTCGAGGAGATCGGCCTGGCCGCCACCCAAATGGCCACCGATCCCGAAGCCGCCAAGAGCGGACAATTCCTTCCCAAATCGGAAAAGATCCTCGAACACAGCCGCATGCTCAACGCCAACGAGGCCGAAGTCATGCGCTTCACCGCACCCGAAAAACCGGGCGTTTATCCCTACCTGTGCACCTTCCCGGGTCACTGGGTTTTGATGCGTGGCGAAATGGTGGTGAAGTAGACCGAGGCCAACCAGTAGCCGGGCTCACTTTGGGAATTGAAGCGCAGATTTCGCCGATTCTCGCAGGCTTTGCCGGGCTGATTCGTCCGTCTGGAGAGCAATCACGGAAAGACACGGGAATGTTCCAGACTGCTGGAGGGACCGCTGATGGGCACTGATTTACGCTGATCTCCGACTTCTGCCGTCCGTCCTCTGATCGCAGGACGACACGGGTTGTATTTTTGAAAACAGCGACTGCCGCCATTCGCTAAAGCCCACAATTAAGCAGCGTGAGTTCCCGGACACGGCTGGGTGGGCGTTTTGCAGCATCCGTGTGTCACGGTCATCGCGGACGGTCACCACCGTCACCCGCGAGAAAGCGGCGCACGAGTTCGGCGTGGGAATGAACTCCAAAGCGCTTGTACAGTTCGGCAATGTATTCACCCACAGTGTGGATCGATAGCGCGAGTTGGCTGGCGATCTCCTTGCGCGGATAGCCTTGCAGCATGCAGTTCAAGGTTTGCCGTAACCGCGGTGGCAGACCGGCGACACCATCATTGAGTTCGGCCGGGCTGATGGCTTCGTGCAGAGACGGTATCTCTGACAGCACGATGTGCACGATTCTCGCTTCGCGCTCGTTAAACAGCGGTCGATCGAACCGTCGATACAATCCCACCATACTCACCTGACCGTCAGTCGTCGGCCGCGCCGACAACATGACGGGACCAATGTCTGCTCGCTTCCAAAGCTTACAGACCTCCGATTTTTCGAAAAAATTCTCCGGATCGATTTGTTGCCGCAATCGGGTGATGTGTTGACCCGCCGCAGTAAATTCCTCAAAAAAGGGTGCCGTGAGCCGGGCCATGTCGGGCAACTCAGACGCCTCGATCGCCAACGAGAACTGTTCATCAGTGAAGCCGCTCTTTAAGATCACCGCGTGCGCCGGCTGTTGTCCTGCATTTGTATGAGCAGCGGTAAACCACAGCCACGCATCCGCGTCCACCATCTTACACAGACCATCGATAAGCGCCGCCCTCCGTTCGGTGCGGGAGACATCCAGCATAGCGACACCGCCTAGATGCCGAACGATCGCACGAGCATCTTTTTCGTCGATCATATTGCGGATAAAAACATCTTCAAGAAGACAACAATTGCTCTACTACCCTAACT
>JBBKXR010000330.1:0-10165 GCA_037969585.1 Verrucomicrobiales bacterium
GGCAATACGCGTCCGAATTCATTTGAAACTTTTGGCTACTCTGCTGGACTATCTTGGATGCCATTTATTCATAGTGAATCCGCCTACGTCAGCATAGACGCCGATCTCGACGGAGTCATCACCGAGATCGACTAATCGGCTAACAAGGCATCGATCCAAACGCCTGACCCGCAGTGAGTTCACCCCGCCATGATCAATTCAATCTTAATTCGGAAGTCAGAGCGCGCCCTCGGTCAGGCGCAGGATGACTTTTGACGCTGCCCAAAAAATATGAAGCCATTTCTTGCATTACTCACTGTCATCTTCCTCACAAGTTGTGGTGAGAAGGCGGCGTCGACAGTCTCTCCACTCAAAAAATGGGAAGGATCCGAAGTTACTGTTTACTTTCGGAGAGACCTATTGGGCGCGGCTGGTTCCCCAATATCTCCAACAACTACCTGGCTCAATAACAGCAAGGTTTCTCTGGACGGGAAAATTGTCGAATCCCACCCTGATGGCATTTTCTTTGACAGCCACTACAAGATGAATTCAGACGACACCGATCTGCGACATTCCGTTTTTTGGATTCCGAACGAATCAATTCTTACTGTCCAATCGAATAACTGAAGCGTCTGCTGAAAGATAGCCAGACACGCCACGGACGGCAAAGCAAGACGTCTATCTCAACACCTAACCCTCGGCGAGTCGAAAGCGCCATGACAATTCAACGTTCAACTCCGCGATCTGAGTCCACTCCCGGTCAGGTGTGAGATGACTCGGACGCTAGTCTTGGGAATGACAAATTTCTGCAACGGACGCTAGCAGGTTCCCGGGCAACCCCGAGGGATCCTCCTAATTCGAACCCTGAACTCTGTTACGACTTTGTGCGCCCCGTTAGTGGGCCAGTTCTGGCGTGCGCCCGAAAAGATGAAGAAACTTCGTTCGTGCCTTTTGGTCCTAGTTGCAGTGTGCACAATCGTCGTTGGAATAATCGTCTATATAAAGGCCACTGCGCCAACCTCTGCTCTGAAGGCGGCCCTTGGCTTAAAAAGATTGCCGGCGTCTGTGGAGATCAATTATTTCCGGGCAGAATCTTGGACCGACTACATTGTTAATATCGATTTTTCCATTTCTCCTGAGGATTTTGATGAGCTTTTGCGTGGTGGAAAATTTGAGGGAGGGCCCGTTGAGATTGATGAAGCTGAGCCTCCATCTGGACAGGCGGATCCCTTGCCCACCACTCATTCTTTTCTATTTCAAGATTATGACGGGTGGCCGTATGCGGCGAGTTGGGCTTGGGTTCGAAGTCCCGTGAACATGGAAGAGGGATACTACGGTGACCGAAGCGCCATCTTTGTGAATAAAGAACGGACCCGTGTATTTGTCTCGGTGACCGCAGACTGAGGGGAACAAGCTGCCCCCGTGAAGTAAACCGCTATCTCTGCGGAATCGAAATCTGAAGTCGCTGCTCGGCAACTGCCTAACCTCCAAGCATCTCTGCGATATCGACCACCTCGCCGCGCTTGATCGATTCCTGGGCGGCGAGGCAGATGGCGACGCTCATCTTGGCTGACTGGCCGTTGTTCATCGGTTGCCTGCCTTCGCGGCAGCAGGCGACGAAGTCGACCAGCTGCGGGCGGATGCCGCGATCGATTCGGCCGGAGGCGTCGGTGAAATTCGCGTCTTCGGGAGCGTCGGCGATCTTCATGTCGTTGCGGTCGGGCAGGTCGAAGCGTTGATGGACCAGACTGAGCGCCTGATTGCGAGTGTCGATGCGACCGTCGGCACCGGCGATGCCGATCTCGCACTCGCCGCCGTAGGGGGCGAACAGGCACAGTTCGAGCGTGGCACGTTTACCACCTTCGTATTCGACCAGCACCTGAGCGTTGTCGAGTACCTCGCGGTCGAGCAGTACGTTGCGGCCACCGTTGGCGGCGACGCGCAGCGGTTTGGCATCGAACAGCCAGTTGAAGAGGTCAAAGTGATGGCAGTTTTTCTCGAGGAGGGTGCCACCAGTGATGGCTTCGCTGGAGCGCCAGCCGAGACGCATCGGTCCGCGAAATTCGCGACACCACATGAGCTGTGGTTCGCCGACGGCGCCGTTGTCGACCATGCGCTTCATCTCTTGGTAGAGGCGCTGGTAACGCATCTCGTGACCAATCTGCAGAATGCGGTCGGCGGCCTTGGCGGCGGCGATGATTTCGTCGCACTCGACGAGGGTCAGCCCGAGCGGTTTTTCGCAGAGCACGTGCAGCCCCTTGTCGAAAGCGGCGAGCGCGGCCTCGTGATGTTGGTCGTTGGTCAGGGCGATGACCAGGGCATCGAGTCCGTCGACGGTCAAGGCGTCGCGCCAGTCGGTGAAGGTCTGCAACTGCTCGCCGGCGATTTCGCGGGCGGCGCTGAGGCTTTCTTCGCTGCGGCTGCTGGCGGCGATGACTTCGACGCCGTCGAGGCTGACGAGATTGCGCAAATGAGCTTCTCGACCGAACCAGCCGGCGCCGAGCAGGCCTACTTTGAGTGTGTCTGACATGCCCAGATGCAACAGGTGATCGGGGGATGCGTCAAGTGTGGCTGCGAGCGTAAGCGAGTGGCGGTGGTAGACGGGTAGATCGTCCAGCGGGCCACTCGCTGACGCTCGCAGCTACGGTTGCGGCTCCAGTAGTTGGTATTTCTCGGCGTGCTCGAAACAGTTGACGTTGTTTTTCTCTTCGAAGGCGAGTTGAGCGGCGGGTAATTTGTCGGAAATCTTTGGCAGAGATTCGGACGTTGTTTGTTTCACTGTCGACAAGATGCGTGCCAAATCGGAGGCGGGTGCCATGGGCAGTGTCGTCCAGTAGGACTGCTCCAGGCAGGGGACGAGCAGCGGGTCGCGGGTGATCATTTCCAAGTTGAATTGCACCGCCGGGAAGTGTCGGCGACAGGTCGTCACCAGTTTGGGGAGATCGAGTATGCCTTTGCCGAGCGGCACTTCGCTGAGCAGAAAGCCCTTTTCGTTTTCCTGAATGCCCATGTCCTTGATGTGCGTGGTGCGAATCCAGGGAGCGAGGGCTTCTGCCACAGTCTGAGGATCTTCGAGCAGGGCGAGGTTGTTGCCGAAATCGAAATTCACGCCGATGAATTCACTGTCGAAATGTTTGAGCAGTGCGACGAATTCATCGCTACGCCAGTCCTTGTGGTTTTCGATGGCGAGGATGATGCCGTGGCGACGCATGGTCGGTTCAGCCAGCGTCAGGCGGGCGATCGATTGCTCACGAAAGGCGTTCCAGTCGGCGAGCGTTTTGAATGTCTCGTAGCGTCTGCCACTCAGACAGACGCTGCGCAAAATTTTCGCGCCTGCCTCTTTGGCGTTTTTGACCTGGGTGGCGAAGCGATCCAAATCGGCAGCGTCCTTGGGCAGCGAAATTTGACCTTCGATTTCCAGTTCGAGTTTTTCCCGATGAGTTCTGACTTTTTCGGCGAATTCCAGTTGCCAATCCCGAACGCCGATTTGCAAGCAGCCGGCGCCGAGATCGGCGCAGTGGTTGAGCACATCGAGCGCAGTCTTCCAGGATTCCTGAGGCTGGCCCCGGTTTGCCCAGCGCAGACTGTAAGAGGCAATTGAAAGGCCGAGCTTGATCGGTAGGGGCGGCTGATCGTCAGCGTATGCCCAGTTGAGCGTCGATGCGGCTGTTAGCGTGTTGAGGAAGGATCGGCGTCTCATCGGATCACTAGGCCGTTCGGCCGTTTAAAGGTGCTCGGCCACTCGCTGACGCTCGCAGCTACATTCGCGGCACGTGTGCCGGGGTGATGACGATTTCGGGGACGTTGGCGCGCGGCGGGAGTTTGGCGACAGCGACCAGCAGGGCGGCGATGTCTTCCGGGTGGACCATCGTTTCACGTGCTTCTTTTGACGGCGGTAAGGGGCGTTCGTCGAGCAGGGCCGTGTTGGTCTCGCCGGGGTAGACGTTGGTGACGCGCACGCCATCGGGCAGCGCTTCGAGGTTGGCGAATGTGCCGAGGCTTGCCTGGGCGGATTTCGATGCGGCGTAGGGAACGCCGGCGAGTTGGATGGTCTGAATGCCAGCCAGAGATACGACATTAAAAATCAATCCCGCTTTGCGCTCGCGCATTCCCGGTAGAGCGGCGTGCAGGCAATTGAACGCGCCGGCGGTGTTGATCTTCATAACGTCGTCAAAGTCTTCCGGCTCGAGATCGGCGAAGGTGCGATTCGGCACGTTAATGCCGGCGCAGTAGGCGAGGATATCGAGGTCGCCATACTCGGTGGCGAACCAGCTGAAGAGGTCGGCGACCTGCAACCGGTCGCTGACATCGCACTGCTGGGAGAGGACGGAAAAAGTCGGTGCGACCTCGGTGTTGGCGTCGGCGACGGCTTCGTCGAGTTTGTCCTGGTTGCGACCACAGATGGCGACGCGGCAGCCTTCGTTGGCAAAGGCGCGGGCGATGCCGAGCCCGATGCCGCTGGCGCCACCGACGACGAGCACGTTTTGCGAGGCGAGTGGCTCGTCGGGACCGGCCATGAGTTTGGAGAGCATTGTCACTTGGCAGGTGGGGCAGATTTGGGTGTTAGGTAGCCGACTCGGTAGTCGGCAGGAAGTGGGGTGACAAAGTTGGCGGTGGCCCAGGCATCCCATTGGGCGCTGAGCGTTTTTACCAAGTCGGCGCGTTCGGCGGCCAGATCGTTAAGTTCGGTTCGGGTCGCGGAGCAGTCGTAGAGTTCCCACGGCTGATCTTTCAAGGCAACTAATTTCCACTGACCCTTTCGAATTGCCCGATTGCCTTCATGCTCGAAGAAAAGGGGCCGTTCGGCAGCCGATGATTGCCTTAACTGGGTGATAAGGTCACGGCCCGGCAACGGCAGGCTGCCGGTGTAGTCAGCTTGCGCGGCGGCGAGCAGCGTTGGCATCAGATCAATAATGTGCGCCGGTTGATGATCGATGCTGCCGGCGCGATCGGCGAGCTTGGCCGGCCAGTGGACGATACACGGCGAGTTGATGCCGCCCTCGTGATTGTAGTGTTTGTACATCCGCCACGGGCTGTTCGAGGCGTTGGCCCATCCCGAGCCGGCGCTGTGAAAAGTGCCGGGGCCGCCCATGGTTTGCAGCGCATCATCTTCGTGGAGGATGTTCTGATTACTCGAGACGATGTCGAAGCCGTGCGGATCCCACTCGGCACAGGCACCGTTGTCGGAGAGAAAAACGATCAGCGTATTTTCGAATTCGTCGTTGGCCTTGAGGTCATCGATGACGCGACCGATCTGCTGATCCATGCGATCGATCATGGCGGCGTAAATGGCCATGCGGCGGGCGAGATCAGCGCGGCGATTTTCGGGAAGACTGGCCCATGCAGGATTGGTGTCGGTTTCTGTCTCGCCGTAATTCCACCACGGCGAGCGCGGTGGTAGTTCGGTTTCCTCGGAGACGATGCCGAGTTTTTTCATGCGCGTCAGTCGTTGTTCGCGCTCTTCATCCCAGCCGTGCTGAAAACGGTCGGCATACTTTTCGATCTCGGCGGGCGGAGCATGCAGAGGAAAATGCGGTGCTGGGTGGGCGAGGTAGAGCAGCCAGGGATGCCCGGGCGTCTCACGGGCGAGATTGAGAAAATCGAGCGCATGATCGGTGATCGCATCGGTGGCGTAAAACTCGCCGTCGGCGTAGTCGCGAGCCTTGCGGCCTTCGGGCAGTCGCAATAAATGATCGGGATCAAAAAAGCGTTTGGCGCTGACCAGGGTGCCGTAAAATTCTTCGAAGCCGTGCTGCGTCGGGTCCTTGGTGCCGAGGTGCCATTTACCGGCGATGAACGATCGGTAGCCGGCGGGCGCGAGGGCCTGAGCCAGCGTTTGGGCTTCGGCGGAAACGCTGCCCCGATAGCCGGGCAGGCCAATGTCCTGCGTCATGTGGCCAAGGCCGACACGGTGCGGATACTGACCGGTCAGGATCGCCGCGCGCGAGGGGCAGCAGCGTCCGGTGTTGTAAAACTGGGTCAGGCGAATGCCACCCCCGGCGAGCGCGTCGAGATTTGGCGTTTCGATGGTCGAGCCGTAGCAGCCGAGGTCTGAATAGCCGAGATCGTCGGCGACGATGATGAGGAAATTGGGCACGTCGGCGGCCGAGACAGAGGCGACGACAACGATGCATGCAGCGAGTGAGGCGAAGAGGGAAAGAAAGACTCGCGGCATGGGGGTTACTTGAACCGCATATCGAATAGCGAACAAGCGATATCGAGGGGCGAAGGTGGCAGATGCCCGACGCCTACCAGGAGGTAATGTTGTCGCGTGCCGTTTCGTCTTTACCGTCGGGGCCGGGCGACCAGACGATGACGGATTGTTGCAGTGGTTCGCTTTGGCCAGCCCAAGCCGGCGCAGTCACCTGATCGTCATGGTTGGTGTCCATGATGACTCGGTAGTGGTTGCCCCACGGATCGAGGAGTTCTTTGCTCCCGTCGGGGTGGGTTCGGATTCCGCTGTGGTATTGACCATTCGATTTTCGTGTCGCAGGGATGCCGCCGTAAAAAGCAATCTTTCGGGGAGACATGCCAGGAGTATAATCCTCGGTAGGCATGAGAGCGTTCATTAATTCGAAATTCGATTCGGTTGATCGATCTTGCGGCGAAGGGGCGTCGGCGTTAGCTGCGGGAAAGGTTCGGTATTCGGTGTAGTAGGTCTCGATGGCTTGTTTCAGTTCGAGTGTTTGGCTCTTGGTAGCCGTTGATGTCATCTTTCGGAGAAGCGTGACAAAGATGAGCGCGGCTATTACCAGCAAGAGGAGTGTCACGAGGATACCGCGTTTCCATTGATCCTTTGCTCTGGTGTCCATCTGTTGATGAGAAACTGGCATATCGAATGAGCCACATCGAGGGCCAAAATCGGATGCGGGGAGCGGCGACTTTTAATCGCCGGCGTTAGGCGCGCTACAACCTCGGCGCATTAAACGGCGTCTTCGGAATCTTGCCGCTGGCCTTTTTTTCGAGCAGCGGCCGCAGATGCTTGATGACGGCTTGTGCCTCATCATCCGGATCGACCGCGAGATTGTGGAATTCCATTGGGTCGCTGTGGTGGTCGTAGAGTTCTTCGCCGGCTTTGCCTTCGGCCCAGTCGGAGTAGCGCCAGCGTTCGGTGCGAATGCTGCGGCCCATGACCGGTTTTTCGTCGCCACCGACTCCCGGGCGGAGGATCTGGGTGACAGCGTGGTGATCCCATTCGCGGATTGGGTTGTCGAGCAGTGCAGCGAGGCTGCGGCCGGAGAGCTGTAGTTCGGCAGGGATTTTGCCAAAGGCGAGATCGACGAGGGTCGGGTAGATGTCGACGAATTCTACGACGCGCGGGCTGGCCGTGCCGTTGCCGTCTCGGCCGGGAGCACGAATGATCAGCGGTGAGCGAGCGGACTGCTCGAACAGGGTGCGTTTTTGCCAAATGCCGTCGTGCTCGCCGAGGTGGTAGCCGTGATCACTCCACAACACGACGATGGTGTTGTCGGCAAGGCCGAGTTCGTCGAGAGCGTCGAGCAAGCGGCCGACCTGAGCATCGATGAATGACACGCTGGCGTAGTAAGCCTGAGTGGCTTTGCGCAGGGTGAGTTCGTCGAGATTGTAGTTCGGGACGGGGCAGTTGTGGGCAAAGGCGGCGGCGGGCATGTCCTCGCGGTCGCCGTCTGGAGCGTAGGGAAGCCGGACGCTTTCGAGTGGGTGTAGATCGAAATATTTCTTCGGGGCGACGTAGGGTGTGTGCGGTCGGAAGAAACCGGCAGCGATAAAAAACGGGGCGTCCTTTTTCTCGCGCATCATTTCGATGGCTTCGCTGGCGATCATACCATCGGTCTGTTCCTCGTCGCTGCCTTCGGCGGCCAGCCAACTGAGTGCGCCGCTGATTTTTCGATGCGGCTCGGCGTTAAAAATCAGCGCTTCGTCGGTCTTGTCGCGACCGTACGGGTTGATGGTTTTTTGCCAAGACGGAGGATCGTCGAAACCGTCGGTGCCGATCGCTGCGGGCACGTTGTAGTGATAAATCTTGCCGACGCGGCCGGCGAACCATCCCTGGTTTTTGAAATGCTCGGACAGGGTGACCGCGTCAGGCAACGCTTCGCGAAAGTGGCGATCGAGATCGTAGACTTGGATCTCGTCCGGGCGCCGACCGGTCATCACTGAGGCGCGGGTCGGGTTGCACAGCGGTAGCTGGTTGTAAGCGCGCTCGAAGCGCACACCGGACGCAGCGAGGCGATCGATGTGCGGCGTCTTCGCCATGACGTCGCCGTAGCAACCGAGCTGGCTGCCGAGGTCGTCGATAGCGATGAACAGGACATTGGGTTGGTCGGCGGCGTGGAGGCTCGATACGAAAATGGAAACCCAGAGCGCGCAGAGGCGCAGAGGACCGCGGAGCTGGGAGGTGGTCATGGTTTTGGGCCTACTTTTGGAACTGCTCTGGCTCGTCCATTGGAGACTGGCGGGACGCCGGTATCACACTCTCGTCCAATGATGCGGGAATATCGAACACCGAACAAGGAACTCCGAATATCGAAGTTCCGGATTTCGATATTCGATTTTCGCATTTTGAAACGGCGTTTCGTCCACGACTCATGGGCTGGAAGCCCATGCCACGATTCAGTCGAGCGGTCGCACCCAGATGTTGCGCAAGGCGACGGGGCCGTGGTTGCCCTGAAAAGTGAGTGGCCCGGTAGCGGCTTCGTTTTCGAATTTCGGGCCACGAGTCGGCCCGGTGCAGGTGACGTTTTCGTGAATCAATACGCCGTTGTGATGTACGCTGACGAAAGTCGCGTCGGCGATTTTTTTGCCGTCTTTGTCGAAGCGTGGAGCTTGGAAGACAATATCGAAGCTCTGCCACTCGCCGGCGGGGCGTGAAGCATTGGTGGATGGTGCGGTGCCTTCGTAGCCTCGTTTTTCCTTTTCGCGGGTGTCGTCCCAACGCTGGTAAATGCCACCGTTGTCTCCGTATTTGAGTTCGTTGTCAGCTTTGCCGTAGCTGTCGAGCATCTGCACTTCGTAACGGCCCATGAGGTAGACGCCGGAATTGGAGCCTTCGCTGAGCAGAAACTCGATGTGCAGTTCTATGTCGCCAAAACTTTCTCGGCTGATCAGGGGAGCGCCTTTTTTGCCGGCGGGATCGCCGTCGGTGTTGTGCAGCACGCCGCCGACAGCGTCGAAGCGATTGGGGGCAATCGCCGCCAGTTTGATTTGCTTTGAATTTTCGACGTCGAGAGCCGCCGCCGAAGTTTCAGCCCATCCGGTCGAGGCTTCCATATCCCAGGCCATTACCTCGCTGCCGGGTGCCAGCAGCGGAATGGCATCGCCGGGATAACCGCGGACGCCGGGCAGTCCGTCGGCTCGAAGTGCCACCACGCTGTCGAGCCATCCGGCGGGACGCTGCTCGCTGCCGAGTAGCGTGTAGTCACCGAGTTTCACGCGCGCTTCGTCGGCGGTAGCGGTCAGTTTTTTGACAATGTCAGGGTTCTTGTCAGCGAGATTGGTGGTTTCGCTGATGTCGGCTTCGAGGTCGAACAGTTCGAGCTTGGCGAAGGTCGCTTTCATCCAGGGTTGGGAAATTCGAACGTTGACGGGCAGCACCAACTTCCACTTACCCGAGCGCACGCCGCGCAATTGGCCGGTGCGATAGTAGAAAAAGTTCTCGTGCGGCGTCTTGGCATCCTTTTCGCCGGCCAGTAGCGGCCAGATGTCGCGGCCGTCAATGATGCGATCTTTGGGAGCTTCGGCGCCGATGAGTTTGGCTAAGGTCGGCAGCAGGTCCATGCTTGTGGTGACTTCGTCGCAGACGCTACCGGCGGGGATTTTCCCTGGCCAGCGGGCGATGCAGGGAACGCGAAAGCCGCCTTCGTAAGGTTGGCCACCGGTGCCGCGCAGCGGATCGTTAACGCCCATCGGCAGCTCGCGGTTATTGCCGTGAAAGGCGCCGTTGTCGGAGGTCCAGACGATCAACGTTTGTTCGTCGATGCCGTTGTCCTTGAGCGCCTTGAGGATCTCCCCAGTCGACCAGGAAAGCTCAGCCATGCAATCACCCCAGATACCGTTGTCGGAGATGCCGCGGAATTTTTCTCCGGCAAAGGCGGCGGTCGAACTGCCCGGGACGGCGTGCGGTAGGTAGAGGAAAAACGGCCGGTCTTTGTTCTTGGTGATGTAGTCGACGGCGTCTTTGGTGTAGATCTCGGTGAGGGTGTTCGGA
>JBBKXR010000331.1:0-11681 GCA_037969585.1 Verrucomicrobiales bacterium
GGAATAACCCCCTGGAATAACCCCCAAAGTCCCCCCCGGGACATAACGGAAGGGTCGGACCGAATTTTCGGTTCGGCCTTTTTCGTTTCCGCAGGTCAGGTTTTACGCCTGGTATCGCTCCCGCAAAGCGGACACCTGCGCTGCGATCCATCTGCGTTCGACGCCCGTTGCAGCGACGCATTTGGACGCTCCGACACAGAAGCCGGCATCGGCCGCGTTGCAGGGGGTTGTGGCTAACGGTTCCGCTGATGCGAACTGGAACCGGGCTCAGTTGCTTTGATAGGTCTGCGGATACTGCGCACGGACCTCTTTGACGCTCCACGTGCAGCCACAATTGCCGCAAAGAAATCGGCTTGGTTTCGCGTCTCGGAACAGCTGACCGACTACTTCGATCATCCGACCGATGCCTCGCATCGTCGGCGAGCTTTTCGGCTGCTCGGAATATTCCACAAAGATCGATCGGCACGAGGGGCAATGCACTGCGGCCTGCTCGACAAGCGGCTCATCAAGACTCCCGGCAGAGATCGACTCGAGCTCCGCCTGTGGGTCGCTCCGTTCGGTTTCTACGACGAACAAATGACCGTTGCCTTCACGCATCGGAAGAGTTTCTACACGGATCACGGCATTCGCTCCACGGCGTCGCGCCGCGGCCGCAGCCTGAGTGGCAATATCGCTGTCTAAAAAGATGCAAGTGGGTGTCTTCATTTGGCGGGAGGATCGAAGCGTTCTTCCACCTGCATTGCTGAAATCGTGCCAAGCTTTTCAGGTCAGTGTTAAAGACTGGCTATGAGAGCGTTGCAGCTTTTCAACTTTTTGCGGGTCTACGAATAATTATTGCACCCTGCACGTAAAGGTCCGCTCGACACCGCGAATCGCACATACTTGCCTCGGTGGAATGATCATGCATATTGCAATACCCCTATCATTTCCAAACTGCAAAATGCCCGATTAGAGACCGAACACTGCTTCTGAACGATTGCGAAAATCTGACCGTTATCGTTTAACTGTAAGATACTTAGGTGTTTATTTTCGAGCTATGGCACGACTTCTGCCCTTGCTATCAGCCACCGGCACGCTGCGGATGCGCTTTTCGGTGACCTCAGCTGCCATCTCATGATCATCATCGATTCCGCTCCGCGTGATCAAACCCGAGCGCCAAAACCCGAGCCCCTCCGCTGAACGCCCCCTCCGCCCATTATGGACATCCTCATCGTCGACGACGAAAAATCGATTCGTGATAACACGCTTATCGCCCTTGAAGCAGAAGGCCACTACGCTGAGGCGGTCGATGGTGGACAGGTGGCATTGCTGCGTCTGAAGGAAGACGCTTTCGATTTGGTACTGCTCGACCTTCGCCTCGGCGACGAGAGCGGTCTCGATATCCTCCACGAGATCCGCAAACGCTTTCCCCAGGTCGACGTCATCCTGTTCACCGCTTACGCCACCGTGGATACGGCGGTCAAAGCGATGCGATCAGGCGCCATTGATTACCTCGAAAAACCGTTCACGCCGGAACAACTGCGAGGCCAATTATCGCGAGTTGAAAAACAACGTCGCATGCGCACCGAGATCGACGATCTGAAAATTGAGGTCGCCAGTCAATCGCCGGAGCCATTTTTCGAATCGTCGGATCCGACCATGCAACAGGCTTACGAAGTGCTGTTCCGGGCCGCGGCGACCCACGCTTCGATTCTAATACTCGGTGAGAGCGGCACCGGTAAGAGCATGATCGCGCGGGCCATTCATCAGCGCAGCCACCTTAAGGCAGAGCCCTTCGTCACCATCCACTGTCCGAGCCTATCCAAGGAATTGCTCGAGAGTGAACTCTTTGGTCACGTCAAAGGCGCCTTCACCGGTGCCGTCAAAGACAAGTGGGGCAAAGTTCACGCGGCCAATGGAGGCACGCTGTTCCTCGACGAAATTGGCGAGCTACCGCTCGATATCCAACCGAAGTTGCTGCGCTTGCTTCAGGAGAGAGAATACGAACGGGTCGGCGAAACTAAAACCCGTCAGGCCGACGTTCGCGTCATCGCTGCTACCAACCGAAACCTTAAGAAAGACGTCGAGGACGGAGATTTTCGCGAAGATCTCTACTACCGACTCAATGTCATTTCGGTCGAAATGCCGCCGCTGCGCAGTCGCCCGCAAGATCTAAAAAACTTCGCCGACGAGTTCCTGAATTTCTTTGCCAGTCAGACCGGTCGGAACCTGGGAAACTACTCGGCGGAAGCGATGCATGCACTGACCTCATACCGCTGGCCGGGCAACATTCGTGAATTGCGCAACGCCATCGAACGCGCCGTCATTCTCGCCGACGGCGATGCGATTCGTCCAATCGATTTACCATCTGGCAACGACAGTCAACAGACCGCAAACGGCTCCGACCAGAGTATTGCGATCGGCGCGGACGTCACAATAGAATCGCTGGAGGAGGAGCATCTGAGACAGGTGGTCGCCCGCGCTGATTCAATGCAACAAGCGGCTAAAATTCTCGGCATCGATCAGGCAACGCTTTATCGGAAACGAAAGAAACTCGATCTTTTATGATGCTCCGATCGTTGACTCAACCCTGATATGCTGAAGACAAAAATGTTTGCGGCGCTCGCTTCGGTGATGCTGTTGGTGAGCATCACTGCTGGCTTCAGTTTCTGGGTTCTGCATGAACAAGTCGAAGGCTTCGATCGGGCTGTCGGCGAAAATTTTGAAGCGATCCGGCTCATCAACGATTGCCGACTCGCCGCCACTTCTCTCGAGTCGCGCTATTTGCCTACCTTGGCGCGAGACGAACCGCACAGCGAAACGGGGGACGAATACGATGTGCTCGATCGAAATCGAAAGCGCTTCCAGGAGAATCTCGAAGAGCTGACAACTGTAGCTCAGAGCGCCGAGTTCAACGCTCAGGAGATGGTCGCCATCGAAATGTTCGAGCTGGCCGTCGCAGACTATGTGATCGAATTCGATCGGCTCCTCGACAAAAAGCTCGAACTCACCACTACAGAACTACGCACTACGGCCCGCACAGTAATTCTCAATGCGAGTTTGAATATGGCTCAAAAAGCGGATGCGCTGCTCAGTCTTCTCGAGCAATCCGTGGCCACGGCAAAGGTTGATGCGGTAGATAGAGCACGGGCATCGAATCGATTTCTCGGCGCCGTCAATCTGGCTGTGCTGGTTATTGTTGGATTGGTTTACCGAGTCATCGCCGCTCAAGTCCTGCAACCGATCAGCGAGCTCACTGGCTCAATTCGCAAAGTCCAGCAACAGGACTTTGAAAACATCGTGCCGGTCAAACACCGTAACGAAATCGGCGGCCTGGCCAACGCTTTTAACGACATGTCGGCGGAGTTACGGGTCATGAAGCTGGAGTCCGATCAGGAAATGCTACGGCTCAACTCAAAGGGTAGGGCCATTCTAAAAGGCTTTCCCCATCCGCTCTTCATCCTCGATGAACAGGGTTCGCTGGCGCAGTCCAATCCCGCTGCAGAGAGCCTCATGGCCAAGCTTCACACTGAGCGGCGCATTCCACTGAAAGTCTCTCGTCGTGTCGCGAAGTGTGTCGAACAGGATGAGGAGTATCTTCCGGAAGATATCACTGACGCTTTGCTGCTCCGCGCCGATGAGCGCGAATACTGGTATCTGCCGAGAATTTTTCGCATTCGCGACGAGGACGGCGAACCATTTCATGGCTGGGCAGTGGCACTCATCGATGTCAGTCGAGTGCGCTGGCTCGACGACATGAAGAGTGACCTGATCGGCACCGTCAGCCATGAGATCAAAACTCCTTTGACCAGCATCCGCATGGTGCTGCATTTGCTCGACGAACAAAAAACGGGCCCGCTCAATGAGCGGCAGGAAAAAATCGTCGGCTCCGCGCTCGACGATTGTGAAAGGCTGCTGGTAACGCTGAATAACCTGCTGCAATTGTCGCGCAGCGAAAGCGGAGCGAGCGGACTCGACCTGGTACCGGTGGACGCCGAAAAATTGCTCACAGAAGGAAAGGATACCCTCGCTGGCCGACTCGAAGAGGCTGGCATCCATATCAAATTACAGCTCGACGAGGGGCTGCCGCGAGTGCTAGCCGATCGTCAACGCCTCGGTCAAGTGTTCGCCAATCTCATATCGAACGCGATCAAACACAGTCGTCGAGGCGATGAGATCCTGCTCGCTGCCAGCGACACCGCCCCCGAATATGATGGCGTTCGATTTTCAGTATTCGACCATGGTGCCGGCGTCCCCGAGAGCGAACAGGACCGCATCTTCGAGCGCTTCTACCGTGCTCCAGGACAGCGAGGGGAGGGCACCGGCCTGGGCCTTTCTATCTGCCGAGAGATCGTGCGTGCTCATGGTGGCCGCATTGGTGTCAACAGCGAGCCAGGCAAGTTGACCGAATTCTTCTTCGAAATTCCGGCCGGAAGCGCTTGAGCCGGAAAAGCCCTTATCGAACAAAGAGATGCAAGCATCCCAAGAGAAAGATCCCGACGAAAACGAGCCGAGTAATAAAGGCGATGCTGAAAAGAATCCGCATCGCATTCTCGTCGTCGACGATGAGCCCACCCTTCGTTTCGGTTTTGGCATAGCTCTGTCAACCGTGGGATTTGATGTGGAAGAAGTCGAAGACGGTGACGCCGCAATTCGGGCGATCACCCAGAACGGTGCCGCACACGATTTCGATGCCATGGTACTCGACCTGCGCATGCCTGGAAAAAGCGGGATCGATGTTTTGCGCGTGCTTGGCGAACAAGGGGTGGTCGTGCCCACCGTCATCGTCAGCGCTTACATCGATTCACCGACCGCCATCGAAGCGATCGAGTGGGGCGTGGTCGACTTTCTCCAAAAACCAACCAAGCCCGACGAATTGCGAGGGGTTGTCAATGACCTCATCGCCGAAGAATCCGCTTTGCGTGAAGGCCAGCGGCCCAGCCAGGACATAGCCGGCGCGCTCGCCTCCGCTCGGTGGAATCTCCGACGCCGGAGGTTGGCGGACGCCTGCGAGTTGCTCGATCAGATTGACGCCGACGAACTGCCTGCCGAAGGCTCGTATCGACTCCGGCTGTCCCTTTGGCGGATGATCGTCAGTCACCTCAAACGACGCGACGAACTTGGAGGAAAAACCGAATTTGCCAGCAGTCGATTCTACGAAGCGACCGACCTACTGAAATATCTCGCTTACAGCTGCCAATAGCCCAGACTCACAGCCTAAAAGCAAGTAAACCCCAATTACCTATGAACGACGAAACCGCCAAGAAGATCGCCCAAATGAACGCCCATCTCTCACAGTTTAAAGAGATGGAGCACCGCGCAAAACTGCGTATCGAAAAGCTCGCCGAACTTTCGCTGAAGCTTGAGGACGAAATGAAGCAGAAGGAATTCGCCGATCGAGTTAGCGAGCTATTCGACATCGCCAACCAGTTCGAGAACAAGATGGATGTCCTCATCTCCGACTACGAGATGGAACGCAATCGTATGGAGAACGAGGCCGACTGATGATTGTCTGGCTCCGGCCGGCGGATCAACGAATCCATGAAGAGGCGCCCGGACGGATTGTCCGAGCGCCTTTTTTTGGCTTCGGGGGGATAAGTTTGGCGGAACACGCTTGTCGCTCTATTCCACGAAGCTGCGGAGCATCCAAGCTGCCTGTTCATGATTCCTGAGCAAGGCCGTCAGTAAATCTGCCGTTCCGATGTCGTTGAACTCATCTTCGCTCTGCGGAATTTTCTCGCGCAAGTCGCAGACCACCTGATCGTGATCCGATACCAGCGCCGAAATGGCGTCGTCGCCGCTGATGATGTCGCTGGCGGCTTCTTTCAAATCCGCGCCGCCGAGAAATTCGGCCATCGAACCTGGGGCGACGCCGCCGATCATGCGGATGCGTTCTGCCGTCTCATCGATCGCCGCCTCCAACTCTTGATACTGCTTTTCGAAGAAGACGTGGAGGTCATGGAAGCGCGGGCCTTTGAGATTCCAGTGAAAGTTACGCGTCTTGATGTAGAGCACATGCTGGTTGCAGAGAACGGAGGCCAATAGTTCAACCGCGTTTTTTCGCTGGCTGTCTTCCATGCCGTTGCCAATAGCTTCGGTCAGGGTGGTGTTTTTGGTTGTCTTCATAATGGTTTTTTCTAAAATTTTGATATCGCCAGCGACCGCGCGCCTACTCGACCGTTTCCTCGATCGCCCGGCCGGTCTTGCGCAGAGCTTCACCGATTTTTTCGACGCCTTTCTCGGCCACGTCTTTGGTCTTTTCAGCCGCGGATTTCAGGCCTTTGGCGGTTTTCTCCGCTACCGTTTCCAGGCCTGCTCCGGTTCTTTCGCCGCCAACGTTCAGTCGCTCCCCGGTTCGTTCGAAGAAAGTGTCGTCGTCCCTGCGCACCAGCACTGTCGATTCACGTGCGGTGGTCCGAGTCACCAGCAGTTCTGAGTTAGCGAAGCCGATCACACCCACCGCAATGCGTGCGCCAGCGTCACCCGACGGCTGCGTTCCTTGGTCGCGTCCAGCGTGTACCACCACTGCTCGTCCAAGAATAGGGTTCATCTCACCATGCAACGTAAGTCCATCGAACACCTTCACCACGGCGACATCACCATTGGCGTCAGCACTCAAGTTGCCTAGATCACCCGCATGGTGATAATCGGCGTCCGCTAAACCGTGGGGATGTCCTTCCGGGTTGTAGTGTTCGCCAGCACTGGTGCCGTCGGCGGCCGAGAGGTCGCCGAATTCATGGATGTGAATGGCGTGCACCGAGTTCGGTTTCAGCCCGTTGAGGCGGGCCGACATGGTGACTTCATGCTCGCCGGTCTGGGTGAACACCACGCTGCCTTTCGTTGTACTGCCTTCGGTGGCATTGAGGTTGGCAATGAGGGCCTCAGTCGCGACCTGCTTAGCGGCTTTGTGATCATGGGCCGGTTTGGTGCCATCACCATCCGCGGCGAAGGACGAAAGCGATATGGGGGTTGCCAATGCCGTACATGCAGCCAGAGCGGCCAATTTGGTATTTCGTGTAAATGAATGAGTTGTCATGGTTCTAACCACGATAACTGCACGAGTTATGCCAGTTCGTCTGGCGTGACCGCAACCGGCTATCTATCAGTTATTTACAATTCATTGATAAAATGATAGACACCGACGAATCGAGGCAAGCTTTGCAAATCGCATGACCACCTATCGACCGTGATTGCATTACGCAAATGGGAATTACTCGTCGTCACGTCTCGACTCCGTCTTTTCTTCTTCCTCCTGTAAATCGCTCATCGATTTTCCGAGGTCTTCGTTGACGCAAGCAGAAGCGGGATCGGCATCCATTTCGCGCATCGCCCGAATCTTGCGACTGAAGGCGCGACTCGATCCGCGGACTCCCGCGTCATTGTAGCTGGCAGTCGCAGCGTCGTGGGCATGAATGTTCATCTGCGCAGCGGTGGCGATGGCGTCCTGATTAGCGCCGAGAAAGAGAAACTCCCAACCGTCCTTATCGCGGCGTTTGCGAATCGCGTCAGAAATGTCCTGCCACGTAAATTTGCGCGAGGCATTTTCGTGACCATCAGTGAAAATAGCGAAGATGACTTTACCGGGCCGCTGCTGTTTAGGCAGGGCCTTAATGCGTTTTTTGAAACTCTTTATGGTGCGGCCGATGGCATCGATCAGCGCGGTCATCCCGCGCGGCTGGTAAGTCTCTGTATTCAAACCGACCACCTCACTGACCGGGATGTTGTCGATAGGTACCGTGTAGCGGTCATCGAATTGCACCAGGGTCAGCCGAGCGATGCCTTCGGCTTCCTGCTGATCACGAAGGAACTGGTTGAACCCGGCAATCGCAGCCTCAGTGTATCCACCCATCGATCCCGAGCGATCGAGGATAAAAGCGATTTCAGTGACCTTGTTGGCGTCGGTATGGTGCTTCATGTGAGAATAATCCCACAGGGGGTGGGACATAGGTGGGGACAGGGGTATTTCGTTCTCCGCGATCCGCGATCCGCGATCCGCGACCTCCGACCTCCGACCTCCGACCTCTGACCTCTGACCTCTGACCTCTGACCTCTGACCTCTGATATCCGAACTCCGATATCCGAACTCCGATCACCGATCACCGATCACCGATCACCGATATCCGATATCCGATATCCGAACTCCGAACTCCGAACTGCCTCCTCAAAACGCAAATTTCCGCCCCACATGGGCCAACCATTGACCCACGCCATAGTGTTTCGTATAACTTAACAACCTGAATATGCCAGCCGCCAAAACATCATCCCGCAGGGGGTCGACTCGTCGCCCTCTTGAACGGATCCTGCGCATTCACGAACGCATCAACCGCGGGCGATATCCGAACTGTTCGCAAATCGCCGGCGAACTCGAGACATCGCGCAAGACGATTCAGCGCGACATCAATTTCATGCGCGACGAACTCGATCTACCGATCGATTACGACGAAACGCGGCACGGCTACTACTACACCCGGTCGGTCAGCGACTTTCCCTTTCTGCAAACGACAGCCGAGGATCTTGTCGCGTTGATTGTCGCCCGCAACGCATTGCGACACCTCGGCGACACACCGTTGGTGGCTTCATTACGGAGTAGCTTTCAACGCCTCCAACAGGGCATGAATGATCGCGTATCGATCCCGTGGTCAGACATCGATCAGGCATTTTCCGTTCGGGACAGCGGAGTGACCAAGCGGGACGTGGTCGCCTTTGAAAAAATCTCCCGCTCGATACTCGAACAGGTGGAGCTGCATTTTGACTACACCAAACTGGATGCGAAACAGGCTCAGCGTCGGCATTTGCACGCCTATCACTTGTCGGAGATCGATGGTGGTTGGTACGTCATCGGTCACGATGTGGATCGCGAGGCGCGCCGCACCTTTGCCGTGCAGCGAATGAAGGGACTGTCGATCTCGCGCAAAAAGTTTGTCCGCCCGGAAGACTTCTGCATGGAGGATCACTTCGCGGGAAGTTTCGGAGCGTGGACCGTTTCCGACGAGGGCGGGAGCACGGACAAGAAGAAGATCAAGGGGGCGGTACTCGCCGATGCCAAAATGATGCATCGCGTGCGCATTCGCCTGAGCGGTTTTGCGGCTCGCTTTGTTCCCGAGCGCCGTTGGCATCCCAGCCAACAGATCACGCTCTTGGACAAAGCTGGCGACACGATTGAGCTTCAGTTGGAACTGAGCGCGCTGGAGGACATCCGTCGCTGGGTGCTCAGCTTCGGTTGCCAAGCAGAGGTGCTGGCACCGAAAGAATTGCGGCAACAAGTACAGGAGGAGTTGGCGAAAGCGATCGGATACTATGAATGAAGTGCAGCTGCCGAAAGTGGCCTGCGCATCCTGCCAATGAGTCGTCGTCTGATGACCGCTGAATTTCGAATATCGAACAGGGAATGTTGAATTTCGAAGTCAGGATTTTCGATATGGGACTACGGGTGTCCCACCCTGGGTGGCAAAATGCACCCATGATTGACCTTTTACCGGTGTGCGGCGCTTCAGAAACCCTATCTAGTTCCGACAACGCGGCGGAATGCCCGTTGTGGAAACTCTGTGAATCGGTGGCCGATGACTTTGTCCGTGCCTGTTTGAATGCCGATGACCCTCATTTTGTCAGACGCAAGATGGAGCGGGATATTTGCGCGACGCTGCACTTTGATCGATCGCGTGCCGAGGCTTTGCTCGATCTTGCACTTGAGGTTTTGCATTTGCGCAGCGAGGGGAGTTATCAGAGTGAGGTAACCGAAATCGCCTATTTGATTGCAAGGGTCAGCGGAGCTGATGACACTCTCTGCCTGAGTTGAGAAAAATAGACCGAGGCCCCATGGCATCCGAAGATTCGAATATTTTGAACCAGCCCTTCGCCAATAGCTACTGGCTGGAACCTGGACGGGTGCTGTGTGGCGAGTATCCGCGTAACCGGAGCGATGATGATGAAAACGTTGGCATGAGTGCGCTGCTGTCGGCAGGCGTGCGCTGCTTCGTTGATCTGACCGAGGAAGGCGAACTTAAGCCGTATCACCACATCGCGACGGACACGGCGAAACAAATGGGCATTGATCCGGCGACGCTGGAGTTTCACCGGCATCCGATCGGTGACGTGTCCGTGCCTCGACGACCGGAGGATATGCGTGCTGCGCTGCGCACTCTGCGCTCGGCCCGACATCGACGAGTGATCGCCTACTTGCACTGCTGGGGAGGCAAAGGACGCACCGGCACAGTGGCCGGATGCCTGTTGCGGGAAATATTCAGCCTGTCAGGTAAGCAGGGACTCGAGGCGCTTTCCGCGCGCTGGCAGTCGTGCGCAAAGTCGGCACATTCCGAAAGTCCGGAGACGGATGAGCAATGCCGCTACGTCCGCGATTGGCCGATAGAGTCCCGAGTCAAAACAGCAGAAGCCGCCATCATCGGTGCCGCAGTCGGCGATGCGCTCGGCGTGCCGGTCGAATTTCAAGACCGTTCCCAGCGCGCGGCCGATCCGGTGACCGGCATGCGTGAATATGGCACGCATCACCAGCCCGCAGGCACCTGGTCGGACGATACCTCAATGATATTGGCGACTTTGTCAGGATTCACCGCGGCGGACGGGTTCGATCCGGCAGCGGTGATGGAGCAGTTTCGCCTATGGGTGGCCGAGGCAAAGTTCACCCCGCACGGAGAGGTGTTCGACATCGGTATCGCAACGCGTTCGGCCATCCGACGCTTCGAGCAGGGAACCCCTGCGCTCGACTGCGGCGGCGCCGGCGAACGCTCCAACGGCAACGGATCGCTGATGCGTATTCTGCCGGTCGCTCTGGCCTGGCCTGACGATCCAGATTTGATCGACAAGACTGCGCAGCTTTCCGCACTGACCCACGCCCACGAGCGCTCCAAATTCTGCTGCGCATTTTATTGTCTCGTCGCCAGCGATCTGCTGCACGGCGGATCCATCCCTGAAGCGACCGCCTTTGCCTGGCAAATCATGGATCAACGATGGGAGTTTTCCGCTGAAGAACGATCTCGGTTCGAGAAGCTCCATCCCGATCTTCTCTTCGCCCGCTCCGAGAATGAGATCGGTTCCAGCGGCCACGTTATCGATACCCTTGAAGCCGCCCTATGGGTCAACGCCCGTCACGACAACTTCGCCGACGCCGTCCTTCACGCCGTCAACTTAGGTGACGACACCGACACCACCGCCTGCGTCGCCGGAGGGTTGGCCGGACTGACCTATGGCCTGAAAGGGATTCCACAGGATTGGCAGGAGGTGCTAGTGAAGCGCACTGACCTGACCACGGCCGTGGAGCGCTTCACTCGTATCTGCTTCAAGTTGTGCCAGATTGAGTAAGCAAAAAGCGCCAGCCGGCCAATGGCAAAATCTGCACCTCGGGAATACTCGATCAAATTCAAATCAAAAAAATGGAGCCGGCTGTCGGATTTGAACCGACGACCTACTGATTACAAATCAACCTGTTGCATGTCTGGGCCTGTCTGGCTAATGTCTGGTATGTCCCAGAAGAAACAAGCATCAAAAAGGGTTATGGGGCGATCTTCGATCAAGCGGGCGGGACAAGACCAGACGCCCAAGGACGAAAAAAGTGGCAAAGCAGTGGCAAAGCAAGTGTCTGCTGGTCGCGCCAAGACCGACGCTCGCTATTGGGATGGGAAATTGTTCAAGCCGTTCTACACGCGCAAGGGTGTGAAGATTGAAAGCCGATCCTACTCAGCCAGGAT
>JBBKXR010000332.1:0-13568 GCA_037969585.1 Verrucomicrobiales bacterium
CCGCCTGCCAACCCTGGACGAACCCTTTGTGCCTAGCAATTTACCCAAACACTGCGGCGGACGGAGCACCCGCCCTACAAATTTCCATCCCATGAAAAAACTGCCACTAATCTTAATTCTCTGCCTTTCGCTGCTTGCGCCTATTCTCCGTGCACAGGAAAACAAGCCAGCAGAAAAACCCCAGCCCGTTCCGACCGCGGCAGAGGTTCCCGCACCAGCCGAAAAACCTGCGCCGAGCCCCGAGCCAGAGCCCAATCCAGACAAGGCTTCGGTCACCACCTCGATCGCTCCCGATGGCAGCGGCAAGATTGTTGTCGAAGCGCATGGCGAATTTCCCAAACCGCCGGTTTTCTACTCCAGTGAAATCACCAGCACAGCAAAAGTCGGCGCTGAACGCATCGATTACCAAACAAGCATCAAAGCTCACCTGCTTCAGGGCGAGGCGGCGACGCTGAGTTACTGGACTCACGGATTGGCAGAGATCACCGAGGTCAGCGGTGAAGCACTCGATTCGTGGGCGGTTCGTTGGCAGGAAAAAAAGCGCTACCTCGACATTCGCTTAAAGCCAGACCAGAAGCCGGGCAGCGATCTCAACTTTACGGTAAAGATGAGGTCTGAAAAACTTGCGCTACCAGCCTCTCTACAGGTCACTAATTTCGGCCCGGGCGAAGGTTCAACCACGCTCAATCAGGTGCTGACGCTGAGCTTCGCTAAGGAGATCACCGCGAAGGTTACCGAAACGCAGTCCTTTCTGCCAGTCGATGCTGCCGGCGATCTTGAACCGAATCGTTTTCAAAGTTCGAGCGGCGGTCTGTTAACCTTGCGGATTGACCGCTCAGGTGCCCTGCCCGCGCCAGTTGAGATGCATCAAGTGCGCTTGACGGGCAACCTCGATATCGATGCGAGCTCGGGCGATTTTCAGCTAAACGGCAAAGCCATCGTCACCGAACCGGGTGCCGAGATCACGATCTTGCAGGGCAATGCTGCGATCAGTGAGTTGCCGCCGAGCACCGGTTTCGAATTGCGGCTCGACACCTTGGGCAAGACGGCGGTGTATCGATTGAAGTTTGCCAAAGCCGGTGAGTTTGCGATCGATCTAAAATTTGTCGCCGGACTCCGTAAATCCGCGGATGGCATGACAACCTTGGACTTTACTGTGGCGTCCGGCGCGGTGGTGCCACTGACGCTGAGCGGTTTGAGCGACAAGGTTGAGTTTCTGCCACAGCCTGAAAGCGTCGCCCCATCGCCTGGTGAAAAAGACAACGGCTGGTTAGGCTTTGTGCCCGCCAGCGGCCGCACCCATCTCGTCTGGAAGTCGGCACGTCGCGTTGGCGAAGGTCGGCTGTTCTTCAGCACCAGCGGACGGATCGAGGCGACGGTCGGTGCCGGGCTCCTCCGACAGCAGCATTTCATTGATTACAAAGTGCTGCAGGGAGAGTTGAGCGAACTCAGTCTCGCTATAGATGGCGCAGGAGAAATACTCGCGGTCGAAGGCCAGAACATTGTCGGCTGGTCAATCGCCGGTCCCGACGACGCACGCAGTTTGGAAATTGCGCTCGGCCAGCCGATCTCGGACACAGCACAATTGCAGATCCGGACGCAAACGGCGCTCGATGCTCTGCCGGTCAAACTGCAGGCCATGCGTCTGACACCGCAAGGCGCCGTTCGGCACTCCGGGCACTTGCGCATCGTCAATCAAGGCAGCGTCCGTCTCGAACCTTCAAATCTGGAAGGATTGACGCAACTCTCGCCGGAGCAGTTTCCAGGCGACGCGATTCAAGCGCGACAGATTTTTGTCTACCGTTTCCCGGCGACGGACTACTCGCTGACGATTACCGCCGACCGGATTCAACCCGAAGTCAGCGTCTCTGAACTCAGCGTCTATCGCCTGAGCAAAACGGACCGAATCATCAGCAGTGACGTTGAACTCGACATTCGCGAAGCGCCGATACGCGAATGGGACATCGGGGTGCCTGCGGATTACTCGGTGGTTAAAGTGCTGGGCGCCGCGGTCGCTGACTACGTGCCTGGGTCGGAGGTGATCGATGGCCACCGTGTGGTGAAGATTCTGTTTGCTGACGAAGTCTCGGGGCGGCAATTGGTGTCGCTGCATCTGGAGAAAAGTGAAGCCGCCGCCGCTGGCGATTGGTTACTGCCGCGCCTGACCTTTGCCGATGCCAAATCGATTCGCGGTGACATCGGAGTCGCGGCCGAAGCTGGATTTCGAATCAGCACCGGTGCCAACGAATTGTTGGTCGAAAAGCCGGTGTCGACCTTCCCCAAATCTGCCCCCGGATTGCAGCAGGCGTTCCGCATTCGCGAGACAGGCTGGTCGGCAACGATGCAGATCGAAGTGCTGGAAAAAAGCGTTCAAGCTGACGTTTTTCATCTCCATTCACTGAGTGAACGCACCGCTCACGGCAGCGTGCTGATCAATTATCTGGTCACCGGTGCACCGGTTTCTGAGTGGCGGGTCACCGTACCCGAAAATGTCATCAATGTCGGTGTCGAAGGCCGTGATGTGCGCACCTGGCGGCACGAGGGTGAAACCCTCACCGTTTCACTGCAGCAACCGGTGATCGGACTTTATCAGCTTTTGGTGACGTTTGAGGAAGACTTGACCTCGACTGGATCCAGCCAGCTTCAACTCGGTCGCGTGGCGCCTGACGATGTGCAAAGCGAACGAGGTTACCTCCAGGTTGTCAGCCCGCTGCAAGTGGAACTCAAAACGATCACTGAATCGCCGAGCTTGCTGAAAATCGACGCTCTCGAACTGCCGGCCGAACTGCGCCTGATCGCTTCGGCGCCACCGTTGGCGTCGTGGCAATACACCGAACGACCGTTCCAACTCGATCTGCAAGTAAACTGGTTTGAGCCGGGCACGACACTCCAGCAAGTGATCGATTTTTCCGAAGTCACCACCCGTATCACCGCCGATGGCGAACTGGTCAGCGAAGCCTTGTATTATGTTCGTTCGCGTGGTCAACAAGCACTGCGACTGCAACTCGCCGATAACGAACGACTGTGGTCGGTATCCGTTGACGGAAGGACGATCAACGCACGCAGCGAAAGCAGTGAGACAAACACGATCCTGATTCCTCTGCCCGGCACCGCCGATCCAAACCGGCCCCTGGAAGTTCGACTTCGCGTCGGCCGATCCGCCGAATCGGGTCGCCATCTGAAGCTCAGTTTACCGACGGCCGAGGTGCCAACCTTGAAGACCGATTGGCGAATTCTCGGTGATGAGAAACAGGCACTGATTCCAGTGGGAGGGAGTGTTGCGGTTCCGACGACAGCGGAGCCAGTCACAGGTTTTGCCTGGCTCACGACGAACGGCCTGGTGGCGCTGACGCTGGCACTCTTGCTGACGCTTCTTGGTGTTCTCCTGAGCGGCGGCAAGATGCCGTGGAGATCAGAGGCCGGAGTAAGCGCAGCGAGCCCATCTTTTTTGCGGCAAATATCGGGCTGCCTTCTGATCATTGCCGCCAGCGTTATCGTTTTTAACGCCAGCGCACAGACGTATCATCGGACCTCCGATGAATTGCCCGCAAATGCTCTGCGCCTCAGCCTGCCTGCGTTGAGCGGCGGCGAGGCGGTCATCCTGAATGTCGACGCGATCTCCGCTTGGCAAATCGGAGTGTCATGGTTCGGCGTCATCATGGTTTTGGCAGGCATCACGGTTCTCGTCATGGCAACGCTTCGCAAGTCCATGGCACGCCGCAGGCTGTGCCAACTTGGCGGCCTGGCACTGCTTATAGTCGGCGGGCTCTTACAAGGCGACAGCGGCCCCCTTTCACTTCAGGTGTTAGGTGTTGCCTTGCTGCTGTTGCTCGTTTTGCCGCGCTGCTATCGCTTGCTCAAGCTATGCCGCGACATCAGGAAACGACGCCGTGAAAACGCCAAAGCGGCGCCAAAAAACTCCAGCGGCGGTGGCGATTGTGCGCCCTCACCTGCTCCGACAGCACTCTGGTTGATCGCCGGCTGGTTGGTGTTCGCGTTCGGCGGTAACGGAACCGTGGCCGTGCAGGCACAGGGTTTAGCACCCGGGGAATTCTCGAGCGCGGCTTCAATCACCCAGACGTGGCAGATCGACCACGACGAAAAACGCCTCACAGGTAGTGCGGTGATGACGCTCTCAGGAAATCCTGGTGATCGCTTCGTCGTGCTCGCCAGTCCCGCCGTGCTGACGGAGTTCGAGGGCAAAGGGCTGCGCATCAACAAGCAGAATGTTGCCGGCTTTGGTCTTGCCTACGTGGTGACCATCGAACCCGCCGCACCCGCCACACCTGGTGTCGCCAGCGCTGCCGCCAATACTGAATTTGGCGCCAGCTTTGAATATCAGCTGAATGTCGCGGATCTTGGCAAAGGTATCGCAGTTCCTACCGGACCCGCCGCATTGCAAAAATTGACGGTCAGCATCAATCAGGTGGCCTGGGAAATCCTCAGCCCTTCTGCGGTCAAATTGACGGAACTCAAAGTCGACGCTGAACAATCGAGCGCAGAGATATTGCTGGCAGCTGGCGCGAAGGCGCAAATTATCGCACGCCCCAAACCGCGTGACCTGAGCCGCGAAACGACGCAATTTTATGTCGAGAGCACGCAGCTATACGTTCCCGGCCCCGGCGTTGTCGACGGACTTCACTCCATTCAGGTTCGCCCTTCGCAAGGGCAAGTCAGCTCATTGACGCTGACAGTTCCCGATGGATTGACGGTCAGCGAAGTCACGGGTCCGATCGGTTCGTGGCAGTTCGATGCCGACAAGCGAAGTCTGCAACTGGCCATCGATCCGCCCCAGTCACAGGCCTTCGCCGTGAGAGTTGGAACCCAACGAGGTCTCGAGCCCCTGCCCGCGGATGCGACACTCGAACCTCTGCGGGTCGAAGGTGCGGCTGCTGAAGTCGGTCTCGTAGCGCTGGCTTTTGGCGCCGATGCCCAACCCGAGAAAATTGAATCAGCCGCGCTCTCCGAAATCAATGCCAGCGATTTTGACGCCAGTTTGCTGGAAGGCAAACAGGTGGTCCTGCATCGTGTCTTTCGCTACGGCACTGAAGGTGGTGACATCCAGGTCAAGGTTGCGCCGGTCGCCCCCGAAGTTCGCGTGGCCAGCAAACAGGTGCTTTCGTTTGGAGACGAGCGCGTCTTGTTGGCGGTCAATTTCTCCGCAGAGATCACCCGCTCCGGCTTGTTTCAACTCAGCTTCCTCTTGCCGGATGGCCTGGAGGTCGAGTCGCTCACAGGGGCAGCTTTGCATCACTGGTCGGAAACCGCCAACGACGACGGTCAACGCGAGATCGCGCTGCACCTGAACGGCAAAACCATTGGCACTCAAACCTTTGCACTCTCTCTGGCAGGAGTCGCTCCGGGCGCCAGCGACGAATGGCCCGCGCCGCGTTTTATGATCCAGGAAGCCAACCGTCAGTCAGGTGAGCTCGTTGTTCAGTCGACCACCGGGATTCGGCTGCAAGCGGTGAGTCGGCAGAACGTGTCGGAAGTCGATCCGCGTAGCCTCGGCGGCTATACTCAAGGGGCACTGGCGTTTCGTTTATTGCAGCGGGACTGGACTCTGGTACTCGGCGTCGAACAGCTCGATCCACGGATAACCGCGCAGATCCTGCACGACGTGACCCTGCGCGAGGGACAGACGCGCACCACATTGATCGCCGATCTGAATGTCAGCAATGCCTCGATCCGCAGCCTTCGGCTTCGACTACCGTTGAGCGATGCAGATGAGATTCGCACGGTTCGCGCTACCGGAAATGCGGTCAGCGATCTGGTGCGCACCGCTGAAGATTCCGATATTTGGGAATTGCAGTTCAAGCGGCGCATCGTGGGTGGTGAGCAGGTGCGCATCGAATTCGATCGGCGCGATCCACGTGAAAGCGCTACCGAAACGCTGACGCCGATTACCTTTCCTGAGGCACGGGTCGAGAGCTATCACTTTGCGGTCCGCGCAGGTGGCCGGCTCGACCTCAACGTTGGTGATCTGTCGCGTGGCTGGCAGGATGGTGACTGGACAACCATTCCCTCGACGTTGCGAGAGGCGGGTAACCGAACGGCTCCGAATCTGACCCTGCGCGCCATCGCTCCGGAAGGCTCCTTGAGCATTTCGGTGAAACGCCATTCACTGGCGAAGGCGCTGAAGCTTCGAGTCTCTGAAGGCATTTTGACCACCGTCCTGTCTCCGCACGGCGATCAAGTCACCGCAGTCGACCTCACCGCCGATGTCATTCAACCCGGCAGCCTGTCGGTGACCTTGCCTAAAGGAGGGCAACTGTTCAGCATTTTCGTTAACAACGAGAGCGTGCGCAGTATTCGCGAAAGCGATGAATGGAAATTTCACGTTCTACCGGGCATCGATGAAAGAACGGCGAGCGTGCGTTTTGTATACTCGGTTCCTGGCAGCGGTTTGCGTCGCGCCGACCTGAGCAGTCCGCCGATGAATGTGCCATTAGAGAATATCGCCTGGCATGTCATCGCTCCTGAAGGGTTCGAACTCAGCGACAACGATGGCGACCTACAGTTAAGCGGCCAGAATCAGTGGCAACGCTTTGATCGATCGAGCTATCTCGCCAAAGCGGAACTGCAACGCGATCAACAAGCGCAACAAGCCGCCAACCTGCTCGAGCGGGCCAGCAAATTCCGCCAGTCAGGAGATCAGGGAAAAGCCTTGTGGGCGCTAAACAGCGTGGTCAACCAACACGCTCTCGATGCCGCAACCAATGAGGATGCCAGGGTGCAGTTGGAAAATCTGCAAACCCAACAAACCGTGGTCGGACTGAATACCCGGCGGCAGCGCCTTTACCTCGATAACGCCGGCGAAGAAGGCGCGGCTCTGTCAGAACAGCTGATTCAAGGTGCCGCGGCGAATCCTGTGCTGCAAAACGGCGAACTGAATTTTCGACCGCAGGATTTCAGTCAACTGCTGCAGGGAAACAGCAGCGAGGACAATGAGATCCTGCGACGAATCGCCGTGCGCATGATCGAACAACAACGTAGTTCGGAATCCGCTCCACAGGCAATCGCAGTGACCCTTCCCGAGGAAGGTAAAGTCTACACCTTCGTGCGCAGCGTTCAGGTATCGGAGGACGCGCCGCTGGAGTTGGATCTACGTTTTACCGCCTCCGATCAAGTAGGCTTCTGGCGTTCGATCGCTCTCATATCCTTGGTCTGTGCCATCGGGCTCCTGTTTCTACAGGCTATGCCCAGGCTGCGACGTGAGGACCTGTAAAATTACCTATTCCTGCTTCGTTTCAAGCTCGCGGACCTTCTTTTGCAGTTCCATGAGTTCCTTGCGCAGGTCGCCGATTTCGGGAGCCTGAGGTTGTCCGCCATTGATGATTTTAATCGCGGCATCGGCAGCCTTGGCGCGTTCGGACTCTCCATCTTCGTCGATCAGAAAAGTGTCGAGGACTGAAACGGAACGTTTGTCGCCGAGCGTTCCCAGCGCCTTCATGGCTCCGGTGCCGATGCTTTCTTTGGGGTGCTTAACGTAGCCGGTCAGGAAATCGCGAACGTCGTCACGCGACTCGGCATTTTCGTCGGAGACCAGGACCGCGAGCGAATTCATCACAGAAGCGAAATCCCTGGCCGTGAACTTCGATTCGCTGGCGCGCAAGTAATCGAGGACCGGGCCGGCCATTGCTTCCTCTCTACCGACCTGCGCAGCACTGATCGCCTCGACCGCGATTCGATTGCGGAATGAATCACGACGCATGGCGGCGAGCAGTATCGGCTCGGATCTGTCGGCAGAAAATTTACCAATCGACGACAGTGCCGCACTGACTACATCGGGATTTTTTTCGTTCTCGACCGTATCGACGAGCGCGGCGTAAGCCCTTTCGTCGAAGAATTTACCTATCGAGAAAGCAACCTGCTGACGAACCCTTGCGTCGTCTTGCTGACGCGATGCCAGCAAGGCGTCGAGCGCCTGTTCGCTGTGGGTTTTCTCCAGAGCTTGGGCCGCTTCGATTCGGACCCCATAAAATTCATCACCATTCAGTCGTGCCTTGAGTTTGTCGATGCTGTCCGCATCCTTTCGGCCACCAAGATGTTGCACCGCGAACAGACGACCGATCATGTCATCTTTGAGCTCGAGCTGAGTGTGCAGCAGAGAGTTGGCAGGCTTGAAATCGACGTCCGCTAGAACCGTGTATTCCGGGTCGATTCGCACCGCGGTCGGTTTGCCGGGTAGTTCCCAGGAGAAGCTCTCCTTTTTCTGAGTGATGTCGGCGACGAAGTTATGAATACCCTCTTCGGTGATCAATCGGACCGGGAGGGGCAAACGAAACAGCATCACTCGATCACTGATCTTCTGAGTCTGCTCAACGGTAACCGTGGCTTTCTTTTTTTCCTGATCCCAAGCGTAACTGACCTTAAATTCCGGCTCACCGCCATGGTGAACCCATTGATCAAAATAGCGCTCCCATGATCGCCCGGATAATTCCTCAATGACCTCCATCAGGTCTCGCGTCACTACGACCTGACCGCGATGTCGCTCGAGATAGGTTCGGATACAGTCGCCAAACAACTCATCGCCGAGCTGCGATCTGAGCATGTGCAATACCCAGGCACCTTTCGGATAGGCGCGATAATCGAATTGCTCCCACGCGTCCTCGTATCCGCGCCAGGTGATTGGCTTATCATCCGTGGATTTCAGAACTCCCTTCGCGTCCCGATACAGACCGTAGAGCATCGAGTCACGACCGTTCTTTTCCTGCTCGTAGAGGTGAGTGTAGTAGGTGGCAAAACCTTCGTTCAGCCATAGCTGCGACCAATCCTGACAGGTTACTAAATCGCCGAACCACTGGTGAGCTACCTCATGTGCGTCGAGCCGGTGCGAAGTGTGAATATTTTCTGATGCTGCCGAAAAAAGCGTGCCCGTGGTCAACGTCGTGACGCTGGTGTTTTCCATCCCGCCAGCGATGAAGTCCGAGACGCAAACGCTGAAGTATTTGTCCCATGGATAATCGATGCCGATCTCTTTTTCGAAGAATCCTATGATCGATTTGGTATCTCGAAACGAGTTAGCCGCCTGTTCGAATTCCGACGGCGGAGTGTAGAATGCCAGCGGCAGTTCGCCGTGTCGGTCTTCGAGTTTCTCCAAATGTCCGGCCACGACCGAGATCAAATAGTTGACGTGTGGCTTGTCCTGCAGCCAGTGATGCGCTACCAAACCAGTGGCGTTGTCTTTTTCAGAACTGAGCAGCCGCCCGTTGGAAAGCACGGTCATTCCCTCCGGAACCCGGCATATCACTTCGGTAGTAAACCGCTCATTCGGATAATCATAGCCCGGAAACCAATGCCGATGCCTCTCCGGCTCGCCCTGTGTCCACGCATGGTCATCCCCCGTCGGGTAGCCCATCGCCTCGGTGCGGAAATACCAACCCTCGCGCGGCTCACAGTGGTGCTGAATGGTCACCACCGTTTCGCTGCCAACCGGTATCGCTTTTGCAAAAGTGATTTCCAGCTTGTCCTCTGACGTCATTTGAAAACTATCCACTTCTTGCGTCGCTTCGATCGAATCAATCTCGAGATCAACTGCATCGAGTTCGAGAGTTCGCAGCGGGTCACCGATTGGGGAAAATCGAATAAGAGTTTCGACCTTAAGTGTCCGCGCCACGAAATCGGGGGTGATATCGAGTTTGAGGTGATCGATGTCGATACGGCGATCACGCGCATAGTGGTCGGTCGCGCCACCGGCATCAGCCTTATCATCCAGCGATCGCGCGTTTGACGAACGCAGCAACCAGTCGCGTTTCTGCGCACAGCATTCCCATCCCTGGTGGGTGTGTTCCTCCGCAATACTGCTCGCTATCGACGCGGCGAAAACCAAGGCAATGAACGGTCCAAAAAATCTCATGCCGGACGCTACGTCACAGAATCGGCTATCGTCGAGCTTTTCAAACCCTTCGACGAGAACGTGATGCCGACGTCCCTGCGCCTTTCAGTGGACGAGTTTACTTCCCTGCATATCGCCAACGCAAGGTCCACCTTTTGACAAAGGCGGCTACGTAACGTCCAGAGGATCGGTGTAGCATCGGTCCGTCAGGCCGTGGGCCAACTGCCGGTTAAGGGGAAGGCGAACGCCTCTTTCACCAACGCAAAGGCCACTCGCTGACGTTCGCAGCTACAATCTGCGCAAGCCGTCCTCGGTCATCGGATTGGGGATCTCGACGTGCAGGGCTTCGATCCGCTCCATCGTATCGGCATCGAGTTCGAGATCCGCTGCGGCGAGACTGACATCGAGTTGGTCGACGTGCGACACGCCGATGATCGTCGACGCGACAAAGTCGTGCTGCTTGCTCCACGCCACCACTAAGGTTACCAAATCGATACCGATGTCGTCGGCGATCTCTCCCAGGCGGCGCGTGGTTTCCAGTGAACGCTCATTGACAAAGCGCTCGGCCATCGCCTTCTGGCGAGGTCCGCCACCTTCAAGATACGCAGAGAACCGGGCACCGTCGGGGCGCGCTCCGTTGGCGTATTTCCCGGTTAGCAAACCGCCGGCGATCGGCGAGTACGGCAGCAAGCTGACACCTTCCTGGCGGCACACCTGCGCAAGTTCGTTTTCACAGCGACGATTGATCAGGGAAAAATTGTTCTGCACCGTGTCGTAGCGGGCGAGACCGTGCAGATCCGACTCCCACAAACTTTTCATCACACCCCACGAAGTCTCGTTTGAGCAACCGATAACACGCACTTTCCCCTGTTGAACAAGATCGGTCAGAGCCGCCATGACATCCTCGTAGCGAGTGCCGTGGTCCGGCCAATGAGTCTGGTAAAGATCGATGTAGTCAGTCTGTAGGCGCTGCAAACTGCCTTCGACCGCGCGCATGATCTGATGCCGATCGAGTGCGGTCATACCGTGGCGAACTGGCGGCTTGAACCAACCATGGCCGGGACCCGTGATCTTGGTGGCCAAGATCACCGAATCGCGATCCTTAGTCTTCAGCCAATTGCCGACAATCTCTTCAGTAAGTCCGAATTTCTCTGCAGACGGCGGCACCGGATACAATTCGGCAACGTCGAAGAAAGTGATGCCGGCATCGTATGCCTTGTCCATCACTGCATGGCCCATGGTCTCATCGGCCTGTTCTCCGAAAGTCATTGTGCCCATGCAAATGTCGGACACCACCACTCCACTTCTGCCTAGTCGTCGGTATTTCATCTTGTGATTTTTCTACGTTGAACGGTTGGCTGTAAACAAAAAGCCGGATGTCGAGTCGTCAACATCCGGCTTCAAAGGAATTGCGTTTCCCCGTAGGAGATCAGCCTTCGATGAGCGGCACCAGGTTTTCCTTGCACCAAACACCGTTCTGCATGGTCACGCCATCGGGATCACCGACCGCTTCGTGAGCTTCATCTTCGCAGATGATCCAGCCTTCGTAATTGCGCACCGTCAGCCATTCGGTGATGGCGTGGAAGTCGAGTTTGCCAGTGCCCATCTTCGACCACGGCTCCGGGCCGTTGCCACTGAAGTCTTTGTAATGAATGTGATTCACCAAGTGTCCCCATTTGGTCATGGTTTCGATGACATCCATGCCGCCACGGGCGATGTGTCCGACGTCAGGCGTCCAGCCAGTGACGCGAGGGTCGAGGCTGTTGAGAATCACGTCGTAATCCTCCGGAGTGCGTACGATCGACGGTGGCGGGCTGTTCGGGTGAAAAGAACAAACCAAGCCTGCGTCGACGCCCCGCTGGGAAACCGCGTTGACGTTTTTCGCCATATTCAGACGGCGCTCATGGAGGTCTTTGCGGCCCATCGGCAAGGGAACGGTGCTGAGCTTGGCACCCGGGAACTGTTTGAGGGTGTCGATGGTGTATTTGGCGGCTGTCTTTTCCTCATCAGTCTCGCCAACTTGATCCCATGCGCAGACCAGCGACAAGCCGGCCAGTTCCATGTTGTGTTTGTCGAGGCAAGCTTTCAGTTTGGCTGGGTCTTTGAGATCGCCGAGCCAGTAGTCGGGAAATGGCGTAAGCACCATCGGTTCGATGCCGGTGAAGCCTGCTTCCGACGCGACTTTGATCATGTGATCGAGCTTGTTGTTGTAAGCTTCGCCGGTACCCTGCATGAACCAGGTATAGACTTGAGAACCGAATTTAATTTTCGACATTTTTTTAGGAGTTAGGAGATGGGAGATGGGTTTTAGTAGAGAGCAGGCGGTCGCGCCTTCTGAATCGAGCGCTTAGTGCGCTTTCAGCCATTCGAGAACGCGCGGGTTGAAGTCGTCCATGCACTCCCAGTGGAAGGCGTGGCCGGCGTTGTCGTAGAGGTGCTGGTCGCAGTTGGGGATACCCGCAGCAACCTGATCGTTCATCCACTTTGGAGTGAAAACATCGTCTTTGCCACCGATCACTAGACACGGTGCCTTGATGTCACCGAGCTGGCCGACGACGTCGTGATTGATGCATGCTGCCGCCTGGCCTTCGAGGCCGTGCAGCGGTTGCGGGTCAGGGTTGTTGGCGGCTTCTTTCAGGCCATCCTGAAGGCCGGCAAAGGCTTCGTCGTTATCCCAGAAACTCTTGGTGAAAATCAGCAACTGCACCCATTCCATGAATTCTTCCGGGCGGAGGCGAGCCTTGCAGTCGGCCATGTGCTTAAATGTCGCGGCAGCGTAGCGGTCGCATTTCGCCCAAGGGCACATCAGTACTGCGCTTTTGACCTTGTCAGGGTGACGCAGCATGAGCTGCTGTGCAATGATGCTGCCCATCGAAACGCCAACCACCCGAGCCTGCGGAATGTCGAGGGCGTCCATCAGACCGGCGTAGTCGTCAGCCATCATCGCGCTGTTGTATTCGCCTTCGGGTTTGTCGCTCTGGCCGACGCCACGATTGTCGGGATAAATGCAGCGAAAGTCTTCCTTCCAAGCATCGGCGTGCGCATCCCAGACACCACCGGGAGCGGTGATCCCCATGATCATGATAAGCGGTTCGCCGGAGCCACGCTCCTCGTAATACATCTGAATTCCGTTAGTTTCGACGTGGGGCATATCGGTCTGTTCTGGCTGAGGTGAAGGATAAAATAAAACCCGCCCGGAAAGCAGTCCAGCGGGGCATTTTTCCTAAACCAAAGCGGTCAACGATCCAAGCAGAAATTCCTGCAGGTACACGTTCTGCCGTATTCGACACACCCTTGTTGCAGCATTTTGCACAGTGATGCGCTAGTATGCGGCGCTTGAGGTTGAGATTTTGCAGCCTCCATGATAACCCTTCGCCAGCTATGAGTGATACCCGAGCCGACAACCTTTCGCATTTCCTCCAATCCGACGGTCGCACCGTCATCCTGCCGATTGATCACGGCACGGTTATCCCGGTCCAGGGCCTCGAAGATCCCGTCGCTGTCGTCAATGATATGACCGATCATGTTGACGGTTTTGTCGTCAATTTCGGAGTCGCCCGCGCCTGCGTCGAGGCCGGCGCTTTTGGTGACAAGGGCATTTGCCTGCGCACCGACTGCTACAAACCGACTTTCCCAGGCAACCCCGATGAAGGCTCTTCGAGGCTGTTTGGGGCTGAGGAAGCCGAAGCCCTGGGCGCGCACGCCATGATGAACATGTGCTACCTGCACC
>JBBKXR010000333.1:0-29881 GCA_037969585.1 Verrucomicrobiales bacterium
TTATAACCGAGGCAGCGCGACCACGAACCTGAGTGCACAGCGGGCGCCGGAAGGCGACATCGATCCATGGCTGAGAACCTTGAGTTTTTGGAACGGCGATCAGGCGCTTTGTGCTCTCAGTGTTTATGCGACCCACCCGATGAGTTTCTATCGCACTGGCAAGACAGATGCAGATTTCCCCGGTATGGCGCGGAGTAAACGCCAAGCCGAGGATCCGGCAGTCTTTCAGATATACGCGAGCGGTTGTTCGGGAAATGTCACCGCAGGAAAATATAACGATGGCAGTAGGGAGAACCGTCAGCCGTTGGCCGATCGACTCTATCAAGCGATGAGTGATGCGTGGGCGAACACGGAACGCACAGCTTTAGTAGAAAACGGCATCGCTTTTCGGCTCGCCAAGTTGCGACTCGAGCCGCGGGTGACCGACGGCTATGCCATCGCCGATTTGAAAAAAACGATCGCCGAAAAAACGGACGCTCGGTCGCACTGCATGTCGGCTTTGGGCTTGAGCTGGCATGCGCACGCGGACGATCCCGATCACCGCATCGATGTGCCGGCAATTGACTTCGGGGACGTCGTGTTGCTGCTATTGCCGGGTGAGATGTACGTCGAGTATCAGATCTATGCTAACGAAGTGGCTGGTGCCGGTCGGACCGTGTTGACGATGGGTTACGGTGAATCGGGACCGGGCTACATACCGATCGAGCGGGCCTGGCAGGAGAAAGACGCTAACCTCAGTGACTGGTGTTGGGTCGCGCCAGATATGGAATCGCGGGTCAAGGCAGCGATCCGTGAAGCACTCGGCAAGGTAGGAACGGCGGAGTGACTTGCGGTATTTTTTCTGCGCAAGTCAAGCTGGACTGGCTTGTCTGAATGACGTCGATTCGTATAAGTCGATTTTATCAGTTATGTCAGGCCACTCTTTCAAATTCATCTTGCCCGTCGCTTCTCTACCTGCCGAAGGTGGTGAGCCGGAAGGTCTATCGGCGATCACGGATGACGGGACCGACGCGGGCCAGTTGCTTTCAAAATTGACGGCGATGACGCGGTTGATTGGTGATAGTGCCTTGGTGTTGAATTCTCGTTCAGTCACTGATGGCCAAGCAGCATCGATGGAGACGGTCACTTTCTCGACCGACGAAAATGCCGAACCGCACGTCGAACTGGGCACGGACGATGAAACGGATGAAGTTGAAAATTGGGGGACGCAGGCATTTGCCCGTGCTCTCGAGCGCTACCGTGCGTCGTGCGTCGCTGCGGCCGACGGCAGTGATTGCGAACGATTTGCTGAGTCTCTTGCGATCGCATTTAACGAAGCGGGAGTGGCAGCGAGTGAAGTCCGGCGGGTACCTCTACTGGCCGAACGCGATGGGCGGGTGATGTTCTACGGGGTTTGGGAAGCTACGGGGGACGATCTCGAGATTCTCGCCAAGACGTGGAGTGGCGATGCGGCAAGTGGCTGGTTGCCCATTGGCGACGATGACGAAGTCGACGGACGGGGATTGCGAGAGGCGGCGTTGGGGCTGGTAGCGTTTAGCTTGATCGCTACTTCGATGCCCGGCAGAGCCCTGGGCGATAGCGCCCAGGATTCTGCGGTGTTCGACGTAGTGAATGCTAACGAAAGCGAATCCGGATTTGCTCGACCTGAAGTGAGTGGGGACTCGCTTGTCGAAGAGGTTCCGTCGATCGGAGCAATGCTGGACGATTTGAAAAGCGTGCTCGACCTCACTGAGTTTGCTGCGCCCAATGCAAAACAGACGGGGGCGCGAATCGATCTGAAACGGCTGGTAAATTCGACTAAGGAGAACACACGGATCATCGTCGACGTCGCTGCGCAGCGTGCGTTCATTTCCGTTGATGGCTTAGTGATTGGCGACATGCCAGTGTCGACGGCGCGCTCGGGAAAACACACGCCGCGCGGCACCTTCAATATTACCCAGAAGAAGATCGATAAGGTGTCGACGATTTATCACGTGGCCTTGCCTTACTGGATGCGCCTTGATCAGTCGGCGATCGGCTTACACGTCGGCGAGTTGCCGGGCAGACCGGCTTCTGCGGGGTGCATTCGATTGCCGAAGAAAGTGGCGCAGACGCTGTTTTCGCATGTCCAGAGCGGCACGCCTGTCGACGTAGTCGATACCTGGACGAGTGCGCCGCCGTGGATGCTGGCAGGAAATTGAGTTTGCTGCGCTGGCTAGCGGAGCTTCTGAGTGGCGTTGGCGACAGCTGCGGCAACCGGATTGATCATATGCTCGTCGTAATCGTCCTCGTAGTCGTCTTTGACTTCTACCACTTGAGCGATCTCGACGATCTGAGCCGTGGCGGATTCGCCGAGCAGGATCTGATCACCGTTTTTTAAAAGCACCGGAGCACTGTCGATGCTGGTGCCGTTGACCCTTGTCCCGTTGCGCGAGCCCGAATCAGACACGGTGTAGCCGTCGTCGGTCAGGCAAAGTTCGCAATGAAGCGAGGAAACGGCGATGGCGTCGATCGTAATCGGATGCCTCGGGTTGCGACCGATGATGATTTTTCGCGCACTCAGGGAGAAGTGCGCTGGCGCTTCACCAGGCAGCGAAACGATCAGGTTGTAACTCTTTCCCATACGCTGACGATCTAAGAGAATTCACCCTCAGATGTCAATCATCTGTTCGACCTTGGCTCGCGCGGTCAGCTTGCGACATTCCAGATCGCCTGACGCAGAACTGCTCTCGGAGAGTCGGCGAGTTTTTCGTACCAGATGCTGAGCAGGCGACCGTCGTCGAGTTCGACCGTGCTCGGGTAGCCGAGGTCGCCGCCCGGGCCATCGCCGGAGACGATTAACGAATTCGACCAAGTGGAACCGTTATCGGAACTGATGCGTGCCTGATTACCAAACGGTTTGCGACGATGACCGTAGGTCATGACCAGACGATCATCGCGAAGTCGCAAAAGGTGTGACGGAAGCCCGTAGATATCAGTCGATTTAGGAACGCTCCAGGTTTTGCCGCCATCGTTCGATTCAGTTTGTAAAATCATGCCCGCGTCGGCCTTGGTGTGATTGCGAATTTGCGCAATGATCTTGCCATCGGCGCACTCGACCGCGTGCAGTTCGTGATATTTCTCAGCGGCATCATCTCCCTCGCGGGTCGGGATATCGGCGAGCCATTGCCAGGTCAGTCCGTCGTCTTTCGACTCGGCGACACCGACTTCTTTGCCCTCGGACCAGAGCTTTTTGCCGACGTAGAGAAGGCGGCCGTCCTTGAGTTGGGTCGGACCGTGCGGGCTGTTGACGAGGGTGTCGATGCGCGGTGACCAGGTCAGGCCACCGTCTGTCGAGCGCAGCGCCCAGACGCCGAGTTCGGCTTCGCGAGCTTCGTCAGAAGGCAGGCGATTGTGGGCGGCGATCCATTTCGGGTCGTCGGTGTGCTCGCCTTTGTCCAAGACATGACTTTTGTAGGCGAGCGAACTGAAGGTGGTAACGATCAGGCTGCCCTTGGCGGTTTCGAGAATGCCTGCATCGCGGTCATCGATGGCGCTGTCGTGGATAGTGCGCGGGAAAGTCCACGTTTTTCCTTCGTCGCGTGAACGCATCATTTCCACGGTGCCGAAGGGGCAGATGTGGGCTTGGCGTCGTCCCGACCAGACGGCCATCAGTTCGCCGCTGGCGAGTCGTGTGATCGTCGGCCAGCCGTGGTAGTACTCAGGCTGCTGGGAAATGATGCTCAGACTCTCGACTTCGATGGCCATATCTGCGGCGCGTCCGATAGTTGGAAAGGTCATCGCGGCGGTTCCCGCAGCGAGCGATGTTTGCAGAAAATGGCGACGCGATGAATCGTTGTTGGGCAGCATGGCGACACTGCACTCCAAAGCCGAGACACGGTCAATGAATTGCGTTACCGCAAAAACGCCAAGCGTCCCAGTCGGCGCGCGTTACCGAGGATGCTGCGCTCGCGCTGGGCGATAGCTTTGCGGATGCGTCCGTGCTGATGGTTCGTCAGTGTGTTGGTGGCGAGACAGGAATCGACGCCGACGGCGAGGTTAGCGAGGTCGTTGCGTTCGCCGAGCCGGGTGCCGAGCCGGCTGATGCGTGCGTCGCGCACGCCTGGAATGCGCCCCTGACTGATGGCGACAAACTCGCGCTGATAGCGCAGTCGTTTGACCGCCTTGCGCCAGTCGTGCCAGATTTCGGCATCGCCGTCTGCCAGTCCGAGTTTGGTGCGATTGAGCGCGAGTGTCCGACTCTGACGTAGCGCGGTACGAATCAAGCGTCTTTGGTCGCCATCATTGCCAAGATCGAGACTACGCCACGCTTCGAGTTCTTCGCTCCACCCATCGCGAAGTATTGCCGACGGGATGTCGTCGACGGGTGGCTCGGGGCTGGACAAGTTCTGCAAATTCTCGGTCAGAGATTGGAAGGCCTCACGATCCTCGTCATTCTCACTTACCAGTGAAGCGGCTAGTTCGAGCAAGACCGCCTGGTCACGTTGCCCGGCAATTTCAGCGGATAACGAACGCAAGGCATCGCGGCGCTGCTTCGCGGTTTCCGGATCAGCCATTTTCACCAAATGCCAGGCCGACCGCAGGCGTTTGGTCGCGACCCGCATTTCGTGAATGACCAGATCGCGTTCGGTGTCGCTTGCAGAATCGGATTCGAGCAGCGCGAGGCAGTTTTCACAGAGTGCAGCACACTGTTCCGTGATCGGGACGGCAAGCGTTTCAGTGGACGGGAGAGTGGAAGAAACAACAGACATGAACGAACAGGGGCGCTGGCAAGTTGCGCTATTCCTCCACTTTGTCGAACGCTTCGATGTGTTGGCGGAAACGATGATACAAGAAGCCAATCAGGAGTAGCACCAAACTGATCGCGAAGAAGGCGATGATCCGATACAGCGTGTCGTCGATGTCGACAAGGAACATGCGAATTAGGCAGACACCGAGCCCGATCAGACCGACCAACCGATAATTGCGTAACCCGCCCGCCAGACCCGCAACGAAGACGATGATCGATGTCACACCCCAACAAACCGTTGTCATCTGCTCGACCCCAATCGCGGACGAGACGAACACGGAAAATGCCAAAGCGGTACCGACCGCAGCCGGCATAAGAGCAAGTTTTCGCCACTTAGAGCTAGGCTGGCGGGCGCAGAGGATCAGGCCGTAGGCGAGGATTCCCGCAGCGGTAATCAGGCCGACCGTGAGAGCGACATTTTCAGCGCTGCCCAAGGCACCCAGACAAAGCCAAAAGGTTGCCGCTGCCGACACGATGATAGCCACAGTCGAAGGGCCATGAGTGTGGGGAAATTTGGCAAAACGCCAAAGGCTGGCACCGGCGAGACCGACCGCGACATAGCCAACGCATTGCCATGGCTCCGGGCAGATGCCGTGCATCAGGAGAAGCGCCGCCACGGTGACCAACGAGGCGATGAAGGTAGAGAGGGAATCTGATATTTTTTCGCCGCGCCCGGCATGCTGCGATATCCGACGGGCGAACTCGAATACCAGCAAGTAGCCGAACAGACCCAGCAACGAGATCATCCAGCCGGTTGCGAGTGGGGCAAAGTCTTTGTCCGAGCCGCTGATTACATGGTAAAAGGTTGCCAGCACGATCGGCACGAATGATACCTGAGTGAGGCGACGGAATGGCAGCCGCAAACCTGCGAACAGCGCGACCAGAGCGATTCCTGTTGAGGCGGCAAAAATGACCGGTTCGTCGAAGTGGGCATGAGCAAAGGCGAAAGCCAGTACCAGCGAAGCGCAGTGCAACGTGATTTCCCAGAAATCGAAGAATGCAGAGCGCTCGGTGGTATTGCGACAGCTTATTGACCAAGCGATCACGCTGTTGATCGCGACAACTCCAAAGGTGGTCACCAGATTGGTCGACATTTCGGGGTGGTAGAACAGGTCCCCCACCAGTAGCCAAATCCAGGCGGAGAAAAGCGCGAGCCCAGCGGCCATCCCCGACACTCCGTCTCGGGTCCGATAGATCAGGGTAAATGCCGGCAGCGAGGCAAGAGCCAGCCAGAACGGATCGAGGTTGTATTGCCGATCGGTGGTAACAGCGAAACCGATAAGGCACCAGCCGGCAACAAAGCTGACCGACCAGCGCAGCAGAGTTGCGATCGGGTTTCCGGAGTCGTGGCCCTTTTGAAAGGGAGCTGCCTGCATCAGCAGGGCAAAGGCAACCACCAGTGACAGCGCAAGCAGCAGAAATATGGATAGAGTGGATCCACTGCCTCGAAGCCTGACGAAGTGGCTCATCGTGGCCGTTACCAGAATGATTCCAAAGCCACTGCCCAGTGCTCTCGCGACGGCTCCACCGTGCCAAATATTCGGCCAGAGACGTCGCACCAACTCGGCACAGGCAAAGGCCAGAAGGCTCAGGAAAATCCCCAGCGCAACACCGCCCGGACTCGCGCCCAGTCTTGACGGCAGCATCAAAAACGCCATGGCAGCGACGACAAGGGTGACACCGCCCACCACGACAGAAACGATCGAACGCCAACGCCACAGTGGCTGAAACGCCAGCGAGCCTAACACGGCCAGAAATGCGATTGGAGCGATGGCGCGATTACTGAAATGGGGATGGTCGAAAAATGCCAAACCGATCGCCACCGACACGATGCCCAGCGCCGCGATCAGGCGGGGGATGATATCTGGCGGAATCGGGACGCTCGATTTTTCCGAGACCCCTCGATTGAGATGTGCCAGATGATTTTGGGCTGCAAGAGCCGAGGTCAGCACAAGCAGCGAAAGGCTCCCGACGATGCTGCGAACGCTGAACGCCGACCACTCGCCACTGTCAATGCTCAGCAGGTCGTACCCCATCCAACCGAGCGTGCCAGCCAGGCCGACGCCGATGGCTGCCAAAAACCACGTGTTACGGTGCCGGTGCCAGGTGTAGACCAGCGTCGCCGTTTGCAGACTCAGCGAAAGCCAGCGCACCGGTCCGTCGAATTGGGCGACGAAAAACAAGGCGAGCAGGGCCATGCTTTTCAAAAACAGAGCCTGCGCCAAACCGCGGTCTTGAGCGCTGCCCGGACGATGATGCCAAACGGCAAAGCTAAAAATCAGGACAGCGAAGGTCAGGTAGAAGGTCGCCAGATACTCAGGGTAGACCAGGCGCCCGGCGAGATAGATCGCGACCACCGCGAGCGATGTGTTGACCAAGGTTCCGATGCGCAGTCGGCGACTCGTGGCCAGATCCGGATGGCGATGGCGGAACATCAGACCGGCGATGTGAAAAATCAGCGTCAGCAGCACAAAGCACGACAAAGCGGTTAGCGGGTGCGGAGACGATGCTGCCGATGAATTGAACCAATCGAAAACGATAAGGCCGAGAAATCCGCACCAGGACGCCCCGAGAGCGATCATTGCCGGAGCCGGCCACCGGCGCAGGATGAGTAGGCTCGACCCTGCGGCGCCAAGCATCAATAGTCCGGCAACGACGAAGTGAGCGAGGTCGTGATTATGTGAAAAGGCGCAGGCGATGTAGCCGCAGATCAGTGCCATCGTCGCCACCGCAGAATCCTTTTTCCAGAGACTCCAGGCGATCATGCCGACGATGGCCAGCAACTGGACCAGCACGCCGAGGGTTGCCGATTCGATCACTCGTGTGGTCTCGAACGCCGATGCGGCGAACGCGGTGACGAAGGCAAAACCGAGACCGCCGCTGGTGACAATTCGTCCAAAGGCTTGATAACGCCGTTCCAGCCACAGCCCGGCACCGATCACCGCCGCGGAGATTGCGGCCATGCTCAGCAGGCGCAACAGCGGACTGTCACGGCTGACGTAGACGCCGAGAAAAACGCCGGCGATGACTAACAGGATCGCACCGATGCGTGTCGTCCACCAGACGGCGAGCCGGACTTCCGCACTCTCGCCGGCACTGGCCGGAGGCAAGAGTTGCGCAGCTTCGAGCATTTTCCGCCAGGGCAGGGGCTCACCAGGCTTTTCCTCGGCGGGCTTTGCGGGAGCAGGCGCAGGTTTCGATTCAGGCTCCGAGTCCGGAGCGATAACGTCCTTGTAGCGGGGAGGCTTCTGCCCGTCGCGATTGGAGAAAATGGGCTGGGGTGGAGGGGCTGGCGCGGAGGCTGCTTTGTCGTTCGCTTCCGGCTTTAGTTCGGCTTCAGGCTCAGGTTCGTCAGGAGCCTTAGCTTTCGGAAGAGGTGGCGGCGACTTTTCAACTTCAACAGACTCCGATTCAGGTTTTACTTCGACCTCCGCTCGAGACGATCGCAAATTCTTCAGCGTAATTTCGCGCAGATCGTCTTCCAGTCGTCGAATTCGCGCTTCGAATTTTTCCGATTTCGCTTCGAGGCGCTTTGCCCGTTCCGCGGTGGCAAACAGAATGATAACGAAAACGATGAACGCGAGCACCATCAGTGGCAGAGGAATGAAGTCGAAGAACATGGTGAAAGATAAAAAACTCTGACAGCTTCGCCTTGCGGACGCGCCTTCGCCTATCGAAAGTCGAAAGCGAAGTATCGACTCAAGTGATGAAGGTAGGTGTGGTAATCCCGGTGTTCAATCGTTCCCTGCGTGCGCAGCGGGCGATTCGCAGTGTGCTCGATCAGTCACATCGTGAAATCGAACTGGTCGTCGTCGACGACGCTTCGACCATCGATCTGACGTCGGCTCGCCAGCTTGTTGAGCGTGCCGGACATCGTTGGCTGACTTTGGAAGAGAACTCCGGTCCTGCCGTGGCTCGCAATGCCGGTGTCGACGCGCTGAGCGAGGAAATCGATTGGATCGCCTTTCTCGATTCTGACGACGAATGGCTGCCGGGCAAACTCGAGCGGCAACTCGCTTGGCTGGCCGAGCATCCCGACACGAAAATTTTCCAGTGTCAGGAGACCTGGATCCGCAACGGGACGCCGGCGAAACGGCCCCGTCGACTACTCGAACCGGAGGGCGACATTTTTGCCGATTGCGTCGAGCGCTGTTGTATCAGCCCGTCCGCTGTCATGATGTGTCGCGAGTTGTTTGATGCGCTAGGTGGCTATGACGGGCGCTATAGGGTTTGCGAGGACTATCACCTCTGGTTGCGGATCGCACGGCGTCATCCGGTCGGATTGCTGAGCGAATCGCTGGTCATCAAAAACGGAGGCGACGCCGACCAACTCACCGCGACCGTGCCCGCGTTCGACCGCTGGCGTTTGAGAGCTTTGTTAGAGTTGCTGCCCGATGCCGAAGCGCAGAGGGATGTCGTCTTGCGCGGCATTTCAGACAAGGCGCGCATTCTCGAGCGCGGTGCTCACCGCCACGCGGATGCCGAAACGGTTACGGTATATCAAGAAGTCGCCGAGTGGGCTGAGGGTGGTGGTAAGGCATCTCCTCCGACTTTGGTGAAGTGTTTGGATTTTCGGTAGCGCCAGGCAGTGGTCTTGGGACAAGGCATTTCGGACCGCGGCGAGCGAGACGAAAGCCACAGCGGAGGCAAGCGCTCGCACTCCCGAACGCGAGATCGGCTCAAGTGGAGTGCGTGTGGCTTGCCGCCGCCCTCGAATCACCCAGTCGAAAGCGCAAACCAACAGCCTGCGGAGGCTTGCCTTTGCCCTTTGCCGAATGACGCCCTCCGAATGACGCCCTCGGCGGTCCTCCACCAAAAGCCTCGCGACCGCTGAAGCATTTCGCTCAGCTCACGGCACCGCGACTTCGTCGAGAATCTCATCGAGTAGACGCAACACGTGGGCGCGGCGGGCGGCCTCGTCCGGTTCTTCTTCGGCCGGTGCGAGGCGATGGGCGAGCACGGCTTTGGCGACGCGTTTGACGTCATCGGGAAAAACGGCTTCGTGGCCAGCCAGAAAAGCAGCGGCCTGTGACGCGCGCATCAGGGCGATCGACGCGCGGGCGGAAAGCTCGTTGCGCAATTTGCGATGGCGGCGGGCCGCTTCGCAAAGATTGACCATGTAGTCGCACACTGGGTCTGACACTGGCATCGCGCGCACCGATTTCTGCAGGGCGGGAATGTCGGCGAGCGGTAGCAGGACATCATCGATCGCTGACGAATCAGCTTCGGCGTCGCTATCTGAGTTGGCATGCAGGCGCAGGATCGACGCCTGAGTTTCGCGCGGTGGCAGGCCCATCTCAACGGCGACCAAAAAGCGATCCAGTTGTGGTTCGGGCAGGGGAAATGTGCCGGCGGCGTAGCGATTGTTCTGCGTCGCGATGACTGTGAACGGCTGCTCGAGCGCACGCGTTTTACCGTCGATCGATACCTGACCTTCGTTCATGCACTCTAAGAGGGCACTCTGAATGCGCGGGCTGGTGCGATTGATTTCATCAGCCAAGACCAGATTGCTGAAGATCGGCCCCGCGACGAACTCGAACGCGTGGCTCGCCTGATTAAACATCGAATAGCCGAGAATATCAGCGGGCAACAGATCCGGCGTAAATTGGATGCGTCGAAAACTACCGCCGATGTGTCGCGCCAGAGCTTTCGCCAGCGAAGTTTTGCCGATGCCCGGTGCGCCCTGGATCAACACATGGCCACCGGCCAACAGGGCGGCGGTCAGAAAAAACGCAGGCTCCTCGGCACCGAGTACGGTAGCGGCGAGTTTTTGGCGCAATTGGTCGAGGCGATCTTTCACGGATGGGAGATGGGCTGGGAACGCGCCACGGTAGGGGGATTTCTAAAAAATCCGAGCCTCAATTTAGAATCGTCAGCCGAGCCTGCCACTGTTCGCCTTCGTTGAGGATCACCGAACCAGTCCTGAGGCGACCCTGGTCATCGAGTTCGACTTCGCTACCTTGCTCCGGCTCCCGGCTCGCCCGTTCGATTTCGAAACGCATCCAGCGCCCCGACGCAACCCGTTTACGCAGCTCCAGCGTCAGTCTGCCCATGGTGAAGCGCGGATTGATTTCGCAGACTTCACGCAGCGCCATTTCGCCCTCCGCGTCGCGGTAGACAAAAGCATCGATGCCGAGTGGACCCACGTAGCCCGCGTCGCGACAGCGGCGAAAAATCTGCTGTGCCAGTTCGCCGTTCCCTTCGTAGACCGGCAAGGCCCGAGTCATCAAAAAACGGGTCAGCTGTGGATCGAGACCGCTGCCGAACTTCGGACCGGTTGAGCAGGCGACGAAAGCGCCGGAGTCACGATTGTGCAGACGCACCGGTCCCAGTTGACGGATCTCATTTTCGCCGACTTCGAATTGAACCGAGAAATCGAACAAGCGTTCGCGCCAGTTTTCGATGACGACCGCGCCCTGATCGTCGATCACTCGCCCGAGCCATTGGTGCAGGTTTTCCGGAAGCTCCCCAGACTCGACAAGCCAGCGTTTTTGACCCGAAGCCGAAGCGGCGAAAGGGGATTTGAAAACCACACTGTCCGGCTGCTCAGAGGCGACGAATTGCTCGATCGAACCGGCCAAATCATTGCGCTGATCGACAACCATCCCCGGACCGCCCAGCGATTTAGCCCAGGAGGCTTTTGAAAATAGATCCCGCAGTTGTTTGTTCCACTCTGGAGGTTGGCAATTCACACGGCCACAGAGTTTTGTGGATATTTTTACGCTTTCTCGACACCATGCCCACGGGCGCAAGTGATTGAGCTTTCGCTCCGCCGTCAGGCTGCCTTTTGCCAGTACACCGCCCTCTTCCAGAGCTTCGAACTCGGGCAACGCGAAGCCCCAACCCCGCAGCCTCTCGCGAAGCGCCAAACTGGGCATTTTGCGGACCAGAACGACATCATCGGGGCGGGCGATGAAGGCCATCAGACAGTCGAGATCGCGGGCCAGGATCTCGGATGATTGGCGGGCTTGGTAGCCTCGTCCGTTAAGTTCGGTGGCCATCTGCCGCTCAGCGTCAGGATGGAACCAAAACACGTTCGGGGTACGGCCGTTGGATCGTTCGAAGCCGGCCAGCGAGCGCACAAAATCTTCGTCGAGTCCCGCATCGAGACGACCCTCGGAATTGAAAATAGCGCCGTTCGCCTTGGCCCGACTCGGCGAAAGGGGGAAAATCAGTTGCCGGCGAAATTCATCCCAATCGGAGCGACCTTCCGTCTTCCAGCGGCGGAACCACTTCAGGCCCGAGCCGACGTGACCGATCTCGTCCCGATAGATTCGATCGAGAATTTTTGCCGTCCTTGAGTCACCCGCTTCGCGCATGATCTCCGCGTAATGACGCGCGTAGTCGAGGTTGGCTTGCTCAAAGGTCAGGCTCAGGCGGGTGACGTAGTCGAGCGGTGATTCCATCGGTGCGACCGAGTTCCAAAAGTAGCCACTGACCGGAAGATCGCCCAAGCTCACGCCGCACTGCGCCATTCGGCCGAGATACCATTTGGTGTGCAGTTGCTCTTCGCGCAGCGTCGCCAATACATCGCGGCGAAAGCCGTCGGGGGCCTCGGGGAATTTCAGCAGCACCAGCGCCATCAGTTCGGTCGCCAGCAGTTCGTGATTGGCAAAAAAGTGCAGTAACTCGCCGCGGCGCTCGTCGTCGACCAGGCTGGGGGCCGAGGGCAGCTTGTTGTTGCGTGGCTCGCCGCTGTGGTCGCGCCACATCAGTCCGGCGGGGCGACCGGGGCTCGGTGCGCCAACCAACTTAGGCTGCCGAGCGTCGATCGAGTCCTCCAATTCACCACTTGGAGGCGCCAGTTTTTCGTCCAGCGTGTTGGAGAAAAGCACCCGTTCGGCAAACTTGCTCAAGTTGTCTTCGTTGGCAGTCAAAAGACTCACCGTAGCGCGTTCGAACGACTTCGCCAAACTTGAGATACTCTGACTCGCTACGTCGTGGACATAGGGATTGCGGTTGCCATCTCCTTAGAAAATCATGCGGCGAAATTTAAATTCTGATCACTTGGCAACCGCGAAATCGGTCGCAAATTCAGCGTCACGTGAACGCGTACCTTTTACTTCCCATTTTCTGCCCCCGTGGACTTTTTTCGAAGCTTCCCGCGGCTTTGGCGCTTTTCTCCACCTATGGCTGTTTCGCACCGTTGTTGCTGCTGGATGCTGCGGGCCAGGCAGAGCGGAAGCAGATCAATTTTGCTCACATCGAGGAACTCGCGGCGGAGGCGGCGAAGTCGGAGTATCTGCCTCCCGCCGGGGAGAGTGCGCTGCCGGAGAGTCTGCAAGGGCTCAGCTATGATCGCTATCGGCTAATTCAGTTTCGTGGACAGAAGGAGTTCTGGAAGGCGGACGGGTTGCCGTTTCGCATGGGCTTGTTTCACCCGGGGTATTTGTTCAAACAGCCCGTGGCGATCCACGAATTCACTTCGGACTACTCGCAGCCGGTGCGGTTCTCGCGCGATCTTTTTGACTATCGCAAGGGCGCGGAGATCGAGGGCAGTTTGCCGGCGGACCTTGGCTATGCGGGGTTGCGGTTGAACTACCCGCTGCTCAAGCCGGAAGATTTTGCGGAGGTGGCGGTGTTCCAGGGAGCAAGCTACTACCGCATGCTGGGGCAGCAGCAGGCGTTCGGGTTGTCGGCGCGCGGCCTGGCGTTGAATGCGGGGATCGATGGCGTGATCGAGGAGTTTCCGGTTTTCACCCACCTGTGGGTGGGCAAGCCGCAACCGGGGGCGACGTCGCTGACGCTGTTCGCGCTGCTCAATAGCCCGAGTGTGACCGGTGCGTATCAATTCGTTGTCGAGCCGGGCGCGGACACAGTGGTGTCGGTGCATGCGACTTTGTACTTCCGTAATGCGGTTGAGCACATCGGAGTGTCACCTCTAACCAGCATGTTCTGGTTCGGGGAGAATACCAAAAAACCTTTCGATGACTACCGTCCGGAGGTGCATGATTCCGACGGCTTGGCGGTGGCGCAGGCGGGTGGCGAACGTATGTGGCGACCGCTGAGCAATGACCCGGGGAGAAGCCGCACTTACACCTTCGAGGCGGATTCGCCAAAGGGCTTCGGTTTGTTGCAGCGCGACCGCAGTTTGCGCAGTTACGAAGATTTTGAAGCACGCTATCAAGATCGTCCGGGTGTTTGGGTGGAGCCGGAGGGCGACTGGGGCGAGGGATCGCTGCGCTTGGTGGAAATGGCGACGGCGCACGAACTGTCGGACAACATCGTGCTCGCGTGGGAGCCGACGAAGCCTCCCGTTATCGGCGAACCGTGGCGGTTCGCCTACCGTCAATCGTGGACGCGGGAGGCGAATCCGGCGAAGGCGGCGGCTTGGGTCTCAAATTCGCGTAGCGGTATCCACGAGTGGGCGGAGCATACGCGCTATGTTATTTTAGAATTTTCCGGTTCGGCGCTGGAGAAACTGAATGCCGACAGCAAGCTTGAGGCGGTGGTGAGTGTCGCCAGTGGCGGCGCGGAACTGGTAGGTCCGCCAAGGGTGGAGAAATATCCTGACGGAGGGAACTGGCGGGTGGCGTTCGAAGTGAAGCGCAAGAAGCCGGGGAGCGAAGAACCGGTAGATGGCGCTGAGGTACGCTGTGCATTGAAGCTGGGTGATGACTACATCTCGGAGACGTGGAGTAGTTGGCTGGCACTCTGATTGGGAAAAAGTCATGGCAGTTCCTCCTCCATTTTCCGTGCGGGTTGCGGATTCTGATCCGTCTGTTGGCGAGACGGCAGTGTCGAATCCGAATCGCAGTGTTACCACCGATTCCGCGCAGATCACGGAGTGGAACGATGCCTACGTTACGGTCGAGAGTTATTTGTGCGCGCTGGGTTTGCGTAACAAGTTGCTGCTCAGCCGCGCCATCAATGAGGTGCTGACCCGGGCCGGAGCGCGGGTTTCGGAGGACCCGTCGCTGTGTATCCCTTCGGTGGCGATGGAGGAAGTTATTCAGTTGGTCGCGGATTGGTTTTCCAGGGTGATTGGTTTGGATTTGCCTGAAGATCGACTCGGGGCGCGAGGTCGGCTGGCGCTGCTGCTGGCAGATCTGCCAGGCAAGAATCAGGACTATTTCCTGTTAGAGCCGCCCTTGCCGGAAGCGGTGACAGCGGCTCTGCGCGACAGCTACCTGACTGAAAGCCCGGGAGTCGAACGTCGATCGATGACACCGCAGCCCATCACGCTCAACCCGATCATGTGTAGTGCCACGCAGTGGTGGCAGGGACTCTATCGTGCGCCGATTTTTAAACGCTTGCTGACGGCGACGGTGCTGGCGCTGCTCGGCGTTTTGCTTCTGGTGTTTTTCTGGCGCTAGCCCTTCGGGCCTTTCGCCGATTTTGCGTCTCGCATTTACTCAATCATGGACGGTCTCGCTCACGATCAATTACCGCCTACGGCTCACGAATTGCCACCGCTGACCGCTCGCCACGACTGGTGGCGACGGCGTGCAATTGTGTTCGGCGGCGCGGCCCTTATCACGCTCATCGGAGTGACGCTGATGGGCGATCTTCTGTGGCGTTTGTATGGTAGTTTCAACGGTGCCTCGGCGGTTCTTTTGGGGATTTTCGCGGTGCTGTTCGGGCTGTTGGCGTTCGGTGTGATGACCGCCGCGGCGGGCTTTTTTGTCGGCCTGCGAGGTGGTGCCGGGCTGAATCCGGCTCGCGGACTGACCGCGGAGGATCTGTCCGCGCCGCTCAGTCCGACGGTGATCGTTTATCCGGTTTACAATGAAAATCCGGTGGAGGTTTTCGAACGAATCCGCGCGGTGTATCGCTCGTTGGAGCGCACGGGTAGGCTCGAGGATTTTGAGGTTTTCGTACTCAGTGACAGCACCAGTACTGAGAACTGGATTCAAGAGGAATTTGCCTGGTTGCAACTTTGCCGCGAGCTCGATGCGGGTGGCCGGATTCACTACCGGCGACGGCAGAAAAATACCGACAAGAAGGCCGGCAACATCTCCGATTTTTTGCAGACTTGGGGAGGTCGCTATCGCTACATGGTGGTGATGGATGCTGACAGTGTGATGTCCGGCGACGATCTTGTGCGCATGGCGGCGTTGATGGAAAAGCATCCGCGGGTAGGGCTCTTACAGACCGCGCCACGCTTGGCGCGCGCAGCCTCGGTGCATGGACGGGTACAGCAGTTTGCCTTCCGCTTGCTGGGCGACATGTTCACCGCCGGCCTGAACTACTGGCAGGGGCCGTCGGGCAACTATTGGGGCCACAATGCGATCATCCGGCTGGCACCTTTCGCGGAATTCTGCGCATTGCCGGACTTGCCCGGGAAAGAGCCATTCGGCGGGAAAATTCTCAGTCACGACTTTGTCGAAGCAGCGCTGATGCGCAAGGCAGGCTGGGAGATCTGGCTGCTTTGGGATCTCGAAGGAAGTTGGGAAGAAGGGCCGCCGTCGCTGATCGATAGCGCCAAGCGTGACCGCCGCTGGCTGCAGGGGAATCTTCAGCATACCTGGTTGCTGTTCGCTTCCGGCATTCATCCGATCAGCCGTTTGCACCTGCTGCTGGGCATCCTCGGCTACCTCTCGTCACCGCTGTGGTTTTTGTTTTTGCTGATCAACACACTGATCGTTTTGAATCACGAAGTGACCGGCCTGACGCTGGTTCCGGCGGAAAGTTCACTCGGTCAGTGGCTGCCGTTTTCGTTGTCGACCAACCAGCAGGGGTTGGTGGTTTTCGGTGCGACCCTGGTGCTGCTTTTTCTGCCCAAGATGTTGGCTTTTTCACAGTGTCTGTTCGACTGGAAGCGGACACGTAAGTTCGGCGGTCTGCCCGGACTGATCGGTAGTCTTTTGATCGAGACGCTGTATTCGGCGCTGGTGGCACCGATCGTGATGATGTTTCACACCAAGTTTTGCTTTTGGTTGTTGCTCGGACGCAATGTCGATTGGGTGGCACAGCAGCGGGATGCCGTCGGCAACTCGTGGCGTGAAGCGCTGGCCGCTCACGGTGGACAGACATTGCTCGGTGCCGTGTGGTTGACGGCGGCGTTTTTGATCGAACCGATGCTCGGCTACTGGCTGCTGCCAGTGCTCGCTCCGGTGGTGTTGGCGGTGCCGATTTCGGTTTGGTCGAGCCGTCCCGGTCCGGGAGCGGCTCTGCGTCGGGCGAGCCTTCTGATCACGCCGGAGGAAACCGCTGCACCGGTGGAATATGCGGAAATCATCTCTCGCGAGCAACAGGGTGTGTCGATCTTGTCCGAACGTTTCGAGTCCGGTGACGACCTCGAGGGGATCACCCGTGTGATCGTCGATCCGTATGTGAATGCCGTGCATGTCTCATTGATCGCCAAGTCGTCCGCTGAAGAACCAGTCAGCGACGACGACGTGGCGGCGCTGAAAGAACAACTTATGTCTCAGGGGCCGTCCGGCTTGGACCAGAATGCGTTGCGCCATCTGGCCAGCTGCACCGGCCTGATGCTCGACCTGCACCGCAGCGTGTGGCTGACTCCTTTCGCCGATCTGGCACCGTGGTGGCAGCACGCCATCGAGCACTATCGGCGACGCGGGTGACGACCGCTTCCGTCTCCGTGACGGGTCCACGGAACAAGGGCTGGAAGCCCTCGCTACTCCGGTTCGTCGAGATGCCTGTCATTTCGAGGGTCGCTAATATGGCGGAAACCTGTTTGTCTAAAACGCGTGAGAGGTGTGATTACCAAATGGGGTTCATTGATTGCCGGTTCTGTCCTGGTGATTTTCGCAACGGCGTGCCGGCAGGATGGTGTAGCGGTCGAACGAGACGCGACCGATCAATTGGAGCCACCGCCGCCGACCTTGAAGGAGTTGATCGGCACGCTGACCAGAGATCGCGAGGCGTTTGAAGATATACCGTTCCGCGATGTGATCGAGGCGACGACGGGACACCAGGTGATGCCTTTCGACCCTTCTCAGCCGAGTGACAAAGAGCTGCTCGAATCGATCGAGGCGGCTCTCGAGGCAGCATTTAAACGCTTAAACCAGGCTGAGAGCCCGACCAATGAGGAGGGGCGAATCAACGAAGTGAGTTCGCATTTTGAGGAAGCGATGATGGAGTTTCTCAATGAAGAGCCGGGCATTCGCTGCGAGCGCCCGCCGACAGCATCGGGAAAAATACAGCACTCAGGCTACCCCGATCTAAAGATCATCCACGAGGCGAGTGGTCAAATCGTCTACCTGGATCCGAAGCTGGTCGCGCACGGCTCGTTCGACAGCGCGTTTCGCTCGTTTTACTTCACGCCGCGTATCGAAACCAACAAGGTGCTCGACGATGCCTGTCACTTACTCGTTGGTATCGAGCACAATGCTGAGGTTGGCGCGTGGAAATTTCTCCGCTGGCACTTGGTCGATCTCTACGGCTTTCGGGTGAAACTCAAAGCAGAATTTCAATCGGGAAACAGGGAGCTGTATCAGGAAGATCAGATTATCAAAAGTGGCGGCGGCGGCGAGTGAGTAATGAAGGTCCGATTTTGCCGCAAAATTTGACAATAAAGCTGGCAGTCATACGCTCGGTCGCTACCATTGCTGGTCTTTAGGAAAGTTTACGATGCCACTAAAAAAATTGATTAACGATCCACTGAAAGTGGCTGACGAACTGCTCGAAGGGCTTGTTGAGGCCTACGATGGCGAGTGCATTAAGGTCGGTAAGCGATCCATTGTCCGCACCGAGATTCCTGACGGCAAAGTCGCTTTGCTGGTCGGTGGCGGCGCCGGGCATGAGCCGATTTACCACGGTCTGGTGGGCCGAAATCTCGCCGATGGTGCGGCATGTGGAGATATTTTTGCTGCGCCGTCTCCCGACGTCGTGCTCGAAGCGACTCAAGCGGTCGATAAGGGCAAGGGGGTTCTCTATCTCTACGGGAATTACGCGGGCGATGTGATGAATTTTGATATCGGTGCCGAAGATGCCGAGGACGAAGGTATTGAAGTGCGCCAGGTTCTGATCTGGGACGATGTCTGCTCGGCAGCGCCGACCGATAAACAGAATCGTCGTGGCATCGCCGGTCTGGTGCCGGTGGTCAAGTTGGCCGGTGCAGCTTCGCAGACGGCTGGCAGCCTGGACGAGTTGGAGGCTTCAGCAAAAAAAGCTGTGCTCAACACTCGCTCGGTCGGTGTTTCGATGTCTCCGGGTTCGATCCCGGCGACCGGCAAACCGACGTTCGACATCGCTGATGACGAGATCGGTCTGGGCATGGGTATTCACGGCGAGCCGGGCGTGGGCGAAATTCCGATGACCACGGCCGACGAGTTGACGCCGACGATGCTCAACCTGATTTTCGAGGATTTTGAAAAGGACGAGGAGGTCGAGGCGCTCAAAGAAGGCGACGAGATCATTCTGCTCGTGAACAGCCTCGGCGCGACGACGATGATGGAATGTCTGATCTGCCTGCGCAAAGCCAAGCAAATGCTCAACGAGCGCGGCATCAAGGTTTACGACACGATGGTCGGTCCTTACGTCACTTGTCAGGAAATGACTGGCATCTCGTTCAGTATTACCAAGCTCGACGACGAACTGAAGAAGCTGTGGGACATGCCTTGTGAGTCGGTCTGTTTCAGCAAAATGGAAGGTCCGGGTAAGTAGCATTTAGCGTTTAGCACTCAAACTTATGGCCAAAACTTCCCTTACTACCGAACAGACCCGCGACATGATGCTCGAGGTCGCCGATGCGATTATCGCTGCGGAACCCGAACTGACTGATGCGGATCGGGCGCTCGGAGACGGCGATCATGGCACGGGAATGAAACGCGGCATGACGGCCGTGAAGGAGGCGCTCGCGGGAGAATCTTTTGAGAGCGTCGACAAAGTGCTCGGCGGTGTCGGCTCGGCAATGATGGCGAGCATGGGCGGCGCTTCCGGAGCGATCTTCGGCACGCTGTTTCGCACCGGCGGCAAGGCGGCGAAGGGGGAGGCTACTTTGGAGTCGGCGCATCTCGGGCCGATCCTGACTAGCGGCCTCGAAGCGATCATGAAACGTGGCGGCGCCAAGCCTGGCCAGAAGACGATGATCGATGCGCTCGATCCGGCCGCGACCAAGGCGGCGGAGGTCGCTGACCTGCCGATCAACGAGGCGCTGGCGGCGATTGCGGATGCGGCGGAAGCTGGCAGAGAGGCGAGTAAAGCGATGGTCGCGACCATGGGGCGCGCGAAGACGCTGGGCGAGAAATCGGTCGGTCTTCCGGACGCTGGAGCGATCAGTGTCGCGGTGATCTTTGCCGCAATGCGCGACTACGCGGCCTCGTAAATGATTTTTTTCAATTAACGTAATAACAGATTTAACTAAAACAAAGACAAGACATGGCAGACCTCGATGACATCCGCGACGGCGACAATTTTGGACTGAATAGTCCGGCCGACACCAGTAAGTTTTACCTTAAAGGCATGAACAGCATGAGCTGGGGTGTGAAGAACCGCATGTCGCGGATTTTCAACCGCAAGTCCGGCCGCACGGTGATGCTGGCGTTCGACCACGGTTTCCTCATGGGGCCCACTTCAGGCCTTGAGCGTATCGACCTGAACATCGCACCGCTTGCCGAGTACGCGGACTGCCTGATGGGCTGCCGCGGTTCGATCCGCACCATGATTCCGCCGGAAAATACCCAGCCAGTCTGTCTGCGCGCCGACACCGGCACCACCATTCTTACCGAGCTCAATCATAACGTCCTGCTTGGCGAGGAAGAGATGGTGAAGATGAATGCTTCCGCACTGGCGGCGATGATCGCCATTGGCGACGCTGCTACCGAGGCCAAGACCATGGCGAACTTCAGTCACTTGGTGGACATCGGCAGCAAATACGATATCCCGGTGATGTGTGTCACTGCTGTCGGCAAGGACATGGCGCGCGACTCCCGCTACTTCGGCCTCGCTGCACGCGTCGGCGCCGAAAACGGTGCCAGCATCGTTAAAACCTACTACTGCGAAGGCTTCGAGAACGTGGTCGCCGCGGTTTCCGTGCCTGTCGTCATCGCAGGGGGCAAGAAGCTGCCCGAACTTGAGGCGCTGGAAATGGCCTACAATGCAATCGAGGCCGGTGCTGCCGGTGTTGACATGGGTCGCAACGTTTTCCAATCGGATGCGCCGGTCGCGATGATCAAAGCCGTCAGCGGCGTGGTCCACGACGGCCTGAAGCCGAAAGAGGGCCTGGAGCTTTTCGAGGAACTCAAAAATAGTTGAACGGTCGCAATTGACGTTCGCAAACCCAATCCCGAACCCACTTCATATCATGTCCAGCAAACCCAAACTTCACAACGCGATGTGGCCCGGCCTGGTTGGCAAGGGCGCCGACGAGGGCCAGGAGCCGCCGATCAGTCTTGAGCACATGCTCGAGTTGACCGCCGCTGCTGAGGTCAACGGCCAGAAATTTGATGGCATCGACTACTTCCTGTTTCTTCCGCACACGGATCCGAATGCCACCGACGATGAGTTGCGTGGTATCGCCGATCTGGTCGCCGGTCACAATTTTGACATCGGCTCGCTGGTGGCTCCGATCTGGCCGGGAACGGTCGGTGACTCGGCCATGGGTACTGCGGAGCAGCGCGGCAAGTTTCTCGACGCGGTCAAAGTCGCCTGTCGAATTGGCAAAGTTTTCAATGAGCACGGCGTTCGAAAGCGTGGCGTGATCCGCATCGACTCGGCTGAGTTCGGCGTTGAGAAATGGCGCGAAAATCCTGCTGCGAACACCAAGGTGATCGCTGACACGTTTCGCGAAGCTGCCAAGATCGCCGCCGATAATGGCGAGCGTCTCGCCGCAGAAGGAGAGATCTGCTGGGCGGGCATGCACAGCTGGAAGCAGATGGTCAATCTACTGGAAGAAGTGGACATGCCGGAGACACTTGGATTTCAGGCGGACCTGGCACACTCTTATACCTTCATGCTGGGGTTTAATGCGCCGGAAGATGCGTTGATCAAACCGGATCATACCGATGAAGAGTTCTGGCCGGCGTACGAAGAAATGACCGATGCCTTGCGTCCCTGGACGATCGACTTTCATGTAGCTCAAAATGATGGAACCGTCCACGGAGCGGGCGCACACGACAAGACTGGCAAGCACTGCCAGGCGGATGATCCCAACGGCAAACTCGACATCGTCAAATGTGCCGGTTACTGGCTCAAAGATGCGCCCTCGCGTGGCATCGAACACATCTGCTGGGACGGTTGCATGTTCCCGAATGACGTGCTCGAAACGCCGTCGACCTGGAACACGATTCTCGAAACGATGATCAAAGTCCGCGACGCCCACGGTTGGGATTGATCAATACTGACGGTTTCGTCTAACGCATCACGAAAAAAGCCTCACCCGCGTTCGCGAGTGAGGCTTTTTTTATTGAGTCTAAGACGGACTCGAACCCGGTCGTTCTATTGGTTGGTCGGCGTTGCCGGAGGAGCGGCAGGTGCTGGAGCTGGTGCAGCAGGATCGGCAGCCGGTGCGGCTGCGTCGTCCGCAGGCTTAGCCGCGGCGGGTTTTTGATCGGGCATGATTTTTTTCATCTCGGCGGTGACTGCCTCCGTAATGTCGACGCTTTCCGAGAAGGCGAACAGTGACTGATCGGGAGTGATCACCACACTGAGTCCCTTTGATTCAGCGATTTTCAGGGCAACCGGTTTCACCTCGTCGCGGAACTGGGTGACCAGTTCGAACTGTTTGGCGTTGAGTTGGCTCTGTGCCTGAGTGCGGCTCTGAGTGAGTTGCTGCGTGAGCTGGCCGTTGATCTGGGCCAACTGTTGGGCCTGATCCTGGGTCGGCTGCGGTCCGACTTGCGAGCGGACATTATCGAAGCGCGCCTGCAGTTCCGTCTGGATGGTACGCAACTGGGCGTTGAGATTGGTCTCAATCTCGGCCAGAGCATTTTTGACGTTGTCCTCGACGCCCATGGTCTGAGCGACTTTGTCGATATCGAGAACGGCGACGCCGCCCTGTTGGGCGTTGGCCGCCGAGGCGAGAGCGAACAGTGACAGCGCGGCAAGGGCGCCGGAAATTCGAAGGGGTAGTGGATTTTTCATGGTTATATTTTCAGTAAATTTGGGGGGTAGCAGGGAGAATAGGTTAGCAAGTTGGGTGGCAACAGACAATGCCGTATTTAGAAAAACCACAGATTAGCGGTTCCGCAAGGGCGACCGTATTCTTCAGTTCTCGTTGGTGGAGTTTGTTCCGACAAAGCGGAGCGTGACGGCTCGTCCGTTTTCTGCCAGTGCGGTGAGGCGGCTGAGTCGGTGTTCCGGGCTCAGTTCTACTTCGCACTCGGCGAGCGAAAGAGAAAGGTTGTGAAGCTTTACGCCGGTGGGGATTTCTCGATGCACGGCAAGGGTGTCGTCACGCCAGAAGCCGAGCCAGCGGATCGGTGACTCTGAGGCGATGCTGAAGCGTTTCGATTTTGGGTCGAAGGTAATGATCGGATCGCTGTCCGGGTCGTCGATGTTGTCCGCTTTCTCATTGAGGCGAAACCACGGACTCCATCGCAGGAAGGAAGCGCTGACTTTGGAAAGATGGGCTTCCTGTCCCGGATCGAAGGTGAACGGCTTCATTCGGCGGGCGCTGGGTGGTTCGTGGAAAGTGACGAAACGGTTAAAGTAATCGAAACCGCGGGTCATAATGCCAAAACGGTCGCGGCAGTGGGGTAGGCCAAAGGTGTGATACATCTCGTGGAGCGTGGCGCCGATCGTCGTTGATGCGGCACCCCAGTGGGTGTTTCGTCCGCTGCTGTCATCGTGGACTCGTGACGGATCGACGCGTCCGGGATTGAGAAACGCATCACAAGTTTTCGGCAACGAACACGGCCACGAAAAAACCGACGCGCTGCCGAAAAGGCCGAGGTCGCCGCCACCGAGAGCAGTGTGTGCGAGCATTTTTCCGGACTCCGGGTCTTTACGGGTGAAGGCAGCGAGAACGAGGTTTTTCGCCTTGGGGTCGGGTTGTTTTTTGTTGAGCCACTGGCGGGTTGATTGCCACCATTCGTCGTCCTGCATCGAGTAGTAGTCCTGCGCTCGAAGCGGTGCGGCGAGGGTGTGTACGATGACTTTTCCATCGTCGTCGAGTTCGAGTTGAAAGGTGCGTCGTCCGTAGCCGCTGTCGTGCATTCTTTCGGCGGTGAAGCATTGCATCAGTTTCGCGGCGGTATCGAGACGGGCGACGTAGTCTTGTGGATCGTCGTCGTTGGGGGTGGCGAAGTCTGGATCGCCGGCGCTATCGGTCATCCAGATAACGCGCACATAGTTGGCGTTAGTCTGCGGGCTGTAGCGAATGGTCAGTTCGGTGGACTCGCCGTCGGCAGTGATTCGTAGCAAATTGTTGCCCGGAATGAGCTCGGCTAGCGCCTTGAATTTTCCTTCGCGAACCTGGCCGAGCATCTTTCGCGATGCACGATCGGATGAAAGGTTTTCAACGTGAAGGAGGAGTTCCTTTTTCGCTGACGGTTTAGGAACGCCGCTGCCGCGCAGCAGCACGACCGGATAGCGCACCGTTGATTGGTCTTTGTGATTGGCGATTTTCAGCTCGGCTCGCGCGCTGATCGCGCCAGCTACGAAGGCGAAACAAACTAGAGCCATCGCTAACGTAATGGCTTGTCGGGACCGGGGTGGCACAGAGCTGATTTTCGCGTCAGTGACGACAGGATACAAGCGTAAACCGCCGTTCGCGCACGCAGCAATACCTGGTAATCCGTCAGAATTTCAACGAATGCCTCACGGTCAGAGCACTGGCGAATTTTTCACGAATTCCGAAGCTATTTTTCGCAGCGAGCTAACTCAGCAGTTCCTTGATCACTTTCCCTTCGCTGAGGGCGATCGGACGATTGGCGGGAGTCATGACTTCGTAGCTGGAATCGATGCCCAATACATGCTGCACCGTGGCATGAACGTCCTCGACGCGGGCTGGGCGTTCGGGCTCCTCTTTTTCGCCCTCGGGATCGGTCGAGCCAATCACTTTGCCGCCGACCAGTCCGCCGCCGGCGATCGCCATGCTGAATCCGTGTGGCCAGTGATCGCGGCCGGCGACTGGATTGAGCAGGGGAGTGCGGCCAAATTCACCGCCGCAAAGAACGATAGTGTCGTCGAGCAAGTCACGAGCTTTGAGGTCGCTGATCAGGCTGGCAAAGGCGGGATCGAGCGTGGCCACACGGGCGGCTTGAGACTCGGCGTTATTGGCGTGGGAATCCCAGCCGGTCAGTGTCACTTCGACACAGCGCACCCCTGCTTCGATGAGTCGCACCGCTGCGTGACACCCGCGACCGAAGGAGCTGTCGCCGTAGGGATCGCTTTCCGATTTCGGCGTATCGCTGACGTCGAAGGCTTTCAGCTGATCGGAGGTCATCATTTTGCGAGCATTCTCGATGCTGGCGAGATGCAGCGTAGTATCGCGATCGAGGTTTTTGCCACGGCCGGCGGAGAAAGAATTCTCCAAAATTTTGAGGCTGTCGATGCGCTCCTGCTCGCGCTCAGCCGTCACAGAAGAAGTGACATCGGGAATCGGTTGATTGGGATCGTTGACTTGGAAGGCATCGAACTGAGCGCCGAGAAATCCGCCACGTGACGGAAAGCGCCCCGGCAGGATCGACACGTGGTTGGGGATCTCGAGGTCAGTCTTCGGCATCTCGTGACAAATGATCGATCCGATCGCCGGATGGGTCACCGTCGGGTCGGGACGGTAGCCAGTTTTGATGTTGTACATCGCCCGCTCGTGATCGCCTTCTTTGCTGACCACCGAGCGGATCAGGGAAATGTCCTGCATGACTTCCGCTGTTCGATCCAAACCGGCCGCGAGTTGAATGCCGGGCACAGCGGTGTCGATCGCTTTGGCACCAAAGGCAATTTTTTTGCCGGGGTGAGGATCAAAGGTATCGAGTTGGCTTGGACCTCCGTCGAGCCAGAGCAGGATTACGGAGCGCGGGCGCTTGCCTTTGCGCGCACCTGTCCCCTCGGCATCGAGGGCGAGGATTTCGGCCAGTGGAGTCAGCCACGCGAGGCCGGACAGGCCTGCTGATTTAAGTAGCGTGCGCCGCGACCAGTGATCGTGGGTGCCACAGGAAAAATCGGCTGATAGTGAAGAAGGAGATTTCATGCGAGTCAGGGCAAAGGGTTAGTGGTTCCAAGAAAATTCGGTAGAGTTGAGCAACGCCCAACAGAGATCTTCCATCTCTCTGGAACGCTGCTTGCCTTTGGTTCCTTTGAGTTGTTCCGAAAAATGCGCGAGCTCAGCTTCCGTAGGTTGGCGGCTGAGTGTGGTTAAGAAAGCGGTTTCGACGGCACTCTCATCGTCAGGCGCCAGCATCCCGACGCGAGTCGCGGCGTTGAGCACGGGATTCTGGCCGGTGCGGTCGCGAACCACTTTGCCGTTCATCATCAGCAGTCGTTGCGGAATGGTGCCGGCGGCTTCGCCAAACTCATCCTCGCCGAGGTCGCCGTAACGCTGCACGAAATTGGTTCGGTCGCCAAAGCTGGCCAACCGCCGAATGATGTGTGAATCGGCATTGATCGCCGCCAACGAAGCCGACTGGGTAATGCTGGACGCCATCTGTTCGGGGCGCATGCGGGTCAATGGGAACGCCGCCCACTGCTGCTTCTGTATATCGCTGACCGGCGACTCCGGATCGGCTGCGCGGCTTTCCAACTGAAAAGCCTCGCTGGCAGCGATGACTCGAATCAGTCGCCGCAGGTCGAAATCGTGCGCGACCAGATCAGCGGCGAGGATTTCCATGCCGGCAGGAAACGGACCGTCGAGCGGCAGATCGTCGACCGCCTCGATCAGCGGACGGTTGAACATCAGCGCCCAGACGCGATTGACAGTGGCTCTGGCGAAGGCCGTGTTTTCTGGGTGAGTGACCCACGCGGCGAGACGTTCGCGCGGCGTACCATCCGAGTTGGCAGGGTAGAGGTTTTCTGCGAACGGAACTTTTGCGGTCAGCACCTCGGTTTCACTTTCACCCTTCATTCTAGCCTCGTAGATGACTCCATCTTTGTCACGAACGCCTCCGAGTGCGACCTCGGCTTCGGCGAAGAACGCCGCGAGTTGATGGAAATCTTCCTGCTTCCAGCGATCGCCGAATTTGTCGTCATGGCACTGGACGCAATCGATGCGCACACCGAGGAAGGCACGCGTCACCCGTGCTGCCAGTTTGATCTCGTCAGGCCCGCGCTCCTTGTCGTTCTGGTCGATGGTGACGGTAATAAAATTCGCCGCCGGTTGGCTGGTCCAAACGCCTTTCGCAGCGATCAGTTCCCGAGCCAGTTCATCGTAGCGGCGGTTGGCAAAAAATTCATCGCTCAACCAGCTGACCATTCGATTGCGTCGATAGACAAGAAACGGACCGGACTCGATACCTACGTAGGCCCTCGCGAAACGCTCGGCGAGGTAATCAGCGCTGCGCCGGTCGGCGAACAAATACTCAAGCCACCAGGATTGACGGTCGGCTACGGGTATTTTGTCCAAGGCGCGAATTTCTTCCAGCGATGGCACGGTTCCGGTGAGGGCCAGCGAAAGTCGCCGAGCAACCAGCAGATCGGATGCGGGCTCCACCGGTTCGACATGACTCGCCTGCCATTGGGTAAGAAAAGCGTGATCGACTTTTTCCACGACGGTTGAGAGATCGTCAGAAGCGGCAGCGAGCACTGTCGACAGTCCGGGAGCAGCGAGTTCAGCGGGACGCCACAGGGCCGCAGTCAGTGCCCCTGCACCGAGTAGGCAAAGGCCTGCGAACATGAGATTTCGCAGGATCGGGGGCGCGGTGCGTTGGGGGATCGGAGGATTCATTTTGCCGTTACTGATGAAAGACGCGACCTCGGGTTACGGCGTTACACATTTTGTGAGGGATGATTTGCGCCGATCCCGCTACGGACCCTGAATACGTCCGTGCTAAGTGCCGCCGGACGTGGTTTGATAGGGTGGAAACACGATTGTTTATCATGGACGAAAAAAGCAACGAACCGATACCAACTTCGCCACTCATTTCCCGCTTGAAGCGCGAGATCGATGAGTTGGCTGTGCAACTCGAACTCGGCAAATCCGATGCGGTCGATTTTGTGGAAAAGCATAAGGAAGCGCTTCGCGATGTCGTCGGTGACGTCCGCAAGGCGATCGATGAAGGTCGTGTCGCCGCTGGCGAGCAAACCAGTTCGCTCAAACAACAGCTCGACGAACTGCGCTTGATGCTGGCGCTCGGTCGCATGGAAACACGCGACGCGCTCGACGAACAGCGAGGAAAAATTCATGCCGCCATCGACGCAGCGAAGTGCAAGCTCGATCCGGTTGAAGCGTCGTTGAAGGAGCACCTAACCGACACCGGGGAATCGTTGAAAACTAAACTCGATGCTCTTGCGCTCGATCTCGGTATCCGCAAAACTGTCGCCGAAGACGAACTGGCGAAAACCAAAGATCAGTTCAAGGCCGACCTGAAAGGGATCAAGCGAACGCTTCAGCCAGCGATCGATGGCGTCGGCGAAAGTCTGGAAGATATCGGTCGCCAGGCGCACGACAAATTCAGCGATTTGAAAGACCGGCTCAACCAACTGTTTGACTAGCCCGAACGATCCGGTCGGTCTTAAAACTTAAAACTCGCGAACGAAGTGAGCATCTGGGATCTCCATACGCATCTGACCACGGCCCTTCCCGGCAACACGCCAGCGGAGAAGGCGGCACGGTTGATTGAGATCGGTGATCGGCATGGGATCGAGCGCTACTGTGTTTTCATGGGGATCGGATGGAGCAGCGACCCGACCCCAGAAGATTTTCGGCGACAGAATGACGAAATTATTGCCGCGGTCGAAGCGCATGCCGATCGACTGTTCGGCTTTGCTTATTTGAATCCCAAGCATCCGAGGGAAAGTCTCGATGAGCTCAATCGCTGTGTGGCTGACGGACCAATGGTCGGCGTCAAACTCTGGATCGCCGAGAAGTGCACGGTGCCGGAGTTCGCGCCGGTGATCGAACGTGCCGCCGAACTCAACGCGGTCATTTTTCAACACACCTGGCACAAAACCAACGGCAACCAGCCTGGCGAATCGACACCTGAAGATCTTGCTGAACTGGCGTCGCGCTATCCTGATACGCCGATGATTTGCGGTCATACTGGCGGCAGTTGGGAGCATGGCATTGCCGCGGTCCGTGATCAGGCAAATGTCTCGGTCGGTCTTGGCGGGTTCGATCCCACGGCTGGCGTCACCGAAATGGCGGTGCGCGAAATTGGCCCAGATCGCATTCTCTGGGGCAGCGATGCTCCCGGACGCAGCTTTGCCTCGCAGCTTGGCAAAGTCACCGGTGCGAGCATCACTTCAGAGTCGAGAGAGAAAATCCTCGGCGGAAATTTACAACGAATGATGGCACCTATTTTAGAGAAAAAAGCGATTAGCATTTAGCTTTTCCGCCGATGATAGTTCTCCTCCCGCTAACTGCTCTTACCGCTAACAACGATGAACCGACGCAATTTCCTTCGCACTACGAGTCTGGGCGCTGCCGGAGCTCCCGCATTAGCGGCCGCTGCTGCGACCAAAATTTTTACTGACGGTCAGCCGACGATCGATACCAATGTCTACCTCGGTGACTGGCCGTTTCGGCAGTTGCCGATCCGCAGTCCTGAAGCTCTGGCCAAAAAGCTCAGCGACGCTGGCATCGCCAAAGCCTGGGTGGGGCATTTCGATGCGCTGTTGCATCGCGACCTCGATGCCGTCAATGCGCGACTGACAGCGACCTGTCGGGGCATGGGTAGTAAAATGTTTTTGCCGTTCGGTGCTGTCAATCCGGCACTGCCCGGCTGGCGCGAAACGCTGCGCCGCTGTCACGAAGTGCATCGCATGACGGGCATCCGTCTGCATCCGAACTATCACGATTACACGCTCGACCATCCGGAGTTCCGCGAGCTTTTAGCGGAGGCGAAAAAGCGTGAGCTTCCAGTGCAGATCGCGGTGCGGATGGAAGATGGCCGAACCCAGCATCCCAAGGTGGTGGTTGGCGATGTAAATGTTGAGCCGCTGGTCGATGTGCTCGCCGACTTTAAGGGATTGCGCGTTCAACTCATCAATGCGCTGCGCAGCGTCAACAGTCCAATTCTGTTGAAGCGCCTCGCTGACCGCGGGGTGCATTTTGAAATCGCCATGCTCGAAGGCGCTGCGGCGCTCGAACAGCTGGGTGAAAAACTCCCG
>JBBKXR010000334.1:0-8654 GCA_037969585.1 Verrucomicrobiales bacterium
GTTCGCCCTTGGCCCCTGCCATGACGTAGGCAGCGAAGTCGCCCTGAACCATCGGCAAAACAGCTTCGGCTTCCGGATCCCCGAAGCGGCAATTGTATTCGAGAATTTTCGGACCCTGCGGTGTCAGCATGATCCCGAAGTAAAGGAAGCCGCGATACGGCAGTCCATCTTCGATCAAGCCGTCGATGGTCGGCTTGATGATCGTCTCATCGATCTCCTTCATCAGCGCAGGTTCGGCCATCTCCCGTGAGGACACCGCGCCCATTCCGCCGGTGTTCGGCCCACCGTCACCATCGAAAATGCGTTTGTAGTCACGGGCCGGGGCAAGAATCTGGTAATCGCTGCCGACCACCGAGACGAAGATCGAGATCTCTGGGCCTTCAAGAAACTCTTCGATCAGCAGACGGCCTTCACCGAACTTCCGCTGCTCGAGCACTTCCGACACAAACTCGTGCGCCGACCCTTCCTCCATGCAGACCGCCACGCCTTTGCCGGCAGCGAGTCCGTCGAACTTGAGAACGATCGGACATTTTCCCTCAACCGCAGCATGCGCCTCATCCGCTGATTCCGTCGCCGAGTAGCCACCGGTAGGGATCTTGTGGCGAAGCATGAACTCCTTGGCGAACTCCTTACTCGCCTCCAATTGCGCAGCTTCTTTCGGCGGCCCCCAACAAGGAATGTCGTTCGCTTCGCAGGCGTTGGCGAGGCCCTCGCCAGTGACCAGATAGCTTTCCTCGCCGGCGACGCAGAGCTCAACCCCCTCACGAATCATGAACTCGATCAACGTCGGTAGATCGCTGACACCCGCAGCCGGTGAAGCCATTTCAAAAATGGCATCGCTGCCCGGAAATGCGATAATTTCCGTGACCGTCGGCGACTCATTGAGCGCCGTAATGATCGCGTGTTCGCGTCCGCCTTTTCCTACAACCAGTACCTTCATTGCTAGAGTGTCGTGCCGGATAGCACTTAGAATCGCTGACCCGACCGCGCAAGGTTCTTTCACGAAAAAAGCGCCATTGGTGACGCCAGCAGCGTTAGTAGATAGTCGATACCGGAGCGATATTTCCAAAAAGCATGAAATGTTCCACCCACTGCAAGCGTCTACACCAACCAGAACTCCCCTTCCTACGATGAAAAAACGCCACCTCCTCCTCTCAGTCGCCGCCCTCGTCAGTCATGGCATCGCCACTCAAGCCGCCGATACCGAACGCCTCAAAGCCGGAGACGGCATCCCGGAGGTAAAAGTTCACGACGCCGACGGCAAATCAATGACCCTTCGGGAATCACTAGGCAGTAAGCCCGCCGTCATTGTTTTCTACCGTGGCGCTTGGTGCCCGTACTGCGTGAAGCATCTCGACGCGCTTTCAGGCGCGGAACAAGACATCAAAGCGCTCGGTTACCAGCTCATCGCCATCAGCGTTGATCAACCGTCCAAGCTCCGCGAAATGCCTGCCGTCGCCGCCCTGGATTACACCCTGCTCTCCGACAGCAGCACCGATGCCGCCGAAGCCTTCGGCATCGCTTTCAAAGTCGACGACGCAACGGTGAAGAAATATAAGGAGAAATTTAAAATCGATCTCGAAGCTGCGTCCGGTCAGACCCATCATCGACTGCCCCATCCCGCCGTTTACGTCGTCGACAGCGAAGGCGTCATTCAGTTCGCGCATGTGAACGAAAATTATCGCGAACGCTTGGATCCGGAGAAAATTCTCGAGGCGGCTAGGAAAGTAGCGAAGTAACCAGTTTCACCTCGGACAGCGAACCTTCGCCGAGGAGATCGGCGATCGTAGGGCTGGCGCTCCGCCTGCCTCGGTGCGTTGGCTTCGAGCAGGCACGCGGCAGCGAGCCCCTCCAGACCCTGGCGGTTCTCAACGTGTTTCAGAGCATTCGTCCGGAGGGGCAAGTCCCACCTTGCCAGCGAACGTCGTTGGGTGATCGCTACCGCTGTCCCGAACAAGAACCTCAGGGCGTTCGCTCTGCCAGTTTTGACTTAGCCGAACACTAGATCTCGCGGTGTGCTTGCCAAAAGAACCCAGCAATAGAGATTACCAGGTAAAGGTATTTGATCAAAAACCGATCCGACCGGGTTGGTTTTTCGCTACGCCTCCAAACGATAAGGCCGACAGCGAGCCAATACGGGAGCAATGCGATCGCTAACAGCTTCGTCATTTCACCGCCGTCCAGCAGAGTGCCGGCAAAGACGAGTGCAATGCCCTGCAACGTCGCCACCATCTTCAATAGTTTCCTAAGCGGCTTGGTCCCGCTGGCTGATATCTCTGGAGGGTACACAGCACTTTCATAAACCCAGTTCCGACAGCCCTGGATGATCATCGGGGCGGCGTCCCTGAAGCCAGTGAAATTTTCGCTCCGACTCGGCGATCGGCAGATCATTGATACTGGCGATGCGCAACTGCATCAGGCCATTTTCGTCAAACTCCCAGTTCTCGTTGCCGTAGGCCCGATACCACTGGCCTGAATCATCGTGCCATTCGTAGGCAAATCGCACAGCGATGCGCTTGTCGCGGAACGCCCATAGTTCCTTGATCAGACGATACTCGAGTTCCTTCGACCACTTGCGGGTCAGAAATTCAACGATCGCAGCTCGCCCCTGCAAAAACTCCGCCCGGTTGCGCCACACCGAATCCTGCGTGTAGGCCATCGACACACGCTCTGCTTCGCGGGTATTCCAGCCATCCTCCGCCATGCGAACTTTCTGAGCCGCCGTCTCAGCATCGAATGGAGGCAACGGTGGGCGGGCATTTTCAGAGTCAGTCATAACTCAAAAATCCTAGCGCCAACCACCGGTCGATCGCGACCAAAAAATTCTACATCCTACATCCTACATCCTACCTCCTACCGCCTGCGGCGAAGCCGCCCTAAAACCACACATCATACGCCCGTCCATCGCGCTTCTCGTAGAAGTTTACGAACGCCGTATTCACCACCTGATAACCACCCGGAGTCGGGAAGTCACCAGTGAAATACCAGTCGCCATTGTGATGCGGAATCGAGGCGTGCAGATTGTGAATCCCCTGGTAGATCACTTCGACCTCGCCCTTCCACGGGATCTCGACCGGATAAACCATACGGCTGATCTCCTCCGAGATCTCCTCGGGGCTGAATGGCGCGTAAATGCCTTTGACCCTATTCTCCATTTCCGCCACCGGCTTTTTCAGCTCGTCGATACAGGCATGGTAGGTGTCGACGATGACTGACTGTTGGCCGGTGCGGCGCAGCAATTCGATCGCCGCTTGGAAGGCGATAAATTTGCCCAGTTCCGACATGTCGATGCCGTAGCAGTCCGGGTAGCGAATCTGCGGAGCGGTCGAAGCAATGACGATCTTCTTTGGATTGGTCCGCGCCAGAATCTTCAGGATCGATTTTCGCAAGGTCGTGCCACGCACAATCGAATCATCAACCACCACCAGATTGTGGTGCGGCTTGATCACATCGTAGGTCACATCGTAAACGTGCGAGACCAACTGATCGCGCCCATCCTCCTGCGAGATGAAGGTGCGCAGCTTGATATCTTTATGCGCAATCTTTTCGCCACGCGGCCAGTTGCGCAGCACCAAGTCATCGATCGATGTCTCGTCGAGAGTGCCCGCGGCAACGGCTTTCATCAGCTCATGCTTTACCTCATCACGGCGATGCATGCGCAAGCCACTCATCACTCCCTGATAAGCGATCTCGGCGGTATTGGGAACGAAACTGACAATGGTGTCCTCGAGATTATTATCGATCGAATCGAGAATCTGCGGCACGAGCGCAGCTCCGAGCGCCTTTCGCTCGCGGTAGATATCCGGATCGTTGCCCCGGGAAAAATAAATGCGCTCGAAGGAACACGGCGTCTCTACGCGTGGTGCGGTGAACGGCTCAATGTCGAATCCCCCAGAATTTTTCATCACCGCCACGTGCCCTGGCGGCAGCTCATGGATATCCGACGTCTCAGCGTCAAAAGTGGTCATCAACGGAACTCGCTCTGACGCAAAGGCGATTAATTCATCGTCCTCATAGTAATGACACGGTCGAATGCCGTTTGGATCGCGAAACACAAATCCGTCACCGTTGCCGACAACGCCGGTAATGGCGTAACCGCCGTCCCAGATTTCACCGCAAGTGCGCAAGATTTTGGTGATGTCGAGTTCCTCCGAAATCGCTTCGGGGATCAAAGTACCATCGACACCCTGGTCGCGCTTTTTCCGATAAATCTCGTCGTGCTGCTCGTCGAGGTGAAAGCCGATCTCCTCGAGCACCGTCTGAGTGTCGGTGCCGAAAACCGGGTGCTGCCCCCGATTGATCAGGTGATGATTCAGATCGGCAGCGTTGGTCATGTTGAAATTGCCCAACACCATCAGACTTTTCGTCGGCCAGTTGCTACGGCGCAAATGGGGATGGCATGAGCCGCGCCCGAAGCCTCCCGACGTGCCGTAGCGCAGGTGTCCCATCAGCACTTCGCCACCGAAGTCGAAGTGATGCTTCACACTTTCCGGATCGTCGGGATCCATGCCGCTCTTGCGATTCTTCTTGAGCCGCTCGTATGCCTGCAACTGATCCTGAATGACCCGCGACAGCGATTCCCGCTTTGAATTTCTCGCCCTGAATAGATACGGCTGGCCGAGTGGCATATCGAGCTTACAGCAGCCAATACCCGCACCATCCTGACCGCGATTGTGCTGCTTTTCCATCAGCAGGAACAGCTTGTTAAAACCGTAAAGCGCCGTGCCGTAGCGCTCGTAATAGTAGGCTACCGGCTGCTTCAGCCGGATAAAAGCCAGTCCGCACTCGTGCTTGATTGAGTCGCTCATGAACTTGGCAGGTCGGTCGGCTCGCTAACTGATGGAAGTATCCGATTCAAAGGATCAACCGGAAAAAGTAACTCGCACACCCTTCTGGTCATTGATCTCTCCCAGAACCTTACCGCCCGGACCTACAGTCAAGGCAGTATCGACATCGCCGGGAGCTACAATCGCTACCCAGCCAAAGCCGAGGTTAAAAGTGTCGTCAGCCTCTTCATCCGAGACGTGCTGCAGCACTTTAGGAATCGCTCCGAGATTCCAGCGCGGCACGATCAGGTCGGCACCACGTTCGCCGAGCACGCGTTCGATATTTTCAACCAAACCACCACCGGTGATGTGCGCGTAAGCTTTGATGGCGACCTTGGCATCGCGCAGGCCCCAGACGACATCGTGATAAAGTCGAGTCGGCGCCAGCAGCTCACGTATTTCTTGGTCAGAAAAATCGTCGGCGAACTTGTCGAGGATGCGCCGCAGCAAACTCCAGCCATTGGCGTGAAAGCCATCCGAAGCGTAACCGATCACTACATCGCCCTCGGTGACCGTCGTCGGGTCGATTAAGTCACACTTCTCCGCAGCACCTACACAAAAACCCGACAGCTCGATGATGCCATCGGGAACCACACCCGGCATCTCCGCCGTCTCACCACCGGCAAGTATGCAATTGCACGACTCGAGATGCTCGGTCATACCACCGATTAGACGTTTGATCTTTACCTTGTCGATCGCGCCGATGCCAATGTAGTCGAGGAACATCAGAGGATCGCCGCCGGTGGTCAGAATGTCGTTCACATTCATCGCCACCAAATCTTTGCCAGCAATTTCAAGCAGATCGTGTTTGAGCAAAAGCTCGACCTTGGTGCCAACGCCATCACAGCCCGTAACGATAACCGGCTGATCGTAGTCGCTCAGATCGTAGCTCGCAGCGAACAGTCCGAACGCCTGCATCAGTTGACGACCACCCTCGGTGCGTCCGCGCAGCTCGCCGATATCGCCGACCAGTGCCGCCGCTTCCTTGATGTCGACGCCGGAGCCTTTGTAAGTGAATTCTTCTTCGCTCATACAGGGGAAAGTTGGTCAGTTTTTAGCGCTCAATTTTCGAGACTTCAGTCGGTCGAATTAAATTCTAAAATCCTGTAATCCAGTCAAAAAAATCCGTGCTGCATCGGCAGTCGTATCACCCCGCAGCCAGAGTCGCACCCTTCGACGCAATCTCCTCGAAAATCGAGCGGAAAAAGAACCAACCCCATCCGTGCTCGGCGTCGCCGTTCCAATCCGGGTCATAGTGGTGCTCGCGTTCCATGAAACGCTCCGGATGCGGCATCAGTCCCAGCACCCGACCACTCTTGTCCTGAAGACCGGCAATCTGCGCCGAGCTGCCATTGATATCTTCCGCGTAAGTCAGCACCGCCAGCCCCTGGATCCGATAAAGCTCTGCCTCCTCCGGCGTTTCCGTCACGAAGCGCCCTTCAGCGTGGGCAACAGGAAACTCGAAACTGCGCGGCAGCAGCGACAAGAAAGGATTCGAATCAGTGCGGCGCTCAAGTCCTGCCCACTGACACTGATAGCGCCCGCTCTTGTTATGGATCAGGCTACCCGGAGGCAGCAGACCGAGCTTGGTCAAAATCTGAAAACCGTTGCAAATGCCCAGCAGATATCCGCCTTCATCGCGAAACGTCTTCAGCGCATCGCCGATCTTCTGCTCGGTGACCAGTTGCGCGAGTCGTCCGGCCATGACGTAGTCGCCATAGCTGAAGCCGCCCGACAATACGACCAGATCGACGCCGTCGAGCCGCTCGCGACTGATTTGCGTAATCGGCACCACATCCGTGGAAAAACCAACCATCTCCAGCGCACGCGCCGTCTCGACGTCGCAATTGGTGCCCGGGAATTTTAGTAGTAAGGCGTGAGGCCGTTTTTCCATAGCGATTTGAGTTCGTCGATTGGTGCGTCGATCAGCGTCTCTTTGCCCCACTCGATGCGCAGCGAAGCGTGCTCCGCCGTGCTGCTACCGATGACTCCAAAGCTGCCCGCTTCGATCTGTTGGGCGAAAATTTCCCGAACCTGGTCGAGCGAGTCCTGAGCGATTTCAAAAACGATGCGGCCCGTCGATTCACCGAACAACTGAGCCGCCTTGCCCGGTTCGCCAGAGACCGGAAGCTCATCGAGCGAAATGTCCAGCCCGGCAACATTCGAAAATGCCATCTCCGCCAGCGTCACCGCCAGCCCGCCTTCCGAGCAATCGTGTGCCGACAGGATCAGCCCCGCCTTGATCGCTTCGTAGTAAGCCCGGTAAGACGCCAGCGCCACTTCGCAGTCCGTCTTCGGCACCGCGGCTACCACTCCCTGACGACGCGCCAAGACGCTGCCGCCGAGCTCCGGTCCGGTGGTGCCGAAAATACAGATCACGCTGTCCGTTTTGCGCAGCGACGAGCCCGTGGTGTGGGATTTTTCCTCGACCACGCCGATCCCCGAAATCAACGCCGTCACCGGAATCGACACTGGTCCTTCCGCCGTCTCGAAGTAATTGTAAAACGAATCCTTACCCGAAACGAACGGTGCCGAATACGAATCCGCAGCGGCCGCCATGCCCTTCACACACTCGACCAATTCACCGAGTTGCTTGGGATCTTCAGGATTGCCGACACAGAAATTGTCCAACAGCGCGATGCGATCCGGATCCGCCCCGGTCAGCACCAACTGCCGAAAGCACTCATCGACACAAGCCGCACCCATAGCGTGCGGATCAAATTTACCCCACTCCGGCAGCAAAGCCTGGCTCATCGACATCAATCGATCGCTACCATCGAGACGGATCACCGCCCCGTCCTGCGGCGCATCACCCGCCGCACCCGCCAGCGGTTTCAGGAAAGTATTCCCCTGCACCTCGTGATCGTATTCGCGAATGATCGGTTCCCGCGACACAATGGCAAAATCACTGAGCACACCGCGCAGCGCCTCGTTCAAATCGAGAGCGCCAACATCACCCGCGTCACGCCGCGGTGTATCAAACTTTGCATCCAAGTGTCGCGTCGGTGCCTCGTGCAAGCGACCACAATCGAGTTCGCAAACCAACTCGCCATCGTGCCAGACTTTGAGAATCCCCGAATCATCCGAGTGACCGAGCTCAGTCAGTTCCGATTCGTAAATTTCCGAAAGTTCACGCAGCGCCGGCAAAGCATCCTCCTTAACCGCCAGCACCATGCGCTCCTGACTTTCCGAGATAAAAATTTCCCAACTGACCAGACCCGGTTCCTTGAGTGGCACGCGCTCAAGGAAGATTTCGCCGCCCGTTTCGCTGAGCATTTCGCCAGCCGCACTGGAAAAACCACCGGCACCACAGTCGGTGATAAATTCGATCAGCCCCAGATCGCGCGCCGCCAGCACAAAGTCGGCCGCCTTCTTTTCCTCGATCGGATTGCCGATCTGCACCGCCTGCTGGTCTTCCTCGTGACTCTCTGTATCGAGCGCCGCCGACGAAAACGTCGCACCGTGCAAACCATCACGCCCTGTGCGCCCGCCGACGGCGATGATCTTCAATCCGGACGACATCGCCTTATCGATATCGCCCGTCGGGATCACACCCGCCGTGCCGCAGAACACCAGCGGATTGTAAATATAAGTGTCATCGAACTGAACCGCGCCGCTGACTGTCGGAATGCCCATGCGATTGCCGTAGTCGCGTACGCCGCGAACCACACCACGCAACACCCCGAGCGGATGAATCACATCCTCAGCGAGAATCTTTTCAGGCGGCGTATCCGGAGCGCCAAAACAAAACACGTCCAACGAAGCGATCGGCTTCGCGCCTTTGCCCGCTCCGAGAATGTCGCGAATCACCCCACCGAGGCCGGTGTT
>JBBKXR010000335.1:0-34054 GCA_037969585.1 Verrucomicrobiales bacterium
TGGATGACACCTGCGAGCATGATGACGGCGAATAGATACTGGAGGCCGAGTCCTTCACCGAGTTGGTCACCGTGCTGCACTGCCTTGCCGGCAACAACGGCGATGGCACCGGTGGCTCCGGATATCATGCCAGGTCGTCCGCCAACAGCCGACGTGATAAAGCCCATGAAGACCGCGGCCCATAGTCCGATAAGTGGATCGACGCCGGCGGCGAAGGAGAACGCGATGGCTTCAGGAACGAGGGCCAATGCGACGGTCAATCCGGAGAGGATGTCGTCTTTATAATTGCCGTTCTTTTTGCGGAAGAGATCAAACATGACTGATAGGAAAAGGATGCAGTAGTCAGAGTGGCTGCGAATTCGTGCGGCATACTGTTGTCAACATGCCCTGCGGTTTCCCGCACGAGGTTTGGTGAACGAAACGCGGGCGTCTCATTCACGGCGGAAAGCCGCTATGTGCCAACGCCTGCCCAGACTCGCCTTCTTTCGTCGCGATCGAGCGGACTTCAAGGCTGGAATTGTCGTGCCTGCGGACAAGTTGGCGGCGAAAAGTCGAAATCCGTGCCAATGATCTGTTAGCGACGGCTACTTTCCGGTCTCTTTTTCTCTGACCAAGAATTGGCTCTCGTTGTGCTTCACTTCGAATATCTCAATGGCCTTGATGAGTTCGCTTAGTTTGGCGAATCCATAGTTGCGCGGATCGAAGTCTGTCTTGGTCTTGATGAGATAGCTTCCGATGGGGCCAAGTTGGGCCCAGCCGGAGTCGTCCGATTGAGCATCGATGGCTGCGCTGATCGCCCCGATCAATGCGGAGTCGGCTCCCAATATTTTCGCCGATCGAGGGATCATCTGTGGGTTGCCATTTTGCGATTTCGCAGCGGTGGTCAAAACGTCGGTGTAGATGAATCGATCACAGGCGACAACAAATGGTTTCGGCGTTTTCTTTTGGCCGAAACCGTAAACTTTGCATCCCGTTTCCCTGATGCGAGATGCCAGGCGGGTGAAATCGCTGTCACTTGAAACGAGACAAAACCCTGAGTAGTTGTCGGTGTAGAGCAGGTCCATTGCGTCGATGATCATCGCGCTGTCGGTTGCGTTTTTTCCCTTGGTGTAGCTGAACTGTTGAACAGGATGGATAGAGTGGTCGAGGAGTTTGTTCTTCCACGAACCGAGCTGGGGTTTGGTCCAATCTCCGTAAATCCGCTTTACGCTCGCGATTCCGAGTTTGGCGATCTCGGTCAGAACAGCATCGATAATATCGGGGCTGGCGTTGTCGGCATCGATGAGGAGGGCAAGTGGCGAGTTACGTTCGTTCTCTGTGGGCATAGTAGAAAGGTTATAATAAATGCCGCACTTATGAATTCTGTCAATCGTCGGAAAGGGGCGCTGAAGTTTGTATTTTGAGGGTGTCCCATTGAGCGTCTACTGAAGCTCGATCACAGTCTCTACAAGTCTCGACGATCATGTCGTAGATATGTTTTCCGTGGTCTCGGGCATTGTTCTTTCTTCGCTCGGAGGGGGCAGCTGCAGCCACCATTTGCAATGCTTCGAGCAGTCGAATAGAAATGTCGATCCGGTCGCCACCGGTCTGTCGCAGTTGGCGAAAAGCGGTGTCGAGGATGCTGGCAAAGGTCGCTGGGCGGCTGACTACGCGTAGGATATCGGACGAATCTTTAAAGTCCTGTTTTGGCAGACGCCTGCTGGCGACTTTGGCTATCGCCGCCCCGATGTAGTCGATACAGGTGATAGCAGTGAACGGGTCGTTGATGCCAGGCGAGAGCGCTCGCAGCGCGATCTCTACCAACTGCAGGAGACAGTATTCAAAATCTTGCACCGCGGTGCGCTTGCTGCCGACGATTAGATGATCGAGCATTTTGTCTGAGATATCGTCCTCGTTAGAGCCTCCTTTGACGGTTAGTACCGCCATGCCTCGATTGACGAATTGCCCGGGTCGTTTAAGAACTCGACAGGTGACATTTTGTTGTTTGCTGCACTCGATCAATGTTTCGGTATTGATCGCTTGAAGGTATCCGTCATGTTGGCTGGCAATTGCTCGCTCATCGCCTTCGATGTCGCCCCAGTTTTGATGCTCTAATTCGGCCTCGGCGTCTTCAGCTTCCGAAGGCTGCTCATCGGGGAAGAATCGATCGATTGACTCTTCCAGTTCGACAAAAACTTTGCGTACGATCTCGTCGGCCTGAAGCGATAGTGCGAGATTGTGGATGAAATAGATGAACATCGCGAGGTTCAGCAGTGTCGAGGCAAACGCCAACGTCGCAGCGATGTGCGGGATGTAGGCGGCATCGGCATCGCCGCGCACGCTGCGCAGAATGATCAGACAGAGCACGAAGTTCCCCAGCAAGACGCCGAGCGTGACTTGGTTGGGAACTTCACGAATAAAATTTCGCAGTAGTCGCGCTCCGAACTGGCCCGAGGCCAGTGTCAGCGCTACCATCGTTGCGGAGAAGGTGATGCCGGCAAGCCCCAGGACTGCTGTCGCGACAGTGGACAGGAGCGAACGAACACCGGCGGCGGAGGCTTTTTCTAGTGAGGGTACCCACTCCAAGAAATCTTCGCCCCACACGGAATCGGCCCAGAGTGCGGTGTAGGCACCGGCGATTGAAAAAATTACCAGTCCACCTGGTAAGAACCAGTAGCTGGTGCGCAAGGATTCCCATGCTCGACGAAGACTTGTGGTCACGCGCTATTTACGCTGATCGAGCCAATTGAAGCGAGCGTGATTTCCGAAGATTTGGACATGCCGCCTAAGCGTCTTCGCGGTGGAGCTGCCAGTTGACTGACTGTTCAGGTATCGAAACGCTGTTATCGATTCTCTTTTGCCGTGAAAAAGAAAATAATTAGACTCATCGTTGTCGGCATCGCTGCCAGTTTTTTCCAGACGTCCCCAGCGAGCGCCCGGCCTAACATTATCCTTATTCTAGCTGACCATCTCGGTTGGGGAGAGGTCGGTGTCTACGGGCAGAAGAAAATTAAAACGCCAAACCTTGATCGTCTCGCGCAAGGAGGAATTCGGTTCACGCAGTACTATTCGGGGAGTTCAGTTTGTGCGCCAGCGCGCTGCACGTTGGTGCGGGTTATCATACCGGCCATGCTCAGGTGCGTGGTAACTGGCGACGTGAGGCGGCGTTTTGGGAAGTATGGAGACGGGAACCATCCGTTGGCGGAAGGCACGATAACCGTTGCGACGATGTTGCAAAAAGCGTGTTATTACACGGCGGCGATAGGAAAGTGGGGGCTCGGTCGTTTCGGCGATTCGGTTTCGCCGAATAAACAGGGTCTTGATCACTTTTTCGGCTATGTCTGCCAGCTTCAGGCACACACGCAATATCCGAATCATCTCTGGCGTAATGGACCAATCGTTGAGATTCCAGAGAATGATGCCAAATGGGGTGGCAGCAAGCACTCTCACGATTTGATGACGATGGAGGCTTTGGGGGTGATCGTGGAGAAGCCTGAGGACAAACCGTTTTTCTTTATCTCGCTGATCCGATTCCGCACGTTTCCGCCTGCATTAGTGGGCGGCGCGTTGAGTCGCGCGCTTTAACTCGCCCTGAGTGCGTTCCACTGGTCGGGCTCCAAGGTCACGGTACCCACCGGATAATAATGAATGGCGAGTGCCCAACGATTTTTTCCTGAGTCATTCTGAGCCGAGTAATGGACGGTGTAGCAGTGATGCGCTAGTACGTCGCCGGGAACAGCGGGCATGGCGACGCCCTGTTTAAGAAACGGTTCCGGCTCGGCGAGAGTTCTGGGACCGGACTCTGCATGGGCGATGTGGCCCTGCCAGTGACTCCCTGGAACGTAATAGAGGCAGGCGCGTTGCTCATCGACTTCGCATAGTGGGATCCAGAAAGTAACCGCGTGGCTTGGTTCGATCGAAAAAATCGGTGCATCCTGATGAGGCGGAGTCGGGCGGCACACTCCGGGCACGACATCGAGAAATTGAACGTGCTGCGCCTCGACTTCACCGCCGAGTAGTTCGCTGGCCAGTTTTGCCAGGCGCGGATCGTTGCGGAGTTTATCGAAATAGGCGTCGTACAAATCCATTCGCGAAAAGAACACATAACGGCGCTCTGATTGTTCGACCGAATCGTCGTCGATGCTGATCACAGCCGGAGATTTGAGGGTCGGCACGACATCTTTAAAATAGCGTTCGACGTTGCGACGAATGTCCTCGGCCTCATCGGGTGAAAAAACGCCGTCGGCTTTCGCGAAGCCCTTCATTTGGAATTGTTGGGCGTCTGTTGTCGGTTGATTTGTCATCGTCTCTTTAAATTACCATGCAGGTGCGATTTTAAGACTCGCCAGTTCACGAATCTTGCAAAAACTCTGAGACAAAGAACCGGGGCCAGTGCTCCTGACGATTCGTTCATTTTGCCGTAGGTCACAGTTCAGTGCGAGAAGATTCGCTGGCACCGGGGTGAGACATGAGCCATTTGCCGAAGGCTGATCTTCCGGTAGTTTTGCTCATGTCTGAATTTCTTTCCCGTCGTTCCGGCCTGTTATACGGATCGTTTGTTGCCGAGTCGCTATCGCTCGGTGTGCATTGGATCTACGATGTCGATGAGCTCGAGGCCAAGCATGGACGTGTGACGGAGTTCAAGGCGCCGGGTGCTGATTCTTATCACCCGCACAAGAAGGCGGGCGATCAGGGCCATGTTGGCGATCAAGCGCTGTCGTTGATGCGTTGTTTAAAAGCAACGGGAAGCTGGGATGCGGTCCTCTTTTTGAATGCATGGCAGGGAATGTGGGTTGGTTATGATGACTATGTCGACAAGGCAACCAAGACGACGCTTGCCAATCTTGTGGGAGGTGCAAACCCAGAGATTTGCGCGGCGGCTTCGGACGAACTGGCCGGTCCCGCTCGAATCGCGCCTCTTTTGGCGCTTCTCGCTAAAGCCGGTGAATCGACTGTGGTCGAGGCGGCAGTTGAACAGACGGTCCTAACCCATCGGTCGGTCGACACGATAGAGGCCGCCGAATTTTTGGCGAAAGCCGCATACCGCTTGATGCGCGGTGCAGCGTTGGCGAGTTGCCTCCGCGAGCTCGCTCCGACGTGGGCTCTGCAGGCGGTAGAAAAAGTTGAACATCTGTCAGCCGTCGAAGCCATCGGCGTATTGGGGCGTTCTTGTCCGATTTCTGCTTCGCTGCCGGCGGTTATTTTTCTGGCGTTGAAGTACGGTGACGATATTGAAACAGCATTTGTCGAAAATGCGATGGCAGGTGGCGACAGCTGCGCTCGTGGGCTGGCATTGGGGATGCTGTTGGGGGCGAGTGAAGGAGTCGAAGCCATTCCTGAGCGTTGGCGTTCAGGGCTCGCTGCCGCCGACAGCGTTCAGGAATTTCTATCGATGGAGGTTTGAGCTGGTCGTGCTCAGGTTGAGGCGTCGCAGACAAAGGCGTGTTTACGGGCTGGACGTTGAGGGGGCCGACGCGCTATTTATTAGGGAAAGAATTTTCTGCTATTTATTATGACAACACCGAACCGCCTCCGCTCGTCCGCTACCCCATCCCGCCGCGATTTTTTGCGCACTGGATCACTGCTTGGTGCCGGTGTGGCGGCGGCGCCATTTCTCAGTAATCAAGTGGTGCAGGCAGCCGAAGCTGTGGAATATCCGCTCAAGGATCGGCTCTGGAAGACACTGAAGATCGGCATGGTCAAGCTCGGTGACAATGCGACGCTGACCGATCGGTTCAAGGTTGCCAAGGAGGCAGGATTTGGCGCGATCGAATTGAGCAGTCCTGGCAACGACGTCGATGAGGTAAACCGGGCAATCGCCGAGTCGGGTTTGCCGGTTGACGGGTCGGTGTGCGCGGCACACTGGGAAACGCGGCACACGGATCCAGACCCGGCGGTTCGTGCTGAAGCTTTGAAATATCTGACCGGAGCGCTGCGTGAAACGCGGGCGGTGGGCGGTCACTCTGTGTTGCTAGTCGTTGGACACGGTAAAGATGGGCCTGAGAAAGAAATATGGGATCGTTCGGTTGAGAACATTTCCAAGGCAATTCCGGTCGCCGCTGAAAATGGCGTGAGCATCGTCGTCGAGAATGTCTGGAATCACTTCTGCTACGATCATGAGGGCGACGAAAAGCAGACTGCTGACAAGTTTGCGCGTTATATTGATGACTTCAATTCACCTTGGGTGGGCATGCAGTTCGATATTGGCAATCATTGGAAATATGGATCGATGGGTGACTGGATTCGCACGTTGGGTAAGCGCATCTACAAGCTCGACGTGAAGGGCTTCTCGCGGACGGCGAACGATGGGGCTGGGGCTTTTACCAAAATTGGCGAGGGCGATCTCGACTTTGACGATGTGCGCAAGGCTCTGACCGAGATCAATTTCTACGGCTGGTGCGCGGCGGAGGTCGCTGGTGGTGACCTGACCAGGCTGAAGGAAATTTCGGCTAATATGGACCGGGAATTCGGCTTGGGCTGAGGAGAGGAGGGAAACCACGAATTAACACGAATGGACGCGAATGCTCGTCCAATGGATGGGTTGTCGGGTTTTTACCGCGGAGTACTTAGATTTCCGCAGATTTTGATCGTCCGATGGGATCGTCCACTAGGGTTTGGACCACGGATTTCGCGGATTAACACGGATTTTTCAGCATCCTCTGGAAGATTTTTCGGCAGCTCTAAAGTGAGTTGGAGTTAATCTATCAGTTCGCTATGCCAACAAAAAGTGAGTCCACGTGAGATCATCGATCTGCAGCTTGACGCCATTTTTGGCAAAACGATGCCAACGAAAGTTCAGGCAATGGTCGACGCTGAACTCAATGCTGGAAGGTGGCATGAGGGATACGACATTGCGATCAATCCGCGAGGTTTAAGTCAGCACGAAGGGCAACAGTTGTTGGAGGTTATTTTAGGCCAGCACGCTGAACTGAAGATCGATGCGGAGCGACTGTTAGAGACAGTCTGCACAGAACTGCCGCAGAGTATTTTCGTGAAAGTTCATTGGATCGCAGCAGCCGACGGAACGTTCATTCTTGAGGACAGTTTGAGGGTCGGGCGTTTTCGCAATTCAGAGCCGATTTGGATTTCCCCGAGGATCTCCTTGGATGGGATAGAACTTGATTCAGTTGACTCTGAATTTGTCAGAGGGCGCAGTTTCTGGCTGGACTCATACTATCCGGATATGCCTTTTGCCCTAAGCTTTGAGAACGGAGCGGTTCTCGATGGTCAGATTGTTGAGTGGTAAAAAGCATTTCTAGAAGCGTCTGCGCCTATGCGACGTCTGCGTTAAAATTCCTCCGGGCGATCACTAGCTTTAATTAGCGAAGATCAGCGGTTCCAGAATCTTCGTGGCCGTCCGGTGGATGATTGCGGGTGTGGATAGAGTTGATTCGTGGTAGACACAAAAAAAGCCCGGTCTTGCGACCGGGCTTTTTGTTTGAGTGTATAGCGCTCTTTAGGTGCAGGCCGCTTACTTGTTGCCGGCTTCGCGCTCTTTCTGGTATTTCTCGACGATCTCCGCAGAGACCTGCACCGGAGTCGGGGCGTAGTGCGAGAACTCCATGGAGAACTGACCACGGCCGGAAGTCATCGAGCGAAGGTCGCCGATGTATCCGAACATGTCGCTCAGCGGGCAGTCGGCCTTGATGCGCGATCCGGTCGGGCCAGTGTCCTGCGATTTGATCATGCCACGGCGGCGGTTGAGGTCGCCGATGACGTCACCGACGTGATCTTCGGGAGTGAAGACGTCGACCTTCATGATCGGTTCGAGCAACTGCGGACCGGCTTTCGGTACCGACTGGCGGTAAGCGGCACGGGCACAGGTTTCGAACGCAACGGCCGAGGAGTCAACCGCATGGCTGGCACCGTCGAGAAGTGTGATTTTGAGATCGAGGCAGGGGAAGCCGGCGAGCATGCCTTTGTCGATCGATGTGCGGAAGCCTTTCTCAATCGCGGGCCAGAACTCGCGGGGCACGTTGCCGCCGGTTACCTTCGATTCGAATTCGAAGCCAGCACCTGGCTCATTGGGGCCGAGGATATAGTCGATTTTAGCAAACTGACCGGAACCACCGGTCTGTTTCTTATGGGTATAGGAATCGTTGAGTTCTTTCGTGACGGTTTCACGGTAGGCGACCTGTGGTTTACCAACACTAACTGGCACGCCATGGGTGCGCTTGAGGATGTCGACCTTGATGTCGAGGTGAAGTTCACCCATGCCTTTGAGGATGGTCTCGCCGCTGTCCAGGTCGGTTTCGACGCGAAATGAGGGATCTTCTTTGATCATCTTACCCAGCGCGTTGCCGAGCTTTTCCTGTTGGCCTTTGTCTTCGATAGTGACGGCCATTGAGATAACCGGATCGGGGAAGACCATCGGTTCGAGTGTGGCGGGATGGTCGGGGTCGCACAGGGTGTGACCGGTCTGCACATTCTTCAGGCCGAGCAGGGCGACAATGTCACCGGCTTGAGCCGATTCGACGTCTTCGCGGGAGTTGGCGTGCATCTCGACGATACGACCAACGCGTTCGGTTTTGCCGGTGAAGGTGTTGAGAATGCTGGTTCCTTTGGTCAGCCGACCCGAGTAAACGCGGGTGAAGGTCAAGGCGCCGTATTGGTCATCCATGATCTTGAATGCCAGAGCACGCAACGGTGCATCGGGGTCGATCTTGGCGTAGCCACCGGTCTTGTTGCCTTCGAGGTCGATTTCCGGCTGAAGCTTTACCTCGCGGGGATCCGGCAAGTAGTCGACGACTGCGTCGAGGACGTTTTGGATACCTTTGTTTTTGAATGACGATCCGCAGTAAGTGGGGAAGAAGTCGAGAGCGATGGTACCTTTGCGAACGCAGGCTTTCAGGGTTGCTTCGTCGGGCTCGTTGCCTTCGAGGTAGGCCTCGAGTGCGTCGTCGTCCTGTTCGACAGCGGTTTCAATGAGCTGTGCGCGAAAATCTTCGACCTTGTCGACCATGTCGGCGGGAACATCTACGATGTCGAAGTTTTCAGGCAGGCCGGTCTCATCCCAGATATAGGCTTTGCGGGTGATCAGATCGACCACGCCTTTGAAATCCTCTTCAGCACCGATCGGCAGAACCATGACCAGGGCCTTGGCGGCTAGCACTTCCCTCACCTGCTTAACGACGTTGTAAAAATCCGCGCCGATGCGGTCGAGTTTGTTGACGTAGATAACGCGGGCAACTTCCGAGTCGTTGGCGTAGCGCCAGTTGGTTTCCGACTGGGGTTCAACACCGCCGGAACCACAGAATACGCCGATGCCGCCGTCGAGAACTTTGAGCGAACGATACACTTCGATGGTGAAGTCAACGTGACCGGGGGTATCGATGATATTAAGGCGATGTTCTCTCCAGAAAGCGGTCGTGGCGGCCGACTGAATGGTGATGCCACGCTCCTGTTCTTGCTCCATAAAGTCAGTCGTCGCGGCACCGTCGTGCACTTCGCCCGTTTTGTGGATTTTGCCTGTGAGCTTGAGAATACGCTCGGTGGTGGTGGTCTTACCGGCATCAACGTGGGCAAAGATGCCAATGTTGCGGTATTTGGAGAGATCGGTCATGACAGATGGGGCTAAATAATGGCTGATTCGCCGATTTTTCAGCGAAGGGAATTGCTAAGGCATAGACGCGTTTTCGCAACTCCTGATTGACTTCGTGGGGAAATTTTTTCCTTGGACATTGGAGCAGGTTTCTCAAGCGCAATCGCTTGATATTTAGTCGTTTGTCGTGAAGTGATCACCTCCGACAACGGAAAAATGCGGCGGATCGGCGCCCGTTCGGACATACGGCGGCTGCCGTGAGCCGTGAGAAAGGGCTTGTGGAGACTTGTCAATCATTGCGAATCAGTGTGTTCTGTGGGCTGGCGAGGCACCTCGATTCCATGAACTTGTTCGAAGCATTGCTTGCAGAAGTTGAAGCTGATCCCGAAAACTGGGATTTGCGCCTGCAGGTGGCTGAGACCTTGTCGGACGCAGGCAAAAGAGCGGAAGCGATTTCTCTGCTTGGCGCGGGTCCGGTCAAGCAGGGGATGACGGAAGATGTCGCGGCCCGCATCCTTGCGTTGACGGGACTCAAGTTAGTGGTGAACGAGCCGGTCGCGGCCGACCCACCAGAAAGCTTTGATCAAGAGCCAGAGTTGTCGCCGGAGGATCCTGACGATGAACCTTCGGTTGTGGAAGAGGCGGGCCTGATGATCCCCGCCGAAAAGCCGAAGCGCTATTTCCAGGTCTCCGACCAGCCTGCTGACTGGGTGCCAAAGGCGGGGCGACCGGCGGAGACCCGAGACAAAATATCTTCGGTGATGGTGGCAATTCTCGTCCATGTCGGCCTTTTGGTTCTTGGCGGACTGGTAACGCTGGCTTTGCCATTGACGGATCCGCCGCAGATTGTAGCTATGGTCGCTCCGCTGGCTGAAGAGGATCAGATTGAGCAGAAGCAGGTGAAAAAGGTTCGCCGGCAACCTCCAGCGAGTGCAGCCCCGAATGCGACAACAGTGATCACTCCCCATGTGGTCTCGCCCGTCAGTTTGGTTTCGATGCCAAGTGCAAACCCGGCGGATGTCACCATCGGGCTCGCCGGAATGGGAAAGGCATTTGAACTCGGCGTCAGCTACGAGTCAGGCGGAGAGGAATCGCACGTCAATTTTTTCGGCATCAAATCGAGCGCCAAGCGCATGGTGTTTATCATCGATGCCGAGCGCTACATGCTGACCGATACCAAGGGCGGAATGCCGGCCTATGACAAGGTAAAGGAGGAAATTTCCCGCCTGCTGGATACGCTGAACAGCAGCACGGCTTTTAATTTGCTCATCTTTGAGGGCGGTAAAGTACGCAACTATGCCGATGAGTTGGTTCCGGCGCAGCCTTCGCACGTTCGGCGGGCAGCGGAGTGGCTGCTGCCGGTGAATACCGACTACGCGGCGCTGGGGTTGCGCAATGACTACAACAAAGATCTCAAGGTTGAGGACACTGAGAAGACAGAGATTCCCGGCACTCGGGTATCCGGCTATGTGAAGGCCATTCAGTTGGCGTTGCAGATGGACGCCCACGCGGTGTTCGTTATCTCCAGTGGCTGGCGCTCGATGGGCAGTCGACCCGCCACCGAGAAGCAGGTCGCCGCAGCGAAAGAGCGCCGTGAGGAATGGAATGAAAGTGACGGTCCGGAAAAATGGAATCAGGCGATGGCCAAAGCGCAAGCCTGGCTGAAGAGGGAAAATGAGGCGCGCCGCAAGCAAGGCATCGCTCAAAAAGTGGTCATCAGCCTGACCGGTATGGCTCGTCAGCTGAGTCCGGGGGTAAGGCTGCCGCCAGGTGGTGCCAGTGGTCCTGCCTATTCGCAGGAGGATGCTGTGGATAACATCAAGGGCACCGTCGAGAAGTTCTATCTAGTCGACAAGAAACCAAAGCCGAGAGTCAATTTTGTGCTCTTCCTTGGCGAAGATGAAGACAATTTTCGTTACGAGGATCACTACAAGATGTTGACGCGTAGAAATAAAGGCAAGCTGAAGGTTCTGAAGGGTCTGGGTGCTTTGCAGAATGTGTCGGGAGGTTGAAACTGCGCGAGCAGGACGATACATTTAGAAATCGAAATGCCGATGGGCGAGCTTTTGCCTGATCGGCAGTCTGCGGTAAGGTGGCGACACGATGTCCGTTTTGACCGCCGATTCTTTTTCCGACACTCCGCAGCGCTCCGACTACGATTGTGTCGTCATCGGCTCGGGGCCGAACGGCTTGGCGGCGGCCATCGAGATGGCGCATGCGGGACGTTCGGTGATCGTGATCGAAGGGCACCCGACGCCGGGCGGGGGAATGCGTTCGGAGGAACTGACGCTGCCGGGATACGTGCACGATGTTTGTTCGGCGGTGCATCCGATGAGCGTCGCGTCGCCGTTCATGAAAAGTGTCGGTGCTAAGCTGGTGGAGTTTGGTTTGGATTTCATTCATCCTGAAGTGGCTTTGGCACATCCGCTCGATGATGGCCGGGCCGCAGCGATGCATCGTTCGCTGGATGAAACAGTCGATGGTCTGGGCCGTGACGGTGTTGCGTATCGTCGATTGTTCGCTCCCTTGCTGCGCGATGCAGACAAGCTGTTTGGTGATCTGTTAGGCCCACCGGGATTGCCGAAGCATCCGTTCGCGGTTGCCGGTTTTGGGATCAGAGCGCTGCCATCGGCGATGAGCCTGGCGAGAGGTTGGTTTTCCACGGAAGCGGGGCGGGCACTGTTCGCGGGAAATGCCGCGCATTCAGTTTTGCCGCTGGATCGTCCGCTGACCTCGGCGGTCGGATTGATGCTGATGCTCGCAGGTCACGCAGCGGGTTGGCCGGTGGCGAAAGGCGGATCGGGATCGATCACACGGGCGATGGTGAAATATCTGGAATCGCTCGGTGGAGAAATCGTCTGCGGTTGGCGAGTGCGAACGCTCGACGAACTGCCGCGACATCGCTCGGTGATCTTCGACACGGGGCCGGCGGCATTGGCGGATATTTCTGGAGATAGTTTGCCGTTGAGTTTTCGAAAAAGACTGAAGCGTTTTCGCTACGGCCCAGGCGTTTGCAAAGTCGACTATGCGCTCAGCGAGGCGGTGCCGTGGACGGCGGAAATTTGTCGCCGAGCGGGGACGGTCCACGTCGGAGGTTCGCTCGATGAGTTGGTAAAATCCGAAGCGGCGCCGTGGCAAGGGCGTCACTCTGAGAAGCCCTACGTGCTGGTGGCTCAACAAAGTATCTGTGATCCCAGTCGCGCGCCGCAAGGCAAGCAGACCTTGTGGGCGTATTCGCATGTGCCCAATGGATCGGGCGTCGATGCCAGTCAGGCGATTGACGAGCAGATCGAACGTTTTGCGCCGGGATTTCGCGACTGCGTGATCGGGCGAACCGTGAGAACGGCGGCGCAATACGAAAGCTACAATCCGAACCTGGTTGGTGGCGATGTCACCGGCGGCGCCAACGACTGGACGCAAATCCTGACGCGGCCCGTGGTGAGGTGGCGGCCGCACACCACACCGAACCGCGGATTATTTTTGTGTTCCGCCTCAACACCTCCGGGAGCGGGCGTGCATGGCATGGGCGGCTACTGGGCAGCGCAGGCGGCTTTGGAAGCCCATTAACCACGAATGACTGGCTGCTGGATGATCACTGAGATCTTAGAAGCCCACTGAGACTTTGGAACCGCTGATCTTCGCTGATTAACGCTTATTATCGTCCCACGGGTTTCTTAACCACGGATTGTACAGATTAACATGGATTCTGATCGTCCAGAGGATGATTTAAAAGTTTCCTATTTCGCTTCTCGGAAGCCATCCAGTGGACCAACCATCCGTGTTAATCCGAGTAATCCGTGGTCCCAACATCAGCGGACCAACACCAGTGCACGATGATCAGCGTCAATCAGCGGTTCCTTCTCATTTGCTCAGCAACTCGATCATCTTCGCGATGTCGGAGGTCGGCAGGTTGCAGGTGAAATTCTGGCAGACGTAAGCGGTGGCTTTGCCTTTGCTGGCGGTTTGGTATTCGGTGTAGTTGGCGAGTTTGATGATCGCCTCGGCGTTTTCTTCGGGGCGGAAGATGACCACTTTGTTAGGGATGAAAGGTTTTCGAAGAGCGGCGATCATCTTTTTACTGTCGTCGGCGTCTTGTTGCCCGGCGATCACGATCTCGAAGCTGGGGCCGAAGAAAAAGTCCAGCCCGCATAGGGTCAGCGGAAAGGCGCTCGGTGCTTTGTGAAGTTCATCGGAAAAGGCCTGGGTGACGGCTTCGGCTTTTTTGAGGTAGGCTTCATTGGCGGTCATGCGGTGCAGGCGCACGAGGTTAAGCAGGCCGACCGCGTTGCCGCTGGGAATAGCGCCTCCATAAAGTTTACGGGTGCGCACCAGCAGTTTTTCAGCATCGTCGGCGGTCATGAAGAAGCCGCCTTTTTCTTCGTCGTTGAAGTGCTCGATCATGCTGTCGTTGAGGCGCACGGCTTGACCGAGAAACTCGGGGTTGAAGGTGGCTTCGTAGAGATTGAGCAGGCCCCAGACGGTGAAGGCGTAGTCTTCGAGATGGGCGGTCAGGCCGGCTTCACCGTTGCGGTAGCGCTTCAGCAGGCGGCCTTCGTCGTTGCTCAAGGTGGTCATCAGGAACCGGGCGGCTTTTTCGGCGGCGGCGGTGTATTTTTCATCTCCGAGAACAGCACCACCTTTGGCCAGCGCGGCGATCATCAGTCCGTTCCAGTCGGTGAGAATCTTGTCGTCCTTTTGCGGATGAATGCGTTTCTCGCGAGCATCGAAAAGTTTGGCGCGCATCGCTTCGAAGTCGGCTGTTTCTTCTGCGGTCAGGTCTTTGGTCAGGTGGGGGCTATTGCTGCCGTTGCGCTCGGTGCTGGCTTCATCGACAAAGTTTCCTTTAGCGGTGAAGTTGTATTTTTTCGCGTAGCGCTCACCGTCTTCGTCGCCGAGCACGGCTTTGACTTCATCGATGGTCCACACGTAGAACTTGCCTTCCTCGCCCTCGGAGTCAGCGTCTTCGGCGGAATAAAAACCACCCTCAGGGGCGGTCATGTCGCGCAGCACATAAGTAAATATGTCGCGGGCGTCGTTGGCGTAGCGTTCATCGCCGGTGGCTTGATAGGCTTCGACGTTGGTGAGCGCGAGCAGGGCCTGATCGTAGAGCATTTTTTCGAAATGCGGCACCAACCAGTTGCGGTCGGTCGAGTAGCGATGCACCCCGAGTCCGACCTGATCGTAAACGCCGCCGCGGCGGATTTCTTGAAGCGTTTTTTCCACCATCGCCAGCGCCTCGGCATCGCCGGAGCGCTTCCAGTGGCGCAGCATAAACATCAGGTTTGGTGTGACCGGAAATTTGGGGGCGTCCGAAAATCCACCTTTGTCCTTATCGTAGCGCTCGGCGAACTGTGTGTAGGCCTCGGCGAGAACCTGAGCACCTGGAGTTTCGCCCGGTGGTCGACCGGTCATGTTTTTCTGCAAGGTGTCAGTGATCTGATTCGCTGCTTTGTCGACGTCCCCGCGACGCTCGTCCCACGAAGTCGATATCTGGGTGAGGATGTCGAGTATGCCGGGGCGTTGGCCTTGCGAGTTTTTCGGAAAATAGGTGCCGGCGAAGAACGGTTTTTTCTCAGCGGTCATGACCACGGTCATCGGCCAGCCGCCGGAGCCACTCAGTCCCTGGGTGACGTTCATGTAGATCTCGTCGATATCGGGCCGTTCCTCGCGGTCGACTTTGATAGCGATGTAGTTGTCGTTGATGACCTTGGCGACTTCGTCGTCCTCGAACGATTCGTGTTCCATGACGTGACACCAGTGGCAGGTGGTGTAGCCGATCGAGAGAAATACCGGCTTGTCCTGCTCGGCGGCCGCCTTAAATGCCTCCTCGCCCCACGGGCGCCAATCGACCGGGTTGCGCGCGTGCTGCAACAGGTAGGGACTCTGTGAAAAAATCAGTCGGTTGAACTCGTCGCCGCCGTCCTTGGGTAGCTTGGCGATTTCTTCCTGTGGTGGAAGCGGTTTGCGAACATGCTTCGATTCTTCGGCATTCATGATCGCAGTGGTTGCGACGAGGTAAAGCGTCGCGAGCGGGAATAGGGGAAAGGTTTTCACGTCGTCGACAGGGTGGCATGCGCCCGGCAGGCGTGCAAAGGCCGAAGTGCGCGTTGGAAAATCATCAGTTGGAAAAATTCTCGGTTGGTTTTAAGCTCGCGCTCACATGAAAGCGCTGACCCTTACTGAATACAACAAGTTCGAATACGGCGATGCCGACGACCCGGCGGCGCTGGCGGACAATGAGGTGCGCATTCAGGTCAAGGCTTGCGGCATATGCGGCAGCGACATTCATGGCATGGACGGCTCCTCAGGTCGGCGTATTCCGCCGATCATCATGGGGCACGAAGCGGCGGGAGTGATCGATGCGGTTGGCGGGGCGGTTAGCGGTTGGTCAGTCGGCGATCGGGTGACCTTTGATTCGACGATTTACTGTGGTGAGTGCGAGTCGTGCAAAAAGGGGCAGGTGAATTTGTGTCCACAGCGCAACGTGCTCGGGGTGTCCTGTGGTGACTACCGGCGTCACGGGGCGTTTGCCGAATTCGTCAATGTGCCGCAGCACATTTTGTATCGCGTGCCGGACGGACTGCCATTTGAGCAGGCGGCCTTTGCTGAGCCGGTTTCGATCGCTCTGCACGGCGTCAATCGCGTGCCGCTGAAGCCGGGTGACTCGGCCGTGGTGGTTGGTGCGGGGTTAATCGGCTTGTTGGTGGTGCAAGCTTTGAAAGCAAAAGGCGCGGGCATGGTGATCGCTGTCGACGTCGATGAAAAGCGGCTGGAATTGGCGAAGCAGCTGGGTGCTGATCACGGTTTGATTTCCGGTGACGACACGGTGGCGGAAATTCGCAAACTGGTTGGCAACGAAGATGGTGCTGACGTGGCGCTGGAAGTTGTCGGCTTCGATCCAACGATCAAGATCGCGGTCGAGTGTGTTCGCAAAGGCGGCAGTGTGGGTTGTATTGGCAACCTGAAGGCGGAAGTGAATTTTCCGCTGCAGGCTGTGGTGACTCGCGAGCTGTCGGTGTTCGGTTCGTGTGCGTCAGCGGGCGAGTATGGCGACGCGGTCGAAGCCGTGGCATCGGGGGCGATCAATGTGAAGCCGTTGATTTCTGCCGTAGCGCCGCTGAGCGAAGGCGGCGAGTGGTTCCACAAATTGCATGATGCCGGGGCGGGTATGATGAAAGTGGTGCTGACGCCTTGAGTTGGGGATTTTCGGAACCGCAGATCGGCGCTGATGGTCACTGATAGCGATTGATCGCCCACGGTGGGCAGGCGGGACGCCGGTATCACGCTCTCGTCCGCTGTTTGAATTTTTATGACTACGGAAAAGTTACGCTGGGGGGTTCTCGGGACGGGGAACATTGCCGGCAAGTTTGCGGCGGCATTGCCGGAGTCGAATACCGGGCAGTTGGTCGCGGCGGGATCGCGTGGGATGCAAACGGCGCAGGCGTTTGTCGCGGAGTTTGGCGGGCGTGCGCTTGAGGGCTATCAGGCGCTGATCGAGGATGACGATGTCGAGGCGGTGTATTTGGCGTTACCGAATGGGCTGCACAGGGATTGGTCGATTGCGGCGATGCGGGCGGGTAAAGATGTGCTCTGTGAAAAGCCGGTCGCGCTGAATGCGACGCAGGCTGAGGAAATGTTTGCGGTGGCGAAGGAGACCGGACGCACCTTGATCGAGGCGTTCATGTATCGTGCGCATGCGCAGACCGAGCGTTTGATCGCGACGGTTCGCAGCGGGGATATCGGTGAGCTGCGGCTGATGCGTTCGAATTTCTCCTTTCCCCGCGAAATCAGTTCGAATGATGCGCGCCTGCTTCCCGAGCAGGGCGGCGGCGCACTGATGGATGTCGGTTGTTACTGCGTAAACCTTGCCCGGCAATTGGCGGGATGCGAGCCGAGCGAAATCAAGGCGGTTGCGCATTTGCATCCGATGGGAGTGGATGATTATGCATCGGGAACGCTCAAGTTCGGTGATGATTTTTTAATGACTTTCACATGCGGCATGGGCGTCGGGTCAGATGGCGGGACGCACATTGCGGGGACGAAGGGGCGTATCGCCGCCGATCGTTTCTGGCTTTGTCAGGACGGCTTCAGTGTGATTCAACCGAGCGGTGATGTCAGTCATCTCCGCGAGCAGGATCCGCGTCCTCTGTATGCCGTCGAAGCAGATGCTTTCGCGGCAGCGGTGCGCGGCGAGGCAGAGCCGTGGATCACGTCAGCTGACTCAATTGGCAACATGCGTGTCCTCGATGCCTTACGCGAGTCGGCCGGCGTGCCGGTGCCTGGTAATGCAGAGAGAAACCGCTGATCGACGCCAATATTGAGCGTCCAATGGATGGCAGGCAGATTTTACTGCAGATTACGCGGATTCTGATCGTCCAGAGGATGATCAAAAAATTCCCTGTTACGTTCCTCAGAAGTCATCCAGTGGACGATCATCAGCGCTAATCAGCGATTTCTATTGGGCGAGTAGCTCGCGCATTTTTTCGATGCCGATTTTAGCGACTTCGTTAGGGTCTTTTTCCCAGAGTTCGGCGTTGAACAGCTCGAGACTGATCCATTTGTCGTAGCCCTTTTCGCGCAGGATGGCGATCTCTCCAGCCAGATCGATCTGACCTTCACCGAGCATGACGCGGTCGGGATCTTTCTGCTGGCCGCTGGGGATGCCAGGGGCGGCGTCGTCAATGTGGTAGTGAGCGATTTGCTCGACGGGGACGGCGCGCAGGTCGTCGAAGGTGGTTGAGCTGTTCCAGTTGTGGAAAGCATCGAAGATGGTGCAGCCGTCGCGATCGCCGGTGCGATCGAGGACCGTCATGGTATCGGCGACGTTGTTGAGCGATTTGAAAAAGCTGATGTATTCGAGCACGGCGCGGACGCCGGTTTCACGACCGATTTGCAGAAGGTTACGGTAGCCGTTTTCCAAGCCTTCGATGCCGGTTTGCTCGAGCGGCGGAGTGCATACCATTAATGGAGAATTGAGGCGAGCGGCGAGCTCGAATCGACGGCGGGCTTCGTCGAGCGCGAGTTGGTATTCCCAGCCCTCGGATTCTCCCCAGTTGCGAACGGCGATGAAACAGGGGACTTCGAGGCCGTGATCAGCGAGGGCTTTTTCGACGTCGCTGATTTCGCCACCGCGTCCCACGTGCTGGTAAAGTTCGACGGCCCATAGTTCTATCCCCTCGTAGCCTGCCTCGCCCGCGACCTTGATCTTGTCGAGGAGAGGGGTGGTTTTGATCGTGGAGGAATTGAGGGAGAGTTTCACTGCCAGGAGGGGAGGAAGGGGGGGCTAAGCGAGAATTTTGTCAATTTCCGAGTGCGGCAGAAAGTGACCGACCAGCGGTTGCGATAAATCATCCTGCGACTGCTGCCAGGTAGCAAAAATGCCGTCGTCGGTCACGAGGGTATCGATGTAGCGACTGCATCCGGTTCCGTGCGGGCTGATGAAGGCAGGCGCGAGCACGCTGACGCGTTCGAGGGCGAAGGTGTCGCTGTCGGGGGCGGCGGCGATGCCGCCAATTTCTTCACACGAAAAGCCTCGCGGACGATTCACGGCGGAGGGGTTTTCGTCCATCTGACGCAGGCTCTCGCAACTGTCGTAGTAGTAGATAGAGGTTTCGAGTTGGGGCAGTTGCAAGCGGTCGGTTACGCGGGTGGCGGCGATATCCCAGACGGGGCCGTGCGACATCAGGTTGTGGGTCTGGTGCTCGTAGGTATCGCTGCCGGCTTTGCGGATGGCGAGGCTGGTGTTGGAGCTCGACCAGGTGAAAGGGTGGTTGCAGTAGATCAGCGCCAGGTCGCCGTTAGGAAGGTCTTTGGCGACGGGATCTTTGCAGTGGAGATGTTCCGGGGGACCGAAGGGGATAACCTCGTGAATAGTGGCGGGATCGAGATGATCGATGGTCTCGGCGGCGATTCGATCGATGCTCCAGACTCCCGCGCCTGGTTTGAGAAAGTCCTCGTACGGGGCGGGATAGGGAGCGAACTTTTCGGTCGAGATGAAAAGTTCGATGCCGCCGTCGGCCATACGATGCAGGGCGCAGCCTTCGATTGAAACCACTTCGCGTCCCGCGCAGACGAGGTCCGCTTTGGAAAAGCTTTTTATCTTCTTAAATTCGCCGTCGACGGTAGCGCTGCGGAAGATCGCCAATTCGAGCCCGCGATCGCCCGCTCCGGTTCCGGTGCGTGAATCGCCGTAGTTGCGATAGCGCCCGCAGATCAAAAATGACCCGTCAGTATCCTGGATGGTGTTGCCGCCGCCGAACCAGTAGCCGGTAGAGCGATCCTGCGGTTCGACCAGTACACGAGCGGCCTGCTGATCGATAAGCGCGGCACTGAGAGTGGTAATTTTGTCGAAAGTCGATGAATCAGGCATACTGGGAGATTTGCCGTAAACATAGGCTTCACGCAAGAGTTGAATTCGAGCGGAACTTTGCCGAGATTCAGGGGTTGGATCGGCACCAAGATGAATTTTTTAATCCTCCTATCAAAGAGCTGGCGTTGGGCGGCCATGTTTGCCGCGCTGCTTGGGCTGGCTTCCAGTGGGTTTTTGGTCGCATCCGAAGGCATCGGGGCCGCAGCGCCCGTGCTAGCCGACCCCAGCGAGGATTTGCCGGTGGCAACGATCGAAGAAGTTGACGAGGCTGATCTGACGCCAACGCGTTCGGTAACTCCTGCCGCCGCTCAGTTTGGCACTGAGGCGGAGGGCGTTGGAAGTACAGTCAGTGACCTTCCGGTGGCTATCACGACCGTGCATTTTCGTGAGCTGATGGAGAATTCGCCGTTTACCCGGTCGTTGAACCTTTCCGACTCGCTCATTCTGACCGGTGTAGCCCGCTTCGACGGGAAGCCGATAGCGACCTTGATGGATCGCGAAACTAAGCAGACTTACGTCATTTCCGATGTGCCGAACCCTCAGGGCTGGAAAATGGTCGATATTTCTCCCGGTGCAGATTTGGAAACAGTGATGGCAAAAATTTCAGTCGCGGGCGGGGAGGTGGTTACGGTGCGTTTCGACGAAAACCGTCTCAAACCGGGCGAGGCAAAGCCAGCTGCGGGACCGGGAGGTGATCGGCGTCGAGGTGGAGGCCCTGAAGGTGAGACGGAGGAAGAGCGGGAAGCGCGGCACAAGAAATATGCAGATTATCGCGCCAAAATGGAGCAGATGAGCGACGAACAGAAAGAAAAGCTGCGCGCGATCATCGAGAAGAAGCACAAAGAGAATCCAGACATGAGCCGCGAGGAGCGTAGCGAGATGTATCGCAGTGCGATGGAGAAGGCGTCCGGCAAGAAGTCGTGATCGAAATGGTGGCTCGGCGGGTGAGAAATACTTGAACGCCGACTTGGCAGATCGCCATAGAGCCGCTATTCCTAGGTGCCGGAATTTCCACCCTTAAGTTTGCGACTCATCATTTCGACAATTCACATTATGAATCCAGAATTCTCAGGGCAACAATTGCTCCGGTCCGCAGGTGGGTGGGTACGGGGAATTTCGACGTTGCAACTGGGAACTCGGGTTCTGGTATTGTGGCTTTCATTGTTTGTTTGCATTTCGGTTTCGGTCGCGCAGGCCGACCCCGCATATGCGGAGCCTTCAGCTGCGAAGACGCAACGTTTGGATACACTGCGACTGCTCGCTGATACGCAACGTGCGGCAGCGGGTGGCGGTTCGGCCACTTCGATCCGCGATGAAGAAGCGGCAGGAGAGGCGGACGCAGGGAGTGCAAATGCTCCCGATGAATCTGGTGCCAGCGGAACGTCGGCAATCGTAAGCGGCGGAAACGGCCGCGCGGACGGAGGCGGCGCACGTCTCGACGCGGCGCTATTTCCGCTCGCTCAAGCTGACGCTGCGGCGCAACAGACCGAGCGCCCTGTGGGTGGCCCTCCTGGAGGCGAGCGCGGTCCAGGCGGACCTCCAGCAACAGCGGCTACCGCAGCTCCCAGTGGTAGCATTACGGGAGATCGTGTCACACTGCAGTTCCCCCTCAACCCGGTTTCCGATCTTTTGACGATCTATGAGCGGCTGATCGAAAAAACGATAGTCAAAGACACCACGGTATTTGAAGGCGCCCAAGTCAGCTTGGTGACCCCCGGGGATGTTTCTAAACAGGAAGCGATCCGCCTCATCGAGATGACCTTGATCACTAACGGCTACGTCATCGTCGCCGAGCCGGGCGAGGAAGCGGTGAAGGTATTGCTCGGACGGCAGAGCAATCAGAGTCAGCAATCGTCATTCAGTGAAGGCATGCAGATTTATACATCGCCCGATGATCTTCCGGCGGGCGAATCTCTGGTCGGTTACTTCATGGGGCTCGACTACATTTCGCCGGAGGAAGCGGCGACCCTTTTCGGGAGTCACGTGGTCCTTAATGAATTTGGTCGCATCACTCCGGTGGCGACACCGCAGGGACTATTGATCACTGAGAGCTCATCGATCGTTCGGCAATTGATCCGGCTGCAGGCCATTATCGATGCACCAACCGAGAGCGCTATGTTGCTGACTTCCTTTGTGAAGCTGGAATACGCTGAAGCAAATGTCGTCGCGCAAATTATCCAGGCAGCATTGGACGCCAGAGCAGAAGAGGCCCTGCGTCTGAGTGAGCAGGGGAAAACCATCACTGGGGAAAAACCCAAGGAAAACAAAGATAACAACAACAACAACAACAACAACAGCAATCAGCAACGCGGCAACGGTCAGCCAGAGAGCAAAGCTCAGGATCCCAACACTGGCATCGGCACGGCGGACCAGCCGGCGGCACAACTGATCCCCGACGATCGCCTGAACCGCATCATGGTGGTCGCGACACCGACCGACTCCGCTTACATTCTCGAACTGGTCAAAGAATTTGATCAAGCCAGTGATGCGCCCGATCCGGTCGAGCGGCCACTGCTTCACATCAAAGCCAACGACGTCCTGCCGGTCATCATCGATGTGCTGCAGGATACCGGTACTGGACAGACGATTCTGCCGGGTGGCCGCACCATCGACACTCGACCGACGCCGGTGGTTTCGTCGCAGATCGCCTCGCTGACCGGTGCCAACGACGCCAGCACTCAGGCGAACACGCGCACCAATGCGACCACTGATCAGGATGTTGGACGCCCGGATCAGTTAGCATTTTCTACGGATGAAATCGCGCCGATTTCGGTATTGATCGGCAAGACCCGCGTCATTGCCGACCGGCAGTCAAACAAGATCGTGGTGATCGGATCGAAGGAGTCGCAGGACATCGTGCTCGATATCATCGATCGTCTCGATCGGCGACCGATGCAGGTCTATCTTGCTACGGTAATCGGTCAGCTGACGCTCGGCGACGATGTGCAGTTCGGTGTCGACTACTTGCAAAAATTCACCGCGTTCGAAGGCAATAATCCTGCCGAAGGAGGCATCGCTTCGGGGCTCATCAATGGTCGCAGCGACATCATCACTAACAACAACGTCGGCGACTTGCGCGACAATTTGATTACGACAGCCTTCGGTCCCGTCAGCGGACTCAACATTTATGGGCAAATCGGTGAGTCGTTGGATACTTTTGTTACCGCCTTGGAATCGACTAATCGTTTTAAGGTGCTTTCCCGACCGGTGGTCTACACCCAAAACGGTAAACGTGCGGAGATCACCAACGGACAACGCATACCAGTGCCTCAACAAAGTCTGACGGACAACTCTGGCCAGGTGAATGCGGCGGCGGTGCAGACGACAATCGCCTACGAAGATGTCGTGCTGAAACTTGAAGTGAAGCCGACCATCAACGAAAACCACGAAGTCACGCTCGAAATTGTGCAGGTCAACGACACGGTTATCGGCCAACAACTGGTCGCCAATAACCAGGTGCCGATCATTGGCACTCAGGAACTCAATACTACCGTCACCGTTCCCGACCGTTCGACCATCGTGCTCGGTGGATTGATAACGGAGAGCGACACGTCCACAACGTCTGGGATTCCGGTTCTTAGCCGGATTCCTTTGCTCGGAGCGCTGGCGCGCAACACGGTCGACTCGATCGAACGCACCGAACTGATTATTTTCATCCAACCGATCGTGGTCGGTGAAGATGGCAATGTGCACGCTGCCAGCTATGACGAGGATCTGCGCACGGTCATCGGCGGACCCGCTGCAGAAGCGCATCCGAATCCAGGTGTCCCGACTCAGAACGCCGAGGGACAGCAGGCGATCGAAAAAGCGATCGAAGCGCGGATCGAGGAGAAGCGAGCCAAGCGCCGTCCCTTCTTCGGGATTTTCTCACGCGATAATAACGTGCAGCCTTGAGAGGATCGTGGGCGAGCCGTTGAAGATTTCTTACAAAGTCGAAGAGGCTGATTTCATTCAGGCGTACGAACGCTTTTGGCGATCGAGTAAGCAGGGCTCAGAAACGGCGCACTGGATTGGAGGAATCGCAGTCTTGCTTGGCGCGCTGGTCTTGGCGACCTTGCCGAATATTCGCATGCTTGCCTTCGTCATCGTCGGCCTCGGAGCGTTGCTTTCGTTGCTTCCGATCGCGCGTCGCGCGATGTTCGCGCGGGCTTATCGATCCAATCTGAAATTCACAGGCCCTATCGCAACGGAGTTTTCAAACGATGTCATTTCGACCGAATCGAAGGTCGGCGCTTCGCAGCTGAATTGGGACATCTATTCAAGCGCATTGGAAAGCGATGACGCATTTTTGCTGATGATCACCAAGCAGACATTTTCGATCGTGCCAAAACGCGATTTTCAGTCGGCATCTCAAATCGACGAGTTTCGGGCACTCGTTGAAAGAAAACTCGGTTCGATCCGGGTGATCTAGCGCAGGTGGCGCGGCTCCTGAAACGGATCAACGATATAGCAGATACGGCTGGCGTGTCTGCCGGAACGAATCGTTGTACTGCTTCCATCCAGCGATGATGCTGCCCGGTGAAACGCCGCGCTTGAGTTGGCTCTCGATGCTGGTCGAACCGTAGACTTTGTAGAAAATGTTCTTTGCCGCGGCCGACGTCTTGTCGAACAGATCGGGACGTCCGATGCGTTTATTGATCTCATCGATGATGATCAAATTCAGGGCGACCAGATCGGCGCTGGTGTTTGTATCGATGGCGATTTTGACGCCTGCGTGGCCCGGCTTGCGCGAACTGTTGTACGGTGAAAAGCTGACACCGGGCGTATTGAAACGCTGCATCGCGGCGGTGAACTCGCGCGCGTCGATTTTTGGGCCCCCCGCATATTCGAACGGGCCCGAGGTGCCGATGCCGATATCGCCGCCCGTCAGGCTACCGAAGATGCCGGTTGCAGCGTAGTAAAAAGGCGAGTCGGCGTTGGGAATATTCGGCGAGGTCGGCACCCAGCGGAGTCGGGTATCCTTCCAGGCCATCTGGCGACTCCAACCCTTCATCGGCACAACTGAGAGGCGACATTGATTCTTGGACCAGCCGCGGGCATTGCTCATTTTTGCCAGTTCGCCGGCGGTCATGCCGTGCAGGTAGGGGACCGGTATTTGTCCGACAAACGAAATCCAACCCTGCTCCATTGGTGGACCTTGAACCCGAACACCGCCGATAGGGTTGGGGCGATCAAGCACCATGAACTCCTTGCCGTACTCACCACAGGCCTCCATCGCCAGGATCATCGTGCTGATGTAGGTGTAGCTGCGCGCACCAATGTCCTGAAGATCGAACAGCAAAATGTCGACACCCGAGAGCATCTGCGCAGAGGGCTTTCGCGTCGGGCCGTAGAGCGAATGGGCGACCAGTCCGGTAATCGGGTCACGGCGGGTGGCGATGTGTGCCGCAGCCTTTTCCGTGCCGTCTAGACCGTGCTCGGGCGTGAACAGAGCGACCAGATTGACTTGAGGTGCCTTTTGCAAAACCACGCGCGTCGCCGTACCGCGTCGATTGACGCTCGTCTGGTTAGTGATCAAGCCAACGCGTTTGCCTTGCAGGCCGGTGAAGCCATTCTGCTCCAACACGTCGATGCCGAGCAGAGTCGGGCCGGAGTAGCTTCCGCCAGCAGCACCGCCTTTTGATCCGCTTTGCGTCGTAAGACAAGCTGTCAGCCCGATCAGAAAGAGAATCGGAACGAGAAGCAAAAAGGCTTTGTTTTTCAAACTCATGACTGCTTAGTTTCTGCTTCGATTAATTACTATGGATGCCAACCGACTGGGCCAACTACTGCTGACTGGAGTTCCGGGACCTGAACTCGATTCAGACACCGCACGCAGATTCAAAGAAATCCAACCGGGTGGGTTTATTTTATTCGGCCGTAATATCAAGTCTCCCGAACAATTACGCAAGTTGATCGATGACTTGCGGGATCTTTCCGAAGTCGAACCGTTCATCACTATCGATCAGGAAGGCGGCCGAGTGTCGCGCCTGCGGTTGATCGGCAGCGAGCCGCCGAACGCCCAACAGCTTCGGAAAAAAGGCGATGTTGAGCTGATCGCACGTCACGGCAAGTTGACCGCCGAGGTGCTGCGCGTGTTTGGATTTAATCTCGACCTCTGCCCCGTGCTCGACCTTTCGTTCGATGACGAAGCTGACAATTCGTTGAAGGGGCGCTGCTGGGGTACCAGCCCGGAAGAAGTGATTTCCAATGCCGGGGTGTTCAATGCCGCCATGCGTAAGGGCGGCGTGCTCAGCTCGGGTAAGCATTTCCCCGGCTATGCATCAGCGAGTGTCGACCCACATCATGAACTGCCCGTGATCAACAAGACGCTCGATGAAATGGAGGCTGATGAGTTGAAACCGTTCCGCGCCCTGTTGTCGGAGCTCGACTCACTGATGACCTGCCATTCGCATTTTCCCTGTTGGGATGCCGATCGACCGCGCTGGCCGGCATCGCTTTCGAAAAATATCATCGGCCAATTTTTGCGTAATCAACTGGCTTACGACGGCCTGGTGATGACCGATGATCTCGACATGGGCGCGATTCTCAACGAGGTGACATTTGAGGAAACTATCATCGCAGCGATCGAGGCCGGCAACGATCTCGCCATGATCTGCCATCGCATCGATATGGTGGAAGACGCGAAGCAATTTCTCGAAAGAGTTCCCGATCCGGTCATTTTCGACGCTCAGAAACGAATCGACAACGCCAAGGCCAAGCTCAGCAAGCCGACGCCGTTCTCCGTGGAAGCTTTTAAGGAGATCGATGACCGCATCTGGCAACTGCGCGTCGATACCCTCGGCGAAGAAGAAGCCAGAAATCTCAGCGTCGAAGACGGCAAACGTTCACCTGTAGAGTTGTACTGAGTAGGTCCCGGCGGAGTCGGCGGTCGAATGCGCTCGACCTCGGACTCTGAAAGCTGAACACTGCCGACTGAATACTTTCTTCCCCATGCTCGCTGAAATTGAAACCCTGCTGATCCTCCAGGACCGCGATCAGAAGATGCGAAACCTTCAACTGGACTTGGAGCGCATCCCTGGAGAAGAAGATGCTGCAAAGATGCGATTGGCGGGCGATGAAAAGCGAGCCGCCGATGCCAAGGCTGTCTTTCAAGCCAATGAGGTGGCAATGAAAAATCTTGAGCTCGATATTCAGACCCGTCAGGACTCGATGGCAAAGCTCAAGGTTCAGCAGTTCGAAACCAAGAAGAACGAAGAATTTCATCGCATGGGCGAGGAAATCGAAAACTATGGAGCGGAAGTCACAAAGCTCGAAGACAGCGAACTCGAGCTGATGGAATTGGGCGAGACCCTGAAAAGCGCTCTCGATGAGGCGAAAGCCAAGCTCGACGCATCGCAGAAATTGGTCGACGAAGAACTTGAAGCCTTCGAAAAGCGCCGCCAGAATTGTCAGACGCAAATCGTCGCATTGAAGGACGAGCGCACCGGTATCGCCGCCAAACTCGACGAAGACATCATCAGCATTTACAACCGACTTTTTGCAGGCAAAGGCGCCTCCGCCGTTGTTCCGCTTGAGGATGGGCAGTGCAAGGGATGTCACATGAAGGTCATCAAATCGACCGAAATGTCGGCCCGTGCCGAGAAGGTAGTGACCCACTGCGAGAATTGCGGTCGGATCGTTTATTCCCGCGGCTAGCATCGACGGGTAGGCATTTTTCAAGATGACCGCTACCTGCCCAGTGACTTGTCCGAGTTGCTTCGAGGTGTTCGAAGTGGCTGCGCCGCCCGCTGACGAAACGCCAAGCGAAGTCGACTATGACTGCGAAGTCTGCTGTCGGCCGATGGTGATCGCCTTCTCTCCCGACGACAGCAGCATCGACGGCGAAGTTTTTGCTGAAGCCCGCAGTCTCGATGAGTGAGGCAGGTCACAGCGACAAGGTTGCGGAGAGCATCTCGATATTGCTGCCGGTAAAAAACGCCGAGGCAACACTGCCCATGGCGATTCGCAGTTGCTTGGCACAGTCGCTGCCCGATTTCGAACTCGTTCTGGTCGATCACGGCTCCACCGATCAGAGCTTTTCGATCATGAAAAAATACGCCCGTCGCGACTCGCGTATCACTGTGATGAAAGCGCCGAGCGGCTGCGGCTTCATTCCCGCGCTGAATTTCCTCTGGCGCGAATCGCAGGGAACCCTGCTCGCGCGCATGGACGCCGATGATTTTTCTTATACCGGCCGCATCCAGCAACAGGTCCGATATTTGCGCGAGCACCCCGAGGCTGCAGCGTGCGCCACTCGCGTGCGGATCCGTCGACGCGTCGATGGCAAAGTCACCGATCCAGAGCAAGGCTACGCCGCGTACGAAGATTGGCTCAACTCGCTCGACAGTCCCGAGGCAATTGCTCGCGAAAGATTTATCGACAGTCCCATCGCTAATCCATCGATGATGATTCGTCGCGCCACCCTGGAGCGCTTCGAAGGCTATCACGATCGCCCCTGGGCCGAAGACTACGATCTCTGGCTGCGCCTGCTGGGCGGGGGAGAACAAGTGGGCAAGGTCGACCAACTCTTGCTGGATTGGTTCGACAGCGAAAATCGCACTACCCGCACCGATGATCGCTACTCGCAGACCAATTTTCTTCGAGCTAAAGCCCACTACGTAGCGCGTTTGCCAATTGCCGCCGAGCAGGGCCTGTCGATCTGCGGAGCCGGACCAATCGGAAAACGTCTCGCCCGATTTTTGCTAGACGAAGGCGCACAAGTGCATGCTTTCTACGAAGTCAGCGAAAAACGAATCGGCAAAAAAATTCACGGCATCGAAGTCCTTGACGGCAATCTCAGCTTCGCCAACGCGATCGGCACCACCCTCATCGGTGCCGTAGGAGTCCCCGGCGGCCGCGATCAGATTCGGCAACTCGCCAACGAAGCAGGCTTCACCGAGGGCGGCGATTTTTTCTGTGTCGCCTAGAACCGCATCAAAGGCCAAGCAACAAGCACTCGTCAATTAAGGGACGGGACTTTAAAAGTTGCATTTAGAGGAAGTCATTGGTTTAGTGCAGTTATGAGACGAGCTAGATTATTGAGGGAACACGGCGAGGCGACTTATCATGTGATTTCTCGTGTGGTCGATCGGCGCTTTGTATTTGGAGTGCGCGAGAAGAACTACTTTCGGTTTTGGATGCGGCGTTTGGAGGAGTTTTGTGGGGTTGAGGTGGTGACATTTTGCTTGATGTCGAACCACTTTCATTTGCTGGTGCGGGTTGCGGACAGGGATGGGGTTGAGTCGCTGGATGAGAGGCGATTGCGGATGTTGCTGCCGCTGATCTATCGGCGGCAGGCTTTGACGGCGGCGGTGGATGAGTTGGATTCTGCTGTGAGAGCTGCCCGAGCCGGCGATGGACGACAATTAAAGCAATTACTCGAGCGGTACGAACTGCGGCGGAACAGTATTTCGGCTTATCTCAAGGAGTTGAAGCAGCGTTTTACTCAGTGGTATAATCCGAACAACGATCGAGTTGGAACTTTGTGGGAGGACCGTTTTAAGAGTGTGCTGGTTGAGAATGGTGAACAGGCTTTGCTGACGATGGCGGCTTACATCGATCTTAATCCGGTGCGCGCGGGGATCGTCGATGATCCAAAGGATTATCTGTGGTCGGGATACGGTGAGGCGGTGGCGGGGAAGATGCTGGCCCGTCGAGGCTTGGGGGCGATTTTGGAAATGTCGGGGTATGGGGTGAATCGACGTATTACCTGGGCAAACACGGCGCCTAAGTATCGGGAAATGCTCTACTTGCACGGTGAGGAGATGCCAGCGGACGAGATCACTGGGAAACCGGGGCGTGCGGGTATAAGTCGCGACGCGGTGGAGGCGGAACTTAAGAGGGGCGGGCGTTTGTCTTTGCCGGAGGTGCTGCGTTGTAAAGTGCGGTATTTTGTCGACGGGGCGGTGTTTGGGGATGAGGCGTTCGTCGAGGAGGTGTTCGAGGAACAGCGTGATCGGTTTGGCCCAAACCGGAAGTGCGGTGCTCGAAAAATGCGTGGTGCCGAGTGGGGAGAGCTACGGGTGCTACGTGATTTGCAGAAAGCGGTAATGGGTCGCGGTGAGCGGGTTTGATTCATCCGTCATTGAGATTCGTCTCGGGTGACTCTAGGGTTGCGGCAATGACGAAATTCCGGCCATGCATCGATCTCCACGAGGGGAGGGTGAAGCAGATTGTCGGCGGGACTTTGGACTCGGAGTCAGCGGCGTTGCAGACGAATTTTGTCAGTGAGCGTCCGGCGGAATGGTATGCTGAAAAATACCGCGACGATGGGTTGGCGGGCGGTCATGTAATCAAGCTTGGTCCAGGCAATGACGAGGCGGCGCGTGCTGCGCTGGCAGTTTGGGATGGCGGACTGCAGATCGGCGGCGGTATCACTGCTGAAAATGCGCATACTTGGATTGAGGCGGGGGCGAGTCACGTCATCGTGACGTCGCACTTGTTCGATGCAGACAAGGGGACGTTTTTACCGGAAAGGCTTGAGCAACTGGTCGAGCGGGTTGGTGCTGAACGGTTGGTGATCGACCTTAGTTGTCGGCGCGCGGTTGATCGCGGAGGTTTGCGATGGATGGTGGCGATGAACCGTTGGCGGACGCCGACCGATCTGGAGGTAAATGGGGAAACGCTGGATCGGCTGGCGGGGAGTTGTGGAGAATTTTTGATTCACGCCGCGGATGTTGAGGGCCGCTGCGAAGGGATCGATGAAGAGTTGGTGAAGATGCTGGGTGCCTGGGGCGGTCGACCGATGACCTACGCGGGTGGCGCGAACTCGCTCGACGATTTGAAGCGGGTCGACGCATTGAGTGGGGGGCGGGTGGATTTGACGATTGGCAGTGCACTTGATATTTTTGGCGGTAGTCTTGTGAGCTACGACGAATGCGTGATGTTTAACCGTCGTGTGGTCAGCATTCCTCAGCCGGGTTCGCCTTAATTCTTCTAATTTCCCGAGTCGACGTTATTTTATGAAAACCTGCCCTACCCAATCCCGCTTCTTCCGCCTTTCGGTGGTCGGTCTGGCTGCTGCGATTTTGCTGCCGGTCTTCGGCAAAGATGAAAAGATATCTGCATCCTCAGCGGCGCTTCCCATCCCGCTTGCCCGCGACGGGAGCGATTTAAAATCGGACCCTGCGGTGACATGGGGCGTGCTCGACAATGGCCTGCGCTACGCCATCATGCCAAATCCTGAGCCCCCGAATCGGGTCAGCTTGCGACTTTATGTCGATGCGGGTTCGCTGATGGAGGAAGAAGATCAGCGGGGGCTGGCTCACTTTCTCGAGCACATGGCCTTCAATGGTACGGAGAATTTTCCGGCGGGAGAAATGGTCGAGTATTTCCAGCGCTTGGGCATGGGCTTTGGCAATCACACGAACGCGCATACCAGTTTCAACGAAACGGTCTACAAGCTGGAAATGCCGAACACAGAGACAGAGACGCTGGCGGAGGGCTTTCGGCTGCTCAATGATTACGCGGACGGCATGCTGCTGCCGGAGGAGGAAATCGAAGCGGAACGAGGCATCATTCTCAGCGAAAAACGCAATCGCGATTCGGCTGGCTGGCGCACATTTGTCGCGGAATTTGAAGCTTCGTTACCGGAGGCGCTGGTTAGCAAGCGATTGCCGATTGGCACTGAGGAGGTGATCAAGACCGCAAAGCGTGAGCGTTTTGAAAGCTTCTATAAAAAATGGTACACGCCGGATCGTATGGCGGTGGTGGTCGTTGGCGATATCGAAGTTGCGGCGATCGAACCGATGATCAAAGAGTATTTCAGCCCGATCGAAGCGCCGCCGACAGATCTGCCTGATCCGGAAATGGGCAAGGTCTCGGCGCGCGGTCTGACCTCGCATTTTCACTCCGAAATGGACGCCGGCGAGGTGTCGGTATCGATCGAAGGACAGCGTCAGCCTTTCTCGAAAGAGGCAAAGGACAACGCCGAGCAGCGGGCTTACCAACTGCGCATGGGGTTGGCGAGCCAAGTGGTGAACCGGCGGCTGGGCATCATCGCCAAGGCGGAGGGATCGAAGATCAAGAGCGGGCGGATGTACTACAGCAATCTCTACGATCTGAATATATCGCGATACTCGTCGATCATGGCGACCAGTAAGCCGGAAGATTGGCAGGCGGCGCTGGAGGTGATCGAGCAGGAGTTGCGCCGGGCGATTGAGTATGGTTTTACTGATGCAGAATTGGCCGAGGCGAAAGCCAATGTGCTCAACAGTTACGAAAAGGCAGCTCAGGCGATGGCGACTCGGAAGTCGTCCGATTTGTCCAATGAGATCGCGCGTCGCATCGGCAGTCGCGAGGTGTTCACCAGCCCGGCTGACGATTTGGTGCGGGTGAAGGCTGAGCTGGAAAAAATCACGGCGGAACAATGTCAGAGCCGCTTGGCGGAGTTCTGGCAGAATGTTCCCGACATGATGGTGATGGTCAGCGGAAATCTCGAGTTGCAGGATTCGGACAAGGCGATCCTTGCGGCCTATCAGGCGAGTTCGTCGACAGAAGTTGCGCCGCCGGCTGAAGTTGAGGCGGTGGCGTTCGCCTATAGCGATGTCGCCGATGGCGGCAAGGTGGCGAAGCGGACGGAGATCGAAGACCTGAAGGTGACTCAAACTGTGCTCGGCAACGGCGTGCGGGTGAATCTGCGTCCGACCGACTTCGAGGACGACACCATTTATGTGAAAGTTCGCTTTGGCTCGGGCAAACTGGTGGAGCCGGCCGACAAACCAGGTCTGGCGATGTTCACCGATAGCACCTTTGTCGACGGTGGCTTGGAGGCGCACGACATCGATACCATCAAGCGCATTTTTGCTGGCAAGGCGGCGGCTGTGGGCTTTTCGGTCGAAGATGATGCCTTCGTGTTGTCGGGTAAAACTCGACCGTCAGACTTGCATGATCAGTTGCTCATGCTGCGGGCCTATCTGGTAGCGCCAGGCTACCGGACGGAGGCGCAGACGCAATTGCGTGGTTATCTTGACCAGTATTATCAGCAACTTAAAGTGACACCCGACGGGGTGTTCGACGACAAAGTCGAATCGTTCATTCACGGTGGTGATCAGCGCTTTGGCATTCCGCCGCGTGACGAACTGGAGAGCCGGACGATGGAAGAATCGAAGGCGTGGTTGGCTGAAGCTCTGGCGGGTTCTTACATGGAAGTTACTGCGGTCGGCGATTTCGACTTGGAAAATATGCTCACCGAAATCACCGGCGTTTTCGGTGGCCTTGCGGAGCGTGCTGCCGGGAAAGATCGACACGAAGACCTGCGCAAGATCACCTTTCCGCAAGGGCCGGTCGAAAAGCGCTACAGTTTCGATTCGAAGATTCCTAAGGCCGGAGTGCGCGTCTATTGGCCGACCGAAGATATCTGGGACGTCAAGCGTACGCGGCGGCTCAGCTTATTGGCATCGATTCTCGATGATCGATTGCGCCTCAAGCTTCGCGAAGAGCTGGGCGATGTTTATAGCCCCTTCGCGCACAACGCACCGAGTGATGCGTTCACGGGCTTCGGCTACACTTTTGCCGGTGACACGGTGGCTCCCGATCAGGCGGACAAGGTGGTGGCAGTGATTCGCGAAATTAGCGATGATCTGGCGGCGGGGGAGATCAGTGAGGACGAAATGGAGCGCGCGCTGAAACCGCGCATGACCAGCATCGAAGAATATCGTCGCACCAACGGCTACTGGATGGGCAGCGTGGTCGACACGAGTCAGGAGCATCCGGAGCGGCTCGACTGGGCGCGCAGTTTTATCTCGGATCACGAGGCGATGACGCTGGATGAACTCAAAGCGCTGGCGAAGCAATATTTCGGCAGTGACAAGGCGGTGACCATCGTTGTAGCTCCCAATGCGGCACCGGAAGGCGAAGGAGATAAATCAGCCGAATGAGTCGCGGCTCGGGATTGAAATTTTCCGATAGCGATGCTATTAGAGCGATGCAGGGTCGGTGAAAATCGACTCAGCGACATAAAAATCAGGAGGGGTGGCAGAGTGGTCGAATGCACTGGTCTTGAAAACCAGCGTGCCGCAAGGTACCGTGGGTTCGAATCCCACCCCCTCCGCCATTTCTGAAACAAGAGGCCAAGCCACCTTCTCCGCGATTTTTAGTCTCATGAGCAAAAGGGGGGAAATGGAAACCGCGCGAGTTGTGGTACTAACGCTCTCGCTGCTCGTGTTGGCGGGACTCTCCTCGTG
>JBBKXR010000336.1:0-3069 GCA_037969585.1 Verrucomicrobiales bacterium
GAGATGACGTGCTCGGCTTTACCCTGAAGCAACGCTTCCGTCGGCTCGGCAAAAGCCGGTGAAGCGGGCAGCGCGAGTCCCCCCACGGCGGCGCTGGCGCTACCGATAAACTGGCGACGATTCAGGTTCATGGAATCCATACGAACTCCCGATGATTGATCAAACTCCATACCATGTCTTCAAATTTTTCCCGCCATTGCGGGCGCAAACGAGGGTCGGCTGGCGGACCTTCCTGCACTCTGCGTTCCACGGCATTCTGAACTTTCGTCGCTTCGTGTCGCTGGTGATTGAACCACGTGATCTGCGGCAGCGGTTCCGGTTTCTCAAGGACGCGAACATCGGCGGCGGGGATCACTCGTTCGGCAAAGCCCTCGCGCAGGGCCACCGAAAACTGCTGCTGTTCTCCGTCAGTCGGTCGTCGCGCGAGAACCCGCAGGAACATGGTTTCCACCAATTCTTCAGGGGAAGAAGCGTGGATCGCCAGTGCGGCCAGATCACTTCGGTTCGCCACCCGCGACAAGTTGGTCACCAGGGTGCCGTTGGCGAGAATGCCGGGCTGGAGAACGTTCGCATCCGAATCGCGATTCATGATCGGTTGCTGGCGGGCGCCCTTCCAGCCGAAGGCCTGGAGAACATCGGTGATGGCTCGCGCCGCGGGCAGCGAAAGGCTCGGACGATCCCGTTCGTTGTTAAGATCCGCCAGCATCCAGGCGCGCCGGGGAAAACCCAGCGTCTGCCGATTGCTGAGCGGGCGTTTGCCGTCGTGAACAAATGTCAGCTCGCCGATATCCAGCGGATTGCCGGTCGCCGCAAACAGCGAGTCGACCACCTGCTCGGCACTCAGTCGACGCCGCTCCGGACCACTGAAGAATCGCAGCTCGGTCGACGCCGCTAGATTGCCTTCGATGGCCTGACGCTGATAAGCATCCGAAGTAAGGATCAAACCAATGATGTCGTTAGCATTAAAACCTTTGTCGACAAACTGGTGTGCCAACCAATCCAGCAACTCAGGATGACTGGCGTTGCGGCCTTCCCAATCGTGAATGGGCTCGACCAGGCCCGCGCCCATCAGCCGTTTCCAAATCCGGTTGACCACCACCCGGGCGAAGCGACGATTTCCCGGCGCTGTGATCAAGGTCGCCAAACGTTCGCGGCTGTCCGCCGGATCCTGCATCAGTCGATCGATGGCGTCTCCGTCTGCCATGCCGGTCATCTTGGCGAAACGCCATTCGGGCGCAACCTGCTCACCGGGTTTGAGCGTCACTTTGATAAGAGCCTTGCGGTCGCGGTCCTCAAAGAAACCCGCCGGCACCTGACTGGTCTCGGGAGCGGCCACCGGTTTGCGTTCAAACATCGCTGCCAACGAAAACAGATCACGCTGCGTGGTGCTGTGATAAGGCGAGTCGTGACAGCGCGCGCATTGCAGTTCGATCCCGAGAAAGGCAGACGCCACGATGTGGCCTTTCGCTGCGAACGGAGCATCGTTCTCCGCCGCCAGGCCGAACCCGGCACTGCCGCCTTCATATTGTCCGCCGCGTAACAGGATCAGTTCCGTGACCATCCGATCGAGCGGCTTGTTGTCGCGGAGAGAATCATAGATGAACCAGCGAAACGGCCCAGTCGATCCCTGCGATTGATTCAACAGCGCGGGATTCTCCGCCAACATATCCTGCCAATAACCGACCCAGTTGTCCGCGCCGCGCTCATCACTCAGCAGCCGTTCGATCAGGCGCTCGCGTTTGTCCGCGCTCTGGTCGGCGAGAAATGCGTCCGCTTCGGCAAAGGTCGGCGGAACTCCCAGCGTATCCAGATACACGCGCCGCAGAAACGCGGCATCATCGATCAAGGGTCGCTCGGCAATCTCAACCGCATCGACCGGCGGACTGGGCCACTCCGCGCCGGACTTTATCCATTCTTCCAACAATGCAATATCGCCCTTGGCCAGCGGATCACCCGTCGGCGGCATGCGCTCGTCTTCATCCTCGCTGTGCAGGCGATAAATCAGCTCACTCTTCTCCACATCGCCGGGCGTCACCGCTTCCAGCAAACGTTCCCGCGAATCCAGCTTCAAGCCTCCCTTTTCTTTCTCGCCGTGGCAGCGGAAGCAATTCTCGCGCAACAGTGGCAGGATCTTGCCGTGAAACGCTTCGGCCTGCTTGCGGTCGGTGCCCGCACTTGCCGCTACCGCCCGATCGATCTTTGCCCTCACGAATGCGTCGACCGGATGCCGGATGCCATCGATCTCCGGAACCGGCGGCGCAGAATTCGCATCGGCCCATTTTTTCGCTACGGCATGTCGCTGCTCCCAGAAATCATTTCGACTCGCCGACGCCGCGCGGCGATTGATGTCGTCGAACTCAGCAAGCGATTCCTCCATGCTGGCTAACACCGGCACAACTTCCTCGTCTGTCAGAGGCAAATGCTCGCCCTCGCCCGCCCGCAGAACCGAAAAAGATTTTCCGTCCGCCGTCTGAATCGCCACGCAGAACTCTCCGGTTTCCGGACGCAGATTTTTCCCGCCAACCACCAGTTCCAAAACCACCCGCGACGTTTTTCCGTCCTCCACTGTCACTTCGCCAAACACTTCCTGCTGATGGTACCCGGCAATGCGCAGGCCCGGCAGCGTCGCTTCCCTGACCGGAGTTACCGGTTCCTCGCCATTCGGCGGCTGCACCGTGATCGCCTCGGTTCTGGCCACCAACTGACCGTCAATCCACAAGCGCCCCAATGCCCGCGCGCGCAGCATGATGCGCTGTTCTCCGGGCGGTAGTTTCACATCGGCGACCATCCGCACCAGCATCGGCACCTTCCAGCTTTCCCGTATCCCCCACTCATCGTGACGCAGGGGAATGCGCGGCAACATAAAATCATCGCCGACCCAGCGCATCAACTCGCCGTCGTCGGCCTCGCCTTCATTCATCCACCGCGTCTCCGAGGGAAATCCTTCCGCCATGGTGAGTAACACGCGATCCGCAGGGACATCGTCAACCTTTGGCATTACTTCGGGAGCCGGAATGAGTTGCGGTTCCGGCGTTACCACTCGCGGGCCACCCACTCGTTTGAACCGCG
>JBBKXR010000337.1:0-24426 GCA_037969585.1 Verrucomicrobiales bacterium
GTATATCCGCCTGTTGAGCACGAGGAACCACCTGATTCTTCGATGCACTCACCTCTTCGGCCATTTTTTTGATGGCAGTTTCCACCTCACCGAGGCGAAGGTACATCTCCGCCTGACGCGCGCGATCGACCGTCTTCAGCTTGGGTAACAATTCGCTCGCCAATTTTTTTCTTTCGTCCGACAGACCTTCTGTCGAACCGAAAACAAGATCGCAGACCTTGAGTTCGTCTACTTGATTAGTAAGCTCGGTAATCGCCTTGGCAAAATTGTCGGTGGCGCTCTTCTTCGCCTTTTCAATATCCGCATCGGATTTTTTCGCATCCCGATTCTTCTTTTCGGCATCAGTCACCGCCTTGTCACGGGCAGCTGTTTTCTTCGTCAGCGCTGACTCCAAGGCCACCAATTGTTTACGGCCCCGCTCAGGATTATTGGTCATGAATGATGCGACGCCGACCAGCCTTTGCCACTCGGCTTCGTTAATATCGTCGGGGCCCGGTTTGAGATAATCTGTCTCTGCGAGAGCGAGCAGAGTGTCCCACTGCTCGTACTCGAGCAGCAGATCCCGCAAACGGAGGCGTCCGTATGCCCAACTCGTCCCCGAGTGCTGCCAGACCTTGCCTTTGCTGTCGAATTTCGGTCGACGAGGCAGCTCGATCATGTTCTTCGCCAGATCAACCGCATCGTCGTAACGCCCGATGTAAGACAGGTTGCGGATCAGCCACTCGTTGTTGTGCGCAAAGTTGTGAATCTGATCGGGGATCAGCCCGGAGCGCATCTGGTGGGCGTGGTCGACTCGTGCCGAAGCCTCCTGCTGCCAGGCCGCATCCGCGAAGCGATACAGCTTCGAGTAGATGTGTCCCGGCATGTGCCACATGTGAGCGATCCCGGGCGCGGACGGTCCACACTGAGCAGCGGAGTCGAGCGCCTTGGCGGGATTCTCACTGTCCCACAAATGAATCCGATAATGGTTGCAGGGATGGCGCGGATTCTTCTCGAGAATGCTGTCGGCGAGCAGATCGGTCACCAAATTTGATGGAATTTTGTAGCCGTCCTTGTTCTTGCTGTTGGAATAAATCTGATAGAGCAAAAACGCCTTAGCCTCGAGATCGGTCGGATTCGCGTAGACGATGGCTTCGATGTCCCGAACCAGATCGCGGCGGCGCTTGTTTTCATCGACTTTCGGATTTTCAAAAAACTTTGCCAGGCTCGCGATCCACGCCTTCTCTCTCGCTGATACTTTTTCCTGCTTCTCTTTTGCTTTGGCGATGAAATCGGTGGCGCGTTCCTTATTACTGAAATTGGCCATCGCCAGCCCCCAATAGGCCATCGCACAATCGGCATCGATCGCCAGCACCTGACGAAACGTTCGCTCGGCTTCAAAGTACCAGAAGCCGTGCAGTTGACCGACACCCTGATCGAAAAACTTTTGCGCTTCCGGCTTGGACGCAGTGATCGGGAAATGCACTGCACCGGTACCTTCAATCAGCACTGCCCCCTGCCGAGGACCCTCGTTAAAAACCTCACCGTGATTGGAGTGCCCGGCCAGCGGTTCGGTTGCGGCTTTTTCTTCCGCCGCACGAACGGAAAATGTCAGACCCACCCCGAGCAGGCAGAGCCAAAAAGAGAATTTCATGCCCGTAGACTATCGGATGCTTCCTAGCAGCGAAAGTCCGCAATCACACCAGTGCCATATTCCGTCAGCCAACGCGGAAGCGCACCTGGCGAATCGCCGAAGCACCGAAACGCGCCTGCATTTTTGCCAAGATATCGGCCTTACCGCGTTCGAGCGTGTAATGAATAGCCGGTTGCAGGACTTGCACGTAGAGCACCCGCCGATCGATGCGAATCGGTCGCGCATGCTCGGCTACGAAATCGCCGACGATGCTCGACCAGGCAGCAAGCATCTCTTCTTCGGCAAACTGCTTGCCGAGCCCTGCTTTCAAGCCTTCGAGCGCTTTGGCGACGACCTGTTTAGCATCGGTGCCATATTGGTCGACCTCTTCCGGTTCCCAGTAGCCACGCAACTGGGCTAGAGCGTAATCCTTGTTGCTACGTCCCCGGCGCTTGCGTTGGCGCGGCTTTCGATAGGGGGTTTTGGCAGAATCGCTCAAGGTGCATTCAACATGCACCCGAATTCACGACACGCCAAGCCGACGGTCGTAAAAATTCACCCCACACTCGCGATCACTCAGCCCGGGCAATGCACCCACGCCGAGGCCGAATCAGTCATCGGTGCCGTCGTCGCCAATGGCTTCGACCGGGCAGCCTTCCATGGCTTCTTCACAGAGCGCCTTTTCGTCATCGCTCTCAGGTTGCTTATAAACGTAGGAGTAACCACCCTCTTCGTGACGGGTAAAGTTGTCCGGCGCCGTCTCGCGACAAAGGTCGCAATCGATGCACTGGTCGTCCACATAGAACGTCCCTTTAACATTATCTTCGTAACGATCTTCTACTTCAGCCATGACAAATGCCCCTCGAGGGGGTTGCAATTGCCGGAAAATAGTGGAATTCCCCGCCTGCGCAACGTTTTTTTCCCAGCCAATTCCAAGGGACCGCATTCACAACATTTGCTTGGCCAAGACCGTTTCCCCGGCCATCTTTGGAACGACCTGAGTTCGATCACACTGCTGACATGCTGACTATCGCCGACCGCCAATTCTCCAGCCGCCTACTGCTGGGAACCGGAAAATTTGCCTCACCCGAGGCCATGCGTGATGCGCTCGCCGCCTCGCAGACCGAGATCGTCACCGTTGCCTTGCGTCGGGCTGACCTGAGCGGAGAAAAGGATCCGTTCGCCAACATTCTCGATTTCATCGATCCTGAGAAATACCTCCTTCTGGCCAATACCTCGGGCGCCAACACCGCCGAGGAAGCCGTCCGCCTGGCCCGACTCGCTGAAGCCGCAGGTTTACCGAAATGGATCAAACTCGAGATCCACCCCGACCCCACTTATCTGCTACCCGACCCTATCGAGACTCTGAAGGCAGCGGAAATCCTGGTCGCCGAAGGTTTTACAGTTCTGCCTTACATCAATGCCGACCCGGTGCTGGCCAAGCGCTTGCAGGATGTCGGCACAGCCACCGTCATGCCACTGGGTTCCCCTATTGGATCGAACCGAGGTCTGGATACTCGACGCCAAATCGAAATCATTGTCGAACAGGCTACGGTTCCCGTCGTCGTAGATGCTGGCATCGGTTCGCCTTCGCACGCTGCTGAAGCCCTCGAGATCGGCGCCGATGCCGTACTGGTCAACACCGCGATCGCCATCGCCCGCGACCCGGTGACCATGGCACGAGCCTTCCAGATGGCGGTCGACGCCGGCCGCATGGCCTACGAAACCGGACTGCCCGACGCCCGCGACACCGCTTCCGCGACCAGCCCGCTGACCGGTTTCCTTTATCCCTCAGAATCAGCTTCAGCTCCGGACGCCTGATGCCCTTGCTTCGCGTTGAGAATCTGACCGTGCGGCCGCGACATCGTCGCTTGTGGCTGCAGTATCGGCAGAAACAACGCAAGATACTCGACGAGCTCAATTTCAACATCGAACCCGGCAGCATCACCAGTTTGATCGGCGACGCCGGCAGCGGAAAATTGGCTCTCTCTCTAGCGATCTTGCGTGTCGAAAACGTCGCCAAAGGAGCTGTGTACTTCGATGGCGGTGAGGAAAACATTCTCAAACTTAAGCGCCGACGCTTTCGAGAAATTCAACGCCAGATCCAGTTGCTGATGCCCGACGAGCAGGATCCGCTGAACCCGCACCAGGCGATCGGCGCGCAGATGAGGCAATTGCTGAAACTTTACTCGCCAAAGATCGACGAGGACGAATGCCAGCAGCGAATCGCCGATGCCCTGGCCGCCGTCGACTTGCCTCAAGCGATCCTGAAACGCCGTCCCGGCCAAATGATCGCCGCCCATCGGCAGCGCTCCGCGATCGCACGAGCGATCGCCGTTGAGCCAAAGTTATTGATTTGTCACGATCTCACGACGGGGATCGACATGACGATTCAGGCAGAGCTTTTGAACCTGTTGAAAGACTTGCGCGACCAATATCAGCTGACGATTTTCTTGATGACCGACAACCTTGCGGTAGCGGATCACATGAGCGATCATATGCTGATCTTGAACCGGGGTCGCATTGTGGAGTCGGGAACCCCCGAGGCCATCGTGCGCGAACCGCAACATGATTACACCCGACGATTGGTGGCGTCGACCACCAGCCTTCGTTGAGTAGCCGATGAGATGAATCAATCCGCCGAAAGCATCACTCCCCTGTTCCGTCGATTCCTCGGCATGAACTGGGCTCTGTTCATCACTATGATCGGCTTGTTGATCTTCGGCATCACCGCGATCTACAGTGCGTCATGGATGCGTGACTCAAGTCTGTCGACGGTCTGGGAAGGACAGGCAAAAGTTGCCTTCGTTGGTCTGGCTATCTACTTTGTGATTTCATTGATCGACTACAAATGGTTGCGCTGGGCAGCGATCCCTTTTTACCTCGCCGGCCTCGGACTGCTGATCTACGCGCAATTTGCCGGCATCGAAGTCAATGGCACAAAGGGCTGGTTGAAGTTGCCTGGCCTCCCTCAGTTTCAGCCGTCACAGGTAGCCATGGCGGGGGGCATCATTTTTATGGCGATCCTGCTGAGCAGTCTGCACAAGCTGCACCCGATTTTTCGCAATCACTTCATCCGCATGCTGGTCGCGGGCATTGCCGGTGGCATTCCGTTTTTGCTGGTGCTCAAACAGGGTGACTTCGGGTCGTCGCTGGTCTGGCTGCCGGTCATTGGCGCGATGTTTTTGGTCGGTAGCATTCCGTTTCGGTACCTGTTCGTAATCATCTTGTGCGGCACGCTGATGCTGCCGTTCGGCTACTTTTTCGGATTAAAGGACTACCAGAAGGCGCGTATCACCACGCAGTTCGACATGCTGCGCGGTAAAAAGGTCGACATCCTCGGCGACGCCTACAGCGCGCACAACAACCTGCTCGCGATCGGCACTGGCGGCTTCAAGGGCAAGGGCTTTAAAAATCCGGACTCGATCAATGCTCAGGGCTGGATCACTCCGGGTACCGCAATCAATGACTTTATCTTTGCGGTGCTCGCTGAGGAGCACGGTTTTCTTGGAGCGACACTCATGCTGACCGCGTTTCTGCTGCTGCTCCTGTTATGCCTTTTTGTGGCGTTTTACAGTAGAGATATGCTCGGACGCCTCATTGTTGTTGGGGTGGTCGGCCTGTTCTTTGCGCACATATTCCAAAATGTCGGCATGAATCTCCTACTTATGCCGATCACCGGGATACCGCTCCCCTTGATCAGTTTCGGTGGCACGTTTTTACTGATGATTTTGTTTCTGCTCGGCGTCGTGCAGAGCGTCTGGGTGCATCGCAATGACCGCGAAGGCCCGAGTGGCGACGAAGCCGAAACTCCCATCTGAATTATCTGCGATGACACACCCGGCCGGGTGGCGGGGTTGACTCACGCTGGAATGCAGTCACACTAGGCGGGTAAAGATGCGCACTGTTCTTCGATCCAAAATTCATCACGCCAGCGTCACCGAGGCGAATCTCGACTACGTTGGCAGCATCACCATCGATCAGGATTTGATCGATGCGGTGGGCCTGTGGCCGAACGAAAAGGTGCTGGTCGTCTCAAACACCAGCGGTGTCCGTCTTGAGACTTACGTCATCGCCGGCGAGGCGGGCTCGGGCATCATCGGCGTTAATGGTGCCGCTGCTCATCTCATCACGGCTGGCGAAAAGATCATCATCATGGGCTTCGAGAGCACGGATAAACCGATCGTTCCGAAGGTGGTTTTGGTCGATGACGACAATCGCATCGTCCGTCATCTCAGCGAAGAGCCGAGGACTTCGGTGGCATCACTCGCGGGCTGACCCATCAGGCCGCGGCTTTGTCTTTGCTCGCTTTTTTCGAGTAACAGTAGGTGATCTCGACGTGGCGCGCGATCACCGCGAACAACTCGTCGGCCTTGAACGGCTTACTGAGGAAATCAACGCAACCGGCTTCGAGAGCCGTAGCGCGTTGCTCATCAAGGGCGAATGCTGTCAGTGACACGATGGGCGGACGGTTTTTGCCGGCCAGTTCGGTGATTCTTTGCGCCGCTTCGGAACCTCGCAGGTGGGGCATGTCCTCATCCATAAGGATGATGTGGGGGTCGCACTCCTGCCACTTCTCGACCGCTTCGAGTCCGTTCTCGGCTTCGATAATAACGAACCCTGCTTTACCCAAAATCTTACGCAGCAGCAGGCGGTTCACGGGTTGATCTTCAGCCACCAGTATACGCACTTCGTCATGGCCCGCTGCGAGCGCTTCGACTGCTGCGAACGATGGCTGCCCATCCGTTTCCAGTGTCTGGTCACCGGAAGCCCTATCTTTGGAGAGCAGCGAACTGGTGTCGACGACTTCGACAAAAAACGTAAACGCTGTGCCAACTCCAATTTTGCTTTTGACAGTAAGGTCACCGCCCATCATATCGACGAAATTGCGCGCGATCGACAGTCCGAGTCCGCTGCCTTCCTTGGCTCCTCGACCGGATTCGGTCTGGGCAAATTTTTCAAAAACGCTCGGCAATTCCTCTTCCGATATGCCGGCCCCCGTGTCGCGCACCTCGAACCAGATTCGCACTTTCGGCAAAGCGTCGTCGGCGGCATCGCTCTCGCACTCATTGTTGTCGCTCTCAGATCCCGCGTCCAACGTCTCGACATCGATCGACAACCGCACCCAGCCCTCCTGGGTAAATTTCATAGCGTTGCCGAGAAGATTGATCATCACCTGGCGTAGCTTGCCCTTGTCGCTTTTGACCTGCGCGGGCAGTGGTGTGCGAATATCCAACTGAAAATCGATTCCTTTTGCGTCGGCCGCGATTGACATCATGTCGTACGCCGACCGGATGAGGGGTTGCGGCTCAAAGTGCTCGTGACGCAGTTCGGCTTTACCTGATTCGATCCGTGACATGTCGAGCACGTCGTTGATCACCGACAAAAGGTGTTCGCCACTCGAGTTGATGACATCGATATAATCGGATACCGTCGGGCTCAGCCCACCATCCTTTTTGATCATCTCCGAAAAGCCGAGAATCGCGTTCAGCGGTGTCCGCAGTTCGTGAGTCATCTTGGCGAGGAAATCGCTCTTTGCGCGGCTGGCGACTTCAGCAGCTTCGCGTGCGGCTTCGATCTCTCGTCTCTGCTTTTCTTCTTTTACGCCGAGATCGAGTTGGGCAATCGCGATGCCGAATTGATCCGCGACCGTTTCGAGAACCTGTTTTTCATCGTTTTTCCACCGCCGCCGGTCACCACAATGGTGCAACAACAGCAGGCCATTGGTCCGGCCAAGATAATGCGTCCGAACCACCAACAACGACGTGACTTCGGCCTCGACCAAGTCGGCCCGCCAATCACCAAGGCTGATGTCCGATACGATGTCGTCACTCGATACAGCGCTGTGAAATGCCAACGCCGATTCAATCAGCGCCGCCCCCTCACAAGGCACCCTCAATTCTTTAGCCGAACTCACACCGTCCAGTGTCCATTCGGCGATCACGTCAGCATACAATCCCCCTGGATCCGCAATGACTCCTTCAGGCAATCGTGCCACCTGACAGCGAGCGACTTCGAAATGCTCGCCAAGTTCTTGGACGGTCGTGTCGAACGCCCGACCTCCGTCACCTTCGCCACGGAACTCGCGACTGGTGCGTTGCACCAACATCGATCCCTGCAATTGGCGCGCGAGTGCTGCCTCGGCGCGGGAGCATTTCATCTCCAGGCGTTCGCGGCGGCGATTGATAGCCACTGCCCGTCCACGCATCGCCAACTTGATTAACAGGGCGAACAAAAACGAACTGAGCAATAGGCCGCCAACCCGTGCCCACCAAGTCGCATACCAGACTGGCCTGACGATCAAATTGATACTCGCGCTCTCGGTTTCATTCCACTCAACGCCATCCATTGAGCATTGGACTTCGAACACATATTTGCCTGCCTCCAGCCCCGTGTATGTCGCTCGACGCTCTTCGCCCGCCATATTCCATTCTTCCTCGAGTCCACCCAAACGATAGCGAAACGCAGGGTTATCGATTGCGGTGAAATCGAGAGCGGAGAACCTGATGGAAATCCTGTGGCTGTTCTCTTTGGTTAACCTTACCGACTCCGTGATCGATAGCGGCGATTCCAGAACACCACCAAGTTTTGGAATCACTGGCAAGCCAAGCAGCTCAAGCGTCGTCAGAATAGGCATTGGCGCACGACGAACCGGCGGCAATGCATTGGGATCGATACGATTAAAGCCACCGTCACCACCAAAAAACAATTTCCCGTCCTCCGAGACCGAAGACGCCCGCGGCAAAAACATCCCGTCCTGCAGACCTTCGGCCGCCGAAAATCGCCTCATCGAAAACCCTGCCAACCCATTTTTGCCTCCGATTCCGCTGACCGAATCTGACGAAATTGGTGGCACCGCTCCTTTCCAACTGAGCATCGTCAATCCCTCGCCAGCACTCACCCAGAGGCGACGCTTTTCATCGAGTTCCAATGCAGCGATCACGTCAGTCGGCAGATCAGCTGATTGGCGGTCAAAGCGACGCCACTGGCCATTGTTCGTATCAAGTAGCACGAGGCCGTTGCCATCCGTGCCCACCCACAATCGGTTCGCGGGACGATCGCTGAGCAATGCGGTAACTGTCCCAGATTCGAATCCTGTGATTTCCGGCCAAAGTTCGCGCGGCGACGCCACCAGCTTGGTTTCTGGATCGATGAGAAACAGCCCATCGGGCGAGCCAATCCACAGGCAATTATCACCCGCTTCGGCGATATCGTTAACGAACGCCAATTCCGAGGTCGCCCATTCGATGCTGCTGCCTTCGACACCGGCAATCGCTTCGAATTGATCAGTTAATTCGTCCCATCGCAACAAGCCACCACCCTGAGTTCCCACCCAAACCTTGTTGATTGAACTTTCGAACAGAACACTCACCGAATCCGACGTCAGTGACGATTTCTTCGGGCCATTCTGTCGATAAGAGTGGAATTTTTCATCGACGTATCTGGCCAGTCCGCCCCCCCTCGTTCCGGTCCACAAGTTTCCCGAGCTATCCGTCAACAGCGCCGTGATAAAATCATCATCGAGCCCCTGAGTCTCGTCCGCAAGGAACACCACGCTACTGTCCCGATCAGGGTTCCAGCGGTTGAGCCCGCGCTCGGTTCCGACCCACAACTCGCCATCGAGGGCAGGTGCGAAAGCCCGGACAGACGAATGAGTCAGCGATTGTCCCCGTTCGGTTCTCGATCGAAACCGGTCAAACCACTTGCCGCGCAGATCGAACCTGCTGACGCCATTCCTGCGTAAGCCGATCCAGAGCATTTTGCCCCGGTCATGCACGATGGTTGTCACCCGGTCACCCGCAAGACTCGAACGGTCGTGAGTATCACTCTTCAACAAATCGACACGCCCATCGAGCCGATGCCAATGCATTACGCCACGGAGAGTCCCGGCCCAAAGGTCCCCCTCTTCAGTCGTGGCCAGTGCCGTGATTTCGCGAGGTAGCGGATCCGGCTCACGCATTTGAGCAGGATCGTAGGAGAGACGTGTAAGAGGTTTTTGCAGCCACGCACCATTCGCTGATTGACGATGGAAATGCACGATGCCGCTACCCGCCATTCCAATCCACAAACCGTTTTTATGATGTCTGGCCAACGCTGTGACCGCCGTCGGTAAACGACAGATTCGCGATGCAGTCCGCTGGGTCGCTTCAACCCTGTAAAGTCCTGCTGCTTCTGTGCCGATCCACATTCCACCATCCTCGTCTCGCAACAACGAACGAACCCATTCTCCTTCGATCACCACACTCATCGTAGGCGTCTCACCCTCGGCATTTGCTTCGAAGCAGATTAGACCGCCACGAGTTCCTACCCAGACGTTTCCCTCTCCGTCCGTCGCCAGCGCTGTAATTTCAGCAAACCGCCGCTGTCTAGCTTCCTTGGCTCTCGCCTGAGCTTCTTCATCTCCCGCATACTCAAAAAGCAAATCGTCCGGCACCCGATCAATGGTGATCAAATGCTCCCGGCTGGCATCGAGCAAACGCAGACCGCTCGCCCGGGTGCCGATCCAAATGCCACCCTGCCGATCTTCACACAATGCCGTGACTGAGACGCCCCGCAAACTCCGCCCAGAGTCGAGCCCGTCAGCGCTACCAAATGGACGGATTTTCTGGCCGTCAAAACGATCAAGGCCCGACGAAGTGCCGAGCCAGATTTGGCCATCGCGATCATGCATCACTGCGGTCACCGAGTCTCCACTGAGTCCGTCGCGCTCGTCCAGACGCTGAAACATTACCTGGGCATTGTCTGACGCCGAGGCGATGCCTAATCCAAGAGTTAGGATAATTCCCAGACAGCTGCAGTGAAAGCTGCGAACAAATAAGCGAATCTGCATCAAAAAATATTAAAATTTTACATATTTAATATAATTTCCATATTTATTAAAATCAATCATTCGTTACAATATTTTTGAAATAACGTGCGAAAGCGCCTTCCTGAAGCCACTTCCGTCAGCTGCCGAAGACCCGTAACCCTCTCGTTACAAGGGTTTTGACGGCATTTCTCGAGCCGTTGAGCAATTCGAAATCGCTTCCTTCAAACCTCGCGATCCATAATCAGCGCCCGACTACACCCTATTTCCCGCTCATTTATCACCCGTCGCCGCTGCCGAGCCCAGTTTTTTCGCCTGCGCCTGACTTTCTGCCGACAACTTCGTCAACGGATAGGGGTAACTTTTCCCGTCCCTCATCACCAAAGTCACCGCCTCGCCAGCCAGCTTAACGAATCGCGCCTCGATCTCACGCCCTTCGGTATTGGTCCAGGTCAGGAACTCCGGCGCGGAATTGGCATCCAGTGCCGCCTTCTCCTTTTCGCCTCCCGTCGACGACTTGACCATAGCAACCTCTTCGCCCTCGAGATTGCGCGTCATCCCGGCAATCGTCGCCCCTTCCATCACCCACTGCTCGATGATTTTCAGGTCCTTCTCCGGCATTCTGTCGCCCTTCGGCGGCATCGCATCCGAATCGTTGGCAGGCAATTTCATCAGATCCAGAAATTGGCTTTCCTCGGCATTGCCTGGACGGATCAAACTGAACTTACCGACCTGGTAGTCACGCATCTCTTCGATGTCGTCGAGCACCAGATTACCCTTGGTCTTTCCTTCGGCATTGCTGTGACATTCGTAGCAATGAGCTTTGAGCAGCGGCACGATATCCTTCTCATAATCCAGAGCCATCGCGGTTCCGGACACTGCCACCATTGCCAGCACTAGCGAGGTCACTTTCATCATCAACGATAATACTATTTCGCCTCGTCCGCCCAAGCTTCAACCTCAGGATCGACGAATACTTCTTCTAAAGTCTCTCGCGCCCAGGCCTGACTCTCCTGCAAACGTCTCAGCACTCTCAGCGCCAGCACCTGCACCGCGGGAATTTCGCTCCACACCGTTTGGGCCACACAACGCCACTGCTCGTCCGCCACAAAACGCCGCTCGTCGTCGATCTGTCGCGAACACGATTCACACAAAAATGCACAACGCTCGACGCGCGGAAATTTCTCCGTCGGCGGCACCTCAAACACCTGCAGCGGCACGCCACTGGTTTCACAGAGTTCGCACTTCGACCGAGCACGACGCGCCAAGTCTTTGCCGAAAGAAGTCAGTTCGGCCACGCGGTTGCGATTCTCTTCAAAGCCTTTCGCCATCGGCGCTACCATTCGCCTTGTCCTGAGCCCGTGCAAGTCAGCCCCTGCCGCAATCGCGTCTGCGGTAGCCATTGTTATCCCTGCCCCGATCGAGTTCTGATCCAGTCATGAAATCACCCCACCTGCTGGTCGCCGCCATTGCTTTCGCCGCTGCGTCCAGCTTCGCCTATGGTGCCGACGCACCACCCGCAACGCACGCCGATATATCCTACGGTCCCGACGCCAGGAACGTGCTCGATTTCTGGCCGGCCATAGGCGACGGCCCACGACCGATGCTCGTCTATATCCACGGCGGCGGTTGGCGCGGCGGCAGCAAAAAACAGGTCGATTCAAATGTGCAGCCCTACCTCGACAAAGGTATATCCGTAGCTTCCATCGAATACCGACTCACCCCCGCCAACCCGCTGCCCGCTCCCGTCCACGACGCCGCCCGCGCCATCCAGTTTCTGCGTAGCAAAGCCGCGGAATGGCAGATCGACAAAAGCCGCATCGCCCTGCAGGGCACCAGCGCTGGCGCCTGCACGTCGATGTGGCTGCTCATGCATGACGACCTCGCCGATCCCGATTCGCCTGATATCATCCTACGAAATTCATCCCGCGTCATCGCCGCTGTCGGTATCGCCGGTCAGACATCGATCGATCCCAAACAGATCGTCCCCTGGCTCGGCCCCAAAGTTCTCGATCACCTGATGATCGCTAACGCCGTCGGCGAACCGACCACACAGACAGCCCTCGACAACTACGAAAAACATCAGGCCGACTACCTCGAATTCTCCCCCTACAACCACGTCTCCAAAGGCGACGGTGCGCTGCTGATGATTTACAAAAACGACATGACCCTGCCCTCAAAGAACGCGGGACATGGCATCCATCATCCCATTTACGGTGTCAAAATGAAGGAAAAATGCGACAGCGTCGGCGTCGAATGCCACCTGGTCATTCCCGAGGTATCGACCCCCAAGAAATATACCAAGCCCTACAATTTCCTCGTCGATAAATTGCTCGGCGAGTAAAACCAGCACGTAAGGTCACTTCACCGGCGCCGCAACCATATCGATCAGGATGCCTCGCTCCGCCTGACCCACACCCGGCACCGTCACCTTCGATGCCGCCGGTGGCCGCTTGGGGTCATAGTAATTCGGACGCAGTGTGTTCAACGCCGTCGACGCCTCGTTGCCGGACACATAGTAGGTCGCCTTCACGAAGTGTCGCAAGTCGGTGCCAGTCGCCGCCGAGATTCGCTTCAGACCATCGTAGAGCGTCGCCACTTCGCCGACACCCGTGTCCCCTTTGGTTCCAGTGATGCCCCCGATGAATACCACTTCACTGCCATGGATCCGCCCCACCCGGCTATACACCGGCGATGCCTTGTCGGCCGACGGCGTGTAATAACTGGTCGACTCCGCATGCTCTTTTCTCTCCGGTGCCGTTGCGATCAGCTCGATCTCCGTCGCCCGTGACGGCGAGATCCATTCGACAAAAACGATCGGTGGCAAATCGACCCCATCGAAGCTCGCGGCGATCGCCTGCTCCGCCTCATTGAGACGATCGATCGGCTGGATGAATGCCTTGACCTGAACCACATCGGTCCGGTCACCGCCGATGCCTTTGAGCACGTCGAAAAGCTCAACCATCGTACCCGCTGCCGCTTCGGTCAGTTCACCGCTAGCCGCGCGACCCGACACATGAATGATGTCACGCATCGGTGACAGCACCCCCGTCGACGCCGGGAATTGCTCGTCGAATGCTTTCGCCCAGCCCACCGTCGCTTGCTTGGGATTTATCGGCTCGACCTGCCATACTGCATCGACCACAACAGCCTGCCCACCCGACGCGAGCACCATCGTCGTCGCCGGCGCATCGCCGTCCGGCCAACGTTTTGCCATCACCGAAGCAATCGCCGCCGCCGAGTAGGTCTTCGGATCGACGCAGATATGCAACTTCACTAAAGTCTCGCGCAGCTCGCCATCGTAGTCGCGAGTCGGCATGAAGTTCGCCAATTCATCCAGCGCCGACGAAAAATCTTTCGCCAGATCGCCAGACGGATCCTTTGCACTGACCGAGCCCGAATGCACCAGATGCCCTCGGCGCACCCGCACGGCTGCCGATCCGAACGCCGCCTGCTCATCTTGAAAAAATGCCGCCGGCGGTGACATTTCTTGAGCTTGGCCGGCCCCAGTCGCGAAGGTTAGACCGACCGTCAGCAGCAAGACTCCCCAGGATTTCAGAAATCGGAAATGGATCATGGCAGCAATCTGAACCGACATTCCGGATGCGACAAGTACGCCTTGCGGGATTGCACCCCGGCCACACTCGGCTAATCTGCTGGCCATGCGTTTGCTCGTCTTCACCATTGTTCTGGCCCTCACCGTTGGCAGCGCCGCCACCGCGCCTGCCGCCGGGGCTCCTCAGGACAAGCCGAACATTCTCTGGATCACCGCTGAAGACATGTCGCCGACCCTCGGCTGCTACGGCGATGAATACGCGACCAGCCCGAACATCGACCGGCTCGCCACCGAAAGCGTGCGCTACACCCACGCCTTCGCCACCGCCCCGGTCTGCTCGCCGTCGCGCTCCTGCCTGATCACCGGGTGCTACGCTCCCTCGCTCGGCACCCATCAGATGCGTTCTGCGTTTCCGATTCCCGAGTTCATGACCGGCTTCCCGTCGGTGCTGCGCGAGCATTTCGAATACTACACCACCAACAACGTCAAGACCGACTACAACACCGCCAACTGGGAAAAAATCATCGCCGCTTCGTGGAACGAAAGCTCCGACACCGCCCACTGGCGCAAACGCGACGACGAGCAAAAGGCTCAGCCATTCTTCAGCGTTTTCAATCTGATGACCAGTCACCAGAGCCGCAGCATGGTCTGGCCCTATGAGCAGTTTCAGAGCGACGTGCAGAGCCGATTGTCAGCCACAGAAAAACACGATCCCGCCACCGTTCCCCTGCCGCCCTACTACGTCGACACGCCCGTCGTTCGTCGTGAACTGGCCCGCTACTACGACTGCGTGACCGCCATGGATCAGGAAGTCGGGCACATCCTCGAACAACTCGACAGCGACGGCCTCGCCGACAACACCATCGTCTTTTTCTACTCCGATCACGGCAGCGGCATGCCGCGTCACAAGCGCGCCCTGTTCGACTCCGGCATGCACGTCCCCCTGCTGATCCGTTTTCCGCAGAAATGGCAACACCTCGCTCCTGCCAAGCCCGGCGAGACGTTCGACCGCTTGGTCAGCTTTGTCGACTTCGGCCCAACCGTGCTCAGTCTCGCCGGAGCAGAAATTCCCGACTTCATGCAGGGACAACCTTTTCTCGGTGAAGCCGATACCAAGCCTCGGGAATATGTCTACGGCCACCGTGACCGCGTCGACGAAGTCCGCGATCTGGCTCGCTCGGTGCGCGACAAACGCTGGCTCTACATCCGTAATTTCATGCCGCACCTCGGCTACAACCAACCCACCTCATGGCCCGACGAAGGGGCGATCCGTCACGAATTTTACCGGTTCACCGACGAGGAAAAAATGACCGCCGCCCAATGGCAGTTCGCCGGCCCGACGCGTCCTGTCGAAGAACTTTACGATTGCGAGGCTGATCCAATGAATCTCAACAACCTCGCCAGCGATCCTGAACAAAGTGAACGAGTTAGCAGTCTAAGGGAAACTCTCGTCGACCATCTCTTCGCCACGAGCGACTTCGGATTTATCGCAGAGAGCGAAGCTTGGCGGCTCACTTCCGGAACGACCCCATGGAGTCTGACCCGCGACTCCGGCACGAGCCAAGAGCAGGAAGACGCAAAAGGATCCATCACGGCAGCCATGTCGGCCGCATTTGCTGTCGGCGCAACAGGCCAGGAACGGGATCTCAGCCTCATGGTCTCCGGTGAGACCTATATGGGCTACTGGAGTGCCATCGCTCTCAACGCCGTTGCTGAAATTTCTGCAGTCGAGAAAGCAGAACTCACCAAAAACCTTAGCCACATTTCCCCCGCGGTCCGCATCGAAGCCGCCAACGCACTGATTCGCCACGGCCATCCAAAAGCCGCACTTAACCCGCTGGTCACTGAACTCGCCTCCGACGACCTCACCGCAGTCCTGCACGCCATCCGCACTATCGAGATACTGCCGAAGCCACCAGTCGACGCCATCCCCGCCGTCAAAGAACTCATCGCCCGCTGCGAGATCATTCGTCCTCCCGAAACTCCGCCGACCGTCGTCACTGCCGGCGAACAGGACCTTGCCATGTTCATCATGATGTCGGCGCACGCCTTCCTTAAAAAAGCCGAAGCTGAAGCGAGCCAGCCATGAAAATTTCCCGCAAAGCCGAATACGCCATCCGAGCGCTGCTGATCCTCGCCAGCCGCTCATCGCGTGAAACCATGCAGATCCAGGAGATGTCAAAAATCGGCGACATCCCGGTCAAATTTCTCGAACAGATTCTGCTCAGCCTCAAGAAAGCCGGCCTGCTGCGCAGCAAGCGCGGCGTCGGCGGCGGCTACCGACTCGACCGACCGTCGCGCACCATTTCGCTCGGCATGGTCATTCAAATCATCGATGGCGATCTCAGCACTCTCGGTAACCTCGGCCACCCGGAAACTGGCGGTGATGCCTACCCCGGCTACGGCGGTCTGCAACAGTGCTTCGACGAAGCCGACGAACGCATCAACGACTACCTGCTCAATCGCACCATCGATGAAGTCCTGACCATGGACCAACCGCCCGAAAGCCTCGCCTTCGACATTTAAAAACCGTGGACGACCTGTTCGAAGCCGACGCCGAAGATGAAACCGATGCCGATCGCACCGGCGGTCGCGGTCAGTCCACCCAGCCGGTTAACACCCGCCTGCCACTCGCCGCTCGCATGCGCCCGCGCACGCTCGACGAGTATGTCGGTCAATCGCACATTCTCGGCCATGGCAAACTGCTGCGTCGTGCCATCGAGGCCGATCGCTTCACCTCGTTGATTTTCTACGGACCGCCCGGCGTCGGCAAGACCAGCCTCGCAGAACTCGTCGCCCAGCGCACCGAGTCACGCTTCGTCAATTTGTCCGGCGTCGAAAGCAACGTCGCCGAAATCCGCAACGCCGCCCAGGCCGCGCAACAGATCCTGCGCACGCGGAAAATGATCACGACGCTGTTCGTCGACGAGATTCATCGCTTCAACAAATCCCAACAGGACGTTCTGCTGCCGCACATCGAGCGTGGCACGGTGCGCTTCATCGGCGCGACGACCCACAATCCGTATTTCTACATCAACAGCCCCTTGGTCTCCCGCTCGCAGGTGTTCCAGCTCGAACCACTCGGCGAGGACGATCTCGAGCAGTTGCTGGAGATGACCCTAACCGACCCACATCGCGGACTCGGCGGACGCCTCATCGAAGTCACCCCCGACGCGGCGCATCTACTGATCACCCGCTGCGATGGTGATGCCCGCAAGATGCTCACCTCGCTTGAGCTCGCCGTGCTGACCACCGATCCCGACGACGAAACCGGCGTCACCGTCATCGATCAGACGATCGCAGCCGAATCGATTCAGAAAAAAGTCGTCGTCTACGACGGCGATGGCGACGCTCACTACGACACCATTAGCGCCTTCATCAAAAGCATTCGCGGCTCCGATCCCGATGCTGCGATCTACTGGTTGGCGAAAATGCTTTATGCCGGTGAGGATGTTCGCTTCATCGCCCGCCGCCTGGTCATTTCTGCCAGCGAAGACATCGGCATGGCTGACTCCAACGGATTGCGCGTCGCCGTCGCCGCCCAGCAAGCCGTCGATTTCATCGGCATGCCCGAAGGCCGAATCGCCCTCGCTCACGCCACCGTATACCTCGCCACCGCGCCGAAAAGCAACCGCGCCTACCACGCCATCGATGCAGCACTCAAGGACGTTGAGGAAGGCCGCACCCTCGCCGTGCCTCCTCACCTGCGCAGTAGAACCCGCAAAAAACTGGCCGAGGGCAGCGGCACTTCCAATGCTGACCTCGCCTACAAGTACAGCCACGACTTCGAGGGTGCCTACGTCCCGCAAGCCTACCTTCCCGAAGGCCGCGTCTACTATCAACCCTCCGAAGAAGGCATGGAAAAGCGCGTCCGCGAGCGTCTCGACTACTGGCGCAGCCAGTTCGACGAGGACAAGCCGTAGCTGCGAGCGTCAGCGAGTGGCCCTTGCCTTGGTGGAGCGGTGATCGCCTTGCTGCCGGATCGGCAGACGGTCCACTCGCTCATGCTCGCAGCCACCCACGCCGAAAAGCGCCGTTGCGATATGTCGTTGCGTCCGGTTTACTCAGGACCACATTTGTTCTTCCTCTTCCTATGAAAACTGCCGTCACCCTGTTCTCAGCATTCCTTGCCACCACGCTATCGCTGTCCGCCGCCGAAGGCGAAAAAGTCAGCCCTCTGGAAATTGGCAGCCATGCTCCGGATTTCAAACTACCCGGCGTCGATGGCAAGGATCACACGCTCGCCGATTACGCCGACGCCGACGTTTTCGCCGTGCTTTTCACATGCAACCACTGTCCGTCCGCGCAAGGTTCCGAGAGCCGCTTCAAAAAACTCGTCGCTGACTACGCCAAAGACGACGCCTCGTTTAAGATGGTCGCCATCTCGCCGAACGATCCCCTGTCCGTTCGCCTCAACGAACTCGGCTACGCCGTTTACAACGACACGCTCGAGGAAATGGTCAAACACGCCAGGGCCGAAGAGTTCAATTTCCCTTACCTCTACGACGGCGAAACTCAATCGGTCGCCAAGGCCTACGGCTGCGTCGCAACGCCGCACGTGTTCATCTTTGATAAAGAGCGCAAGCTTCGCTACCAGGGCCGCTTCGACGATTCCAAGTTCGGTGACGACAGCACGGTAAAGATCGAAGACGCCCGACTCGCTATCGATGCGCTGCTAGCCGGTAAGCCCGTCGCAAATTCCACCACCCGCGCTCATGGTTGCTCGACCAAGTGGGCCTACAAGCGCGACCTCGTCACCAAGTACGACGAAGAATTCGAAGCCAAAGAAGTCACCCTCGACATGATCAGCGCCAAGGGCGTCGAGGCACTGGTTGCCAACGACACTGACAAGGTGCGCCTGATCAATCTCTGGGCCACCTACTGCGGTCCCTGTCTCGCCGAAATGCCGCACCTCGTCGAAATCGGTCGCCAGTTCGAAACGCGCGGCTTCGACATGATTACCATCAGTCTCGACGACCCGAGCATGAATGAGGAAGCGCTGAAGATCCTTAAGCGCAACCACGCCGCCCTGCCCCACCTCACCGAACAGACCGTGAAAGAGGAAGGCCGCACGACCAACAACTACCTCTGGGCCGGTGGTGACGCCGACGCCCTCGCGAAAGTTCTCGACGAAGAGTGGGAAGGTGGCGCTCCCTACACGCTGATCATCGCTCCCGGCGGCAAGATCATCTATCGCCAAGCCGACGAAATCGATCCCGACACCGTAAAGCGCTTCATCGTCGACAAACTCGGTCGCCACTACTCAGCGAAGTAAAACGGAGCGGAATTTGTAAAAATTTCGCCAGTGAGTTGGCCGAGAGACGCTCGACAAAATTCTGGCGAATTCCGTTACTCAGCGGTCTGCAGATACGTCACCAACGACTTGTAATCATGGAGCATGATCGAGCGAGTCTCTCCGGATGAACCCAAGCTGCTCCTCAATTCGGCCAGGACATTCCGAAATTTCGTCGATGGCAAATCCGCGAAACTGGTCGCCCGCTCTTCGCCTTTGATAGCAATCACATTGAGCCCGGGCGACACCGAATGCGGGCGTTCATTGCTTCGCGCATGACCCCTTTCCTCTTCTACCAGCCGAAGCACGTCCCTCGTCTCAGTCCGGTAAGACATGATCGCCATCCAGTCGGCGAGATCCTGCACGTGGTGAACCAGCGCCTTCGTCTCGCCGTCGATTTCGACGGCGAACTCTTGCTTGTCCCACCAAAACGGCACATCGACACAAAGCTCCAGCGACGGCGCGAACCCATCCAAGTGCTTCCGGGCTCGTTGTAAAAAGCCGAGATAGTCAGTCATGACCTTCTCGCGCTCCTTACCGCCCGCCCGCCACTCGTCCGTCAAATACGGTTCGACATCATACTTGATACCCGCGAGATGGGCGCCCTCATCAAGTTGCTGATCAAACTCGACCAGAGCTCGCAACTGTTCGAACCCCCGCTCATGATTCTTTTCAAAAAACATCGTCCGTTCTCCCCGTAGAGCATTCACAGAAATGTTTCGCTTGGCCGCTTCGGCGATCAACTGGGCAAGAGCCTGGCCATTTTGAACGGTCTCATCACCGCTGTTTGATCTCTTGATGCTGACATGCTGATCGATATGCGAGATACCTTCGCGCTGGCAAAACGACAACAATTCTTCGCGCGCTTCGTCGGTCACAAATGCATCTTGTGACCACGACCAGATGCCCACTTCCACTGCCTGTTGCGCAGATAAAGGTCCAGCAACAACGAGCGCCATGCACAGCGGCAGTAACTGCGTCACAAATCGATCAAAAATAATCATGCGACAACTGTTCTCCACTTAGATAAACGGCGTCACCAGCGAGTAGATTCCGACCAGAACAATCGCAATGGCGCTGCCCCAGAAAGCAATATCGTAAAACCGGCCCGGACGCAGTTCCGCTGCCAAACGGCGGAAGCGAAAGTGGAACGCCGCCAGCACGACGATCAACAACATCGCCGACGTTGCCACTCCACCGAGCACCACCATCAGCTTCGGTTTGCCCATGAAAAAGTAAGCTGCCGACCAGAGAAACGGGATCACCCAAGCACAAACTGCGATTGTTTTTCGGCGCTGCTTTTCGTTGTTAAAATCGATCCAGCCCGTCTGTCCGAACGAATCAGCGTAGGCTCGGGTCCAGGCTCCGAGCGCTGAAAACAAAGTCGAGAACAGCACCACAAAGGCACCGGCGAGAAACACTCCCCCCGCCCACGGGCCCAAGGTTTCGGTGTACATCGTCGACAGCGCCCTTACCAGTTCAATGCCATCCGGCACTTCGCCACCGGCGTTGACACTGGCGCTCAGAATCGCCGCACCGAGCATGTAAAAGCAGGCGGTCATAACGGTATAAACCGCCATCGCCAGTAAGGCATCGAGATACATCACTGAGATCCAGCCTTTGGCCCGGCGCACCCAGTTGGGATCGCCCTCACGGCGCGGTCCGGTTTTTGCGGCATAACCTTTTTCCAACAGCCAGTAGGGATAGTGCATGATCTCGTCGCCCCCCACCCCGGTGATCCCGAACGCTCCAATTGCCACCAGCAAGGCCGCTTTTGGCAGGGTAAACTTCAAGCCACTGACAACGTCACCGGCCTGGATCGCGTATTCCGTTCCCTGCAACATGACCAGCGACACGATCGTCAGTAACGTGAATAAACCGATCAGAACGATCGAAATTTTCTCCAACGTTTTGTAGCGCCCCCGAAAGATCAGCAAGGCGACAAGCACCGCAAAGAACAGTGTCAGGCAGACGTTGCCTACCTTGCCCCCAAACGCATCAGGAAAGGCGACCTGGACCGTCAGCGTCACCAACCCGATAATGCCGCCGACTTGCAAAAATTTGACCAGCATCAGTGCCAACCATGCCCAGATCGTCCAGTTCGCCTTGCCCCACTTCGGTCCCGGCAGCTGGTTGAACGCTGCCATCGTCGTTTCGCCGGTATTGATGGCATGCTTGCCGAACTCGAGCTGCAAAGTGACTTTGACCAGACAACTGACCAGAATCACCCACAGCGCGACGAAGCCCGCTTCCGCGCCGAGCGTCGTCGTTACGATCAATTCGCCGGAGCCAACAATCGAAGCCGAGAGAATAAATCCCGGCCCGAGGTACTTTGTCTTACCGAAAAATGTCGTCGGCGGTTCCTGAATCGTGTCCTCGGTAACGAGGTAAGGATTTTCCCGTGCAATATCGTCGCTGGCAGCCATGAAGCGGCGATCATGGCGGGACGACAGCCACGTCGCAAGCCCGAATGCGGCCTACCCTAGGTCATCGTCGAGATAGGGCGCCGACATTTCCTCCATTACCTCACTGCTCTTGGTGATATGGAGTTCGGCTTGTCCGGGATCCTTAGTCAGCGCAATGTGAAACAGACCATCGCCCTCATCGACCGTGGCCTCCATCGTTTGCCCGATGACCACTCCGTCGTGCCTGCCCATGACTTTGGTCTCGTGTTTGCCAAATGGATCGCCAACGATACCCAGCACCGTTTGCGGAGTCACCGCACTGCCAAGCTCAACGTGCGGAGTAAAAATTCCGCCGCGCGGCGCACGCACCCAACCCGTGAAGCGGCTGGTCACGGTGCGACGTTTGATTTTCTTAAGGCGCTCCGCCGGCAGCATACCCAGGTAACGCATCACTGAAGTCACCCCGCGCAAACCGTAGCGCACCGACGCACGATCGATACTGTACGCCTGCCCCGCCTCGTAAAGAATAGACGGAATGCCATGGCCGCGCGCCGTCGCGCGGAACGATCCCTCCCGCAAACCGGTTTCAATGATCACCGGAGGATGAAAGGCGTTGGCCATTTCCATTCCGACATCGTCACCGGGAGATACGCGAATCTGCGGCAGGTTCGGCCGGTTGACCGCCCCGGTGTGCATGTCGATGGCGTGGGTGCAGTGAGCCAGCACTTCGCGGTTAAAAAAATGTGCCAGCCGAGCGCCAAGCGAACCGCTCGCCGACCCGGGAAACAACCGATTCAAGTCACGCCGATCCGGCAGATACCTCGAGCGCGACAGAAATGCCGGCATATTGACCACCGGCACCGCCACCAGTGTGCCACGTAAACTTTTCAATAAGCGCGTGCGCAACAGACGGCGGACCACTTCGACGCCATTGATCTCGTCGCCGTGCAAAGCCGCGCTGACCAACAGTACCGGACCTGGCCTTTTACTGTGGGTGACGTGAACGGTCATCGTCACCGGTTGGTAATCGATCATGTGACCGATTTGCACCTCAACACTCCCGGCTTCTCCAGGTGCGAAAATTTTACCCGCCAGAGTAAACGGCAAGGCCTTTGCTGGTTTTGGCACGGCGTCGTCAGAGGGAGCGTCGGCAGCAGTGTCCGAAGGGGAGTTTTCAATAGCCATAAGATTGGAACTCGAGATTCAAATAGGCGATCCCGACTTGAAACGGGAAAAATTGACGATGCCACGTAATCGTCTCGCCGCCAGCGGCTTTAATGGCCGTCGCGAACAGATTTTCCGCAGAGGTACTGACCGTCTCCGCCTGATCCGTGATCTGAATCTCTACTCAACAGGCTTCGGCGTTTGGTTCGCTGAATCGGGCGCAACATTACCCTCAGGCGGATCGTTCTCAGGCGCAACCGGCGATGGAGTAGTTCCATTGTCGCCGTCGACAGCACTCTCGGTAGCCGCCGGTCCCGGAGCCGACATCGCCTCCAGTTTGGTCTTTGCCACATCGTACCATTCGACCAGTTTTTCGCCGACCTCAAAACGCACAAATGCCCAAGCCAACAAGCCCAGTGCCGCCCATTTCAACACACCCAGCCAAAAGCGTTCGGCCATGCTCGGCATACGTGCGCTGACGTTTTCCACCTTGGCTTCGATCTGATCCAGACGCCCGTTTAACGCATCGCCCATCCAATCGATGCGCGCACGCACCTCGCCGATTCCCGCATTCGAGTTCGCAGCTTCATTCGGCGCACCAAGCAGCGGCCCTGCGGCAAATTTTTCCTCGAAGGTTTCTTCGGGTGCCGGGTCGCCCATCTCAGTCCCCGCCAGCACCAACTTCGGAGAATCGACAACCGCGCTGTTCTGCTGCTTTTTAAGCGCCTCGTACGATTGCAAAATCACCGACTCAAGGTCATTAAAATCAACCGGCTTCTCGAGAAAATGCTCAGTCAGCAATTTCTCCGAATTCATCGCCTTGAATTGCCCCTCGAGATCTTGGGACGGATTACCAGTAATCATCACCACCGCGAGTTGCGGAAAATCGCCTTCCTTGAGCCGCTCAAGAAACGTCATGCCGTCCATCTCCGGCATCTGAGAATCCAGTGTCACCATCTCGATCGACGGCTGCTCACGCAAAAGCTCCAGTGCCTCGAGTCCGTTGGCCGCGACATAGACTTGTTCAAAGCCGACAAACTCCTTCAAAAAAGTCTCCAACCCCAGCCGGAACGAACGATCCTCATCGACGATGAGGATTCCCGCATCCTGGACGGTTGACTCCGGCGGAGAAAACATCGGCGCGACAGGTGGCACGCCGAGGCCTAACGATGAGGGCGACGCGGCGGTAGTTGAATGGGCAGGCTGACTCATGGACAGTTTGGTCGAGGAAATAATAACAACAACGATCGGTCGTTCATAACCGAGTAACTCGCCAGAACTTCTGAAAAGTCAACCCAGTCTGCCCGACGACCCCGATTCGTAGCGGTCCCTGATGAAAGGAACCAAACGAGGCAGGTGGAGCCATAAGGCAAGGATCACTGCGATGAAACGAAAGCTTGAGTAGACACCCCCCAATTTGTCCAGACCATCTTAGGCCAATACCTTCTCAAAATTCCTTGCATTTGTAACTAATTATTAATCTTACAGTAATTGACATGGCGCATCTACGTAGCCGATACGTCTGCGAAAATTTCCACGATCAAATCAACCGACCATAGTCATCGTAAATGTCCCGTCTAAAGAAGCTTT
>JBBKXR010000338.1:0-3143 GCA_037969585.1 Verrucomicrobiales bacterium
CAGAGCATCCGTCGGGACAAAGCCGACTCGTCCACTGAGGCAGTTTAAAAAACTACCCCACGAACTACGCCCGTCCCACGCCGGTCATCACTCCTTTACGACTTTCCCCGGCGACAAACTCGACCAGCACCTTCGCCTCGTCGCCCCATTCAATCTGCTGCGCGGCCGCCAACGCTTCCCGAAACGGCAATCCTTTGTGAAAAAGTTCGCTCGCGGCGTGCTTGATCTCCTTGCGCGTCCCGGCATCAAATCCAGCCCGTCGCAGGCCGATCACATTCAGCCCGCCGTAGCAGCAACGGTGATAGGCGATCACATACGGCGGCACATCTTTGGTGATCGAAGAGTTGCCCTGCGTCAGCGCGTAGTCGCCGATGCGTGCGAACTGATGCACCCCTGTGCCACCGCCCAAAAACACCCGGTTGCCCACCTGCACGTGCCCGGCCAGCATGACGTTGTTGGCGAGAACATTGTGGTCACCGATGACGACATCGTGCGCCAAATGAGCAGCGGCCATCAGGAAATTTGAATCGCCGATCGTCGTGTAACCGCCTTCAACCGCGCTGCGATGAATCGTCACTAGTTCTCGCAGCGTGTTGTCTTTGCCAATGCGAACCCCGCTGGCCGTCGAGCGATCAAAGCTCAAATCCTGCGGATCCTCACCAATGATCGCCGCCCGCCCGATCACACAATTTTCGCCCAACGAAACGTCACCGATGATCTGCGCATGCGCACCGACCCTGCAGCCGGCAGCGATCTTCACCGCCCCCTCGACGATCGCATAAGCGCCGACTTCGACATCAGCAGCAAGCTCCGCCTCGGCGGAGATCAGTGCAGTGGGATGAATGGATGTCGAACCGGCCATGGCAATCCCCTTTCCATAACACGTTCCGCCCGGGATGCGAGACTCGAAAACCGCCCTTCACCGTGCGTTGAAGTGTGATACCGGCGTCTCGCCGATGTTCAGTTGACGAGCCGACACAACAGGATCGTCCAGCTCCAACTGGCGAGACGCCAGTATCACACTCCGTCCAGTCAGTCGGCTGACACTCTACCGCAGTTCCTCAAGTCGTTCCTGCACCGCACGGCGGACATCTTCTTTCGCACCGGGCTCAGCGGCGGCGGCGCGTTTGACGATCTCGACGAATTCGGCGCGCCGTCCTGACGGATCCTCGCCCTTTGCTCCCGCGGCAATCTCAGCGATCGCCTCGAGGCTGAACTTTTGGTCGATGTAGCGCGACTGCCGCAAGCGCATGCCGAAGGCGGCGACGGCCGAGGCAAAGCGGAAGTCATCGCTAACGGCTTTGTCACTTTCTCCGCGATCTTTTAGCGGAAACTCCAGCAATGCACTTTCGTCTTCCGTCGGCCGCTTGTAGCGCAGCTTCACCGTCAGCAGATCGTCGCTCTCGACCATCTCCACACCGCGATCAGCGAGTTCCTTCTGACGCTTCGCTTCGAGATCCTGCTCCACCGCCGCATCGAGTCGACGCTGATACTTCAAGCCCTCGACTTCCTGCGCACCGGTCAACTCCTGAGCGACCCCGACCGGCACCACCTCGTAGAGCGCCGTCACCGTGTGACCCGCACCGATCTCGCCGGCATCGATCTTATCATTGTCGAAATCCTCGCGATTGAGCATGCGATTGGCGTAACCGATGAGCCGATACGAAGCGACTTTGGCCGGATTGAAGTCGACTTGGATTTTCACATCCTTGGCCACCGTCACCAGCGTTCCCGCCATCTGCTCGACCAGCACCTTCTTACCTTCCTCGAAACGGTCGATGTAGAAATAGTTGCCGTTGCCCTTGTTGGTGACCTTTTCCATCATTGCATCGTTCAAGTTGCCGCTGCCAAAGCCTAACACGGTCAGAAAAACACCCGACTTGGCCTGCGCTTCCACCAGCTGAACCAGTTCGTCGTCGCCCGAGACACCTACGTTAAAATCACCGTCCGTGGCGAGGATCACACGGTTAACTCCGTCCTCGACGAAATGTTCCCGCGCCCGCTGATAGGCTACCTTGATACCACCGGCACCGTTGGTTGAGCCGCCGGCGCTGAGCGCATCGATCGCCGCCCGGATCGTCTCGTGATCATCACCGGCAGTCGGTGCCAACACTTCTCCGGCTCGACCGGCGTAAGCGACCAAGGTTACACGATCCTTGGCGTCGAGCTGCGGCACCAGTTCGCGCAGTGATTTCTGCACCAGTCCAAGTTTGTCAGCACTGCTCATCGATCCTGACACGTCCACCAAAAATACCAGGTTGGCCGCCGGTCGTTCGCCTTTCAGCTCAGCGCTCTTCAAACCGATGCGCACCAGACGATGCTTCGGTGCCCACGGCGCCGAACCCTCATCGATGCTGACCGCGAACGGCGCCACCTGACCCGCCTCGACTTCATCCAAATCCGGTGCCGGATAGTCGTAGTCGAAGTAATTGATCAATTCCTCGATGCGCACCTGATCGCGATGCGGCCAGCGCTGGTCACTCATCAACGAACGCCGCAGCAGCGCATACGAAGCCGTATCGACATCGATGGAAAACGTCGACAGCTCCTCGTCGAGTGGATCTTTAAACGGATTGTCGATCAGCGGCGCATGTCGGTTGCCGCTGCCACCTTGAGCCCGCCCGAGTATTCTCGCTCTTTGCTCTTCAAGACGGATCTCTTCGACACGCCCCAGTTCATTGGCCGGGGCATTCTTCGTTTTAGCAAGCTCAACTTTAGCTCCAGCCAAGGCTTCTTGAGCTTCACGATTCGTTTTACCACTCACCGGCGAACCAGCCGCATCCTCTTCAGATTCCTGACCTGTGCTTGTTACTGACAATTGGGGTCGGATTCTCTTGAAAAAACCTCGCGTCGGCGCATCGACGGAATCACTACTTGAACGGGTTTGTGCCTCTGCAACTTTTTCTCCAGCCATGAGTTCGGCACTTGGTGGTTGCCCGGTAGACACTGTAGCAGCCGGGCTTACCTGAAGTTCCAGGCCCACGGTCGCCGAAGTCGGTTGCGTGCTGCCGATCGGCTCAGCAGCCGGAGCGCGCATTTTCGAGCGCTGAACGCTGACCCCGGCATCAAGCTCTTCCACTGCAGAAACGTCGGCTATCGATATCGGTGCTGAATCGGCAGCCCCTGCCGTTCCGCTTCTAGAC
>JBBKXR010000339.1:0-6181 GCA_037969585.1 Verrucomicrobiales bacterium
GGGCTTCGGCAAAAATTTCTTTGGCGCGGGCGACTTCGTCGGGATGGCTTGCGGCGAGGTCGTTTTGCTCAGCGATATCTTTGCTCAAGTCGTAGATGGCGATGGGGGCATCGGTGCCGAGTTTGTTGATGTCGAGTTGGATCGCTTTCCACTTTTTGTCGGCGGTGTCGCCGAAGCGGGCGGCTTTTTTCCCGTCGCGTTCATAGAACTCCCAATATAGATAGTCGTGTTGCTTCTGCTGTTCGGAATTGCCGAGTAAGGTAGGTACCATGGAGATGCCGTCGGTATCTGCGGGGCTGTCGACGCCGGCGAGTTCGCAGAGGGTGGGCAGGACATCCCAGTGGGCGGAGACATGCTCGTTGATCAGGCCGGCGGGAATTTTTCCCGGCCAGCGGGCGATCAGAAAGGTGCGGATGCCGCCTTCAGTGAGATCGCGCTTGTGGCCGGTGAACGGGCCGTTGCTGTCAAAGTAGTCGGGTTGGTGACCGCCCTCCTGATGCGGGCCGTTGTCAGAAGTGAACATGACCAGAGTATTGTCGTCGATGTCCAGTTCCTTTAGCAGATTGATGAGCTCGCCGACGTTGTTGTCGACGATCGTCATCATCGCAGCGAAAGCGGCTACGGGGTTTCTAACTTCGGGGCCGGCGTATTTGCCGATGACTTTATTGAACTCGGGAAATTTTTCGCGCCAGTATTCCATGTCGGCTTCGGGAGCGTGCATGGCGGCATGGGGGATGGTGATCGGCAGATACAGGAAAAAGGGCTGGCTGTAGTTGTTGCGGATGAACTGCATGCTCTGTTCCATGATCGGCGTGTGCGCGTAGGTACTGCCGTCGAGCGGGACTTTTTCGAAATTGTTCCACAAGTGATCAGGGTAGTAGTTGTGGGCTTCGCGCTGGCAGTTGAAGCCAAAGAAGTGGTCAAAGTGTTCGGCCGGATCGCTGGCTGATCCGGGGGCGCCGAGGCCCCACTTCCCGTAGGCGCCGGTGGTGTAGCCGGCTTTTTTCAGCAGGCGGGGGATGGTGACGATATCGGCGGGCATCGGCGCCTGGCCTTCGGGCTTCACTTCGCGGTTGCCGCGCACGTAGGTGTGGCCGGTATGCTTGCCGGTCATCAACGAACAGCGGGTCGGAGCGCAGACGGTTGAGCCGGAGTAGTGATCGCTGAATTTCATGCCCTCCAGGGCGAGGCGGTCGATGTTCGGCGTGGCGAATTTGTCTTGGCCGTAGCAACCGATGTCGGCGTAACCGGCGTCGTCGAGGAGGATGTAGATTAAATTTGGTTTCTCAGCGGCGGGAGCGAGAAGGGGGAGGGAGAGTATGAGGGCGAGGAGTAGCTTCATGGGGAAATTGTTCTTTGTTCTTTGTGGTTTGTTCTTTGTTTCTCGTCCTCAGAACGCTGGTTCGATCATTTCTGCGTTGATTCGGGTCCAGTGGGTGAGTAGTTCGCTTAGCTTCTTAGGATTTTGATCGGCGAGGTTTTTGGTTTCGCTGATGTCGTTGGCGAGGTTGTAGAGTTGCCACTCGGCGGTGGCTTGGCGACCTTGGCCGCGTTCGGGTTGTTGGATGATTTTCCAGTCGCCGAGACGCAGGGCGGTGCGATTGCCAACGCGCCAGAACAGGGGGCGATCGGGGATGGGAATGGATCTGGTCAGGTGGGGGAGGAGGTCGCTGCCGTCGAGGGATTGGGCTTTGGGCGGAACGGAAGCGGTGAGAGTGACGGCGGTTTGAAAAATGTCGAGACTGGTGATGGGCGTGTCGGATACCTGACCGGCGGGGATTTTTCCGGGCCAGCGGACCAGAAACGGAACGCGGATACCACCTTCGTAGAGTTGGCCCTTTTCGCCGCGCAGGGGGAGGTTGCTGGAGGTGAGCTCGCGGGTCGGGCCACCGTTGTCGGAGAGGAAGAAAATCAGGGTGTCGTTGGTGATTTCATTTTTCTCGAGCGAGGCGATCACGGCTCCGACCGAATCGTCGAGGTTGCTGAGCATGGCGGCAAAGATGCGACGTTGGATGTCTTCGATGTCGGCAAATTTTGCCATGTAGGCATCGGCGCCCTGCAGCGGGCTGTGCACGGCGTTGTAGGCGAGGCACAGGAAGAACGGGCGCTCGTGACTGCGATCGATGAAAGCGGTGGCTTCGCGGGTCAGGGCATCGGTCAGGTATTCGTTTTCGACGACAGGCTGGCCGTTGCGGTAGATGGGATTGTCGGCGTCGTAGTCGGGTTCGTTGCCGCCCATGTGGGTAGACAGGATGAGCTTGCCGTCCTGAGAGCTCCAGCGTCCTTCGCCGCCGCCGGGCAGCGTTTTTCGGCGCAGCCACGTGGTGACGTCGTCATACGGTGATGGCACGAAGTAGTGGCCTTCGTGGAGGAAGCCGAAGAATTCATCGAAGCCGCGGCGGATAGGATTGTAGCGGGCGGTGCCGCCGAGGTGCCACTTGCCGATCAGGGCGGTGGCATAGCCTTTTTGATCGCGGAGGATGTCGGCGAGGGTCTTTTGGCTTTCGGGAAGTCCGGCGTCGGCTTCTTCGTTGCGGGGGCCGATGGGATTGAATTCGAAACCGAAGCGGGTCTGGTAGCGGCCGGTCATCAGGCCGGCGCGTGACGCGGCACAGAAGGGGGCGCTGATGTAACCGTTGGTGAAGCGCACACCGTCGTGGCCGATGGAGTCGATGTGCGGCGTGGGGATGTCGTCGGTCTGGCCCTGAATTTCGAGCTCGCCGTAGCCGAGGTCATCGGCGATGAGCAGGACAATATTTGGCTGGCGGTCCGCAGCGTTGGCACAGGTGGCCAAAACGAGCAGGGCGAGCAGGATCTGAAACTTCATGATGCCGGCAAGCGTGAACCGGATTTGCGGCATTTACAAAGCCCGAATCGTTGGCGTGTAGTGCGGGATGAAAATGTTTTTTACAATGATCGCGACGCTGCTGTTCGCGACCGCGCTTTCCGCGCAGGAAAATGCGGACATGTGGAAGCAAATAGCGCCGTATTTTTCACCGCCCGAGAAGTTTGCCGGAGACTTCGGGGATTATGAAACGCCGCTGCTGTTTCCCGACGAGGATGGTCATATCGCCAGTCAGCCGGAACAGTGGCAGCGGCGCCGGGCGGATATTCGCCACGAGTGGATGAAGCTGATGGGAGAGTGGCCACCGCTGATGGAGGATCAGCAGCTGGAAATTCTCGAGTCGGAACCGCGCGACGGTTACGTCCAGCATCGAGTGCGCTTTCGTTGGCTGCCGGCACCTGCGGAACCGACGGAGGGGTATTTGCTGGTCCCGGGCGACTGGGATGAAGGGAAAAAACTGCCGGCTGTCATCACGGTTTATTATGAGCCGGAGACGGCGGCGGGTATGGGTAAGGAAAATCGCGATTTTGCCTATCAGTTGGTGAAGCGTGGCTTCGTTGCCTTGTCGATCGGAACGAAGCATACCTCTGAGGCGAAGACTTACTCACTGCATTGGCCTTCGCTCGACGATGCCACGGTCGAGCCGCTATCGATGCTGGCTTATGCGGCGGCGAATGCCTGGCACGCCCTGTCTCATCGACCGGAGGTGGACGCGCAGCGGATCGGCATCGTCGGTCATTCTTATGGCGGCAAGTGGGCCATGTTCGCTTCGTGCCTGTTCGACAAGTTTGCCTGTGCAGCGTGGTCGGATCCGGGGATTATGTTCGATGACACGCGGCCGAGCATCAATTACTGGGAGCCCTGGTATTTGGGATATCACCCGCGGCCGTGGCGGAAGCGCGGCCTGATCACTGAGGATAATCCGGCGCATGGCACGTATCTGAAATTGCGGTCCGAAGGGCGCGATCTTCATGAACTGCACGCGCTGATGGCGCCGCGGCCGTTTTTGGTATCGGGTGGCGCGGAGGATCCGCCGGAGCGGTGGCGTGCGCTGAACCACAGTATCGCGGTCAACAAACTGCTGGGCTACGAAAACCGGGTAGCGATGACCAATCGTCCGGATCATTCGCCGGATACTGAGTCGAACGCGGCGATCTATGCGTTCTTTGAGTGGTTTTTGAAACCGGACGCTGAGTAGCCTGACGCGGCTACTGGAGCGGGCGAAGTGTCCAAGGGAACCAAACAAGCGAATATTGCAGGGAACGTTCGTTCGGCCCCTTGGACTTCGGGGGGAGGGTTTTGCGCTGCGCGTTACGCGCAGCGGCTTTTGCTTCTATCTATGAATAGCTTATTTTATGCTATAGGTGAATTGTTTTATTTGTATAAGTGTCATAGGTTATGCCTATGGAGATGCGGCAGATGAAATATTTCGACGCGGTGGTGCGCGAGAAGAACTTCAGCCGGGCGGCAAAAGTCTGTGGCATTTCGCAGCCGTCCTTGAGTCAGCAAATACTGTCGCTTGAGGAAGAGCTGGGGGAACCGCTGTTCCGTAGGCTTTCCCGCGGAGTCGAAGTGACCGATGCCGGTTATCTGGTCCACGAGCGTGTGGTCGGTATTCTCGCCGAAGCAGAAAAAATTGCCGGGGCATTCAAGGAGCGTGGCAATCTGCAAAGCGGTCGTGTTGTGTTAGGGATGATTCCGACCGTGGCGCCGTATCTGTTGCCGCCGTTGATGGAAATTTTTCGACGTCGTTACGCAGGGATTCATGTCCGAGTAAAAGAGGGGCGAACGGAGCATTTGATCGACGATGTGGTCAGCGAAAAAGTCGACTTTGCGGTAATGAGCGATGTCGATGCATCGGTGCTCAAAAAGCGTTCGCTCCATTTTGAAAAACTGTTCACCGAACGCCTTTTTGTTGCCCTCCCTGAAGGGCACGCCCTTGCGCGCTTGGATCCGGTTCCCGCTACCGAGATTGCGCCCGATGATGTGCTCAGTCTCAGTGATGGACATTGCCTCCGTGATCAGGTGCCCACAGTATGCCGATCCCGAGTTGATTCGGATGGACGTTCTGATCCGGGGTCATTACTTGAGTGCGAGCAGTTGTCGACACTCCAGGCGTTGGTCGCGGCCGGGCTGGGCGTTGCGTTCGTGCCAGAAATGTCGGTTCGTCGGGAGCCCGTGCCGGGCGTAGTTTACCGAAAGCTGAAGACCCCGGCAGCGCGTCGGCAGATCGCTCTGCTCAAGCGTCGCGGCCGGAACATGTCGCCAGCGGCAAAGGCGCTGGCGGCTTGCCTGCGGGAACTGCGCCCGTGAAAATTGGCGGGTGGTTTACTCCTTGCCGGCGACGGGGCGAAAGGTCCGCCTGAGGTCGTCGTCGGTCGCTTCGGGAGCGGGATGGTCGAGGTCAGTGTCGAACACTCGAGTCGGCGTGTTGCCAGCGAGGTCTTCGAGAAATTCGCCAGCCTGCAAAGTGTAAACCTCGTCGCGCCAGGGATTGCCGGTCTCGGGCGAGATGGCAAATATTCGCCCGGGTTTTTCGTTGGGTGTCCGCTGGGTCGATTCGATAGAAATGTTTGTCGCGACGGGTTCTCCGTTTGCGTCAATGATCGTCAGGTAGCGACGAGCGAGCCAAGTGTCCAGTGGTTCGGGTGATTCGATTTGAACGGGGCCGATGCTGCCTGCGACCGGTGGCGTAAGTTTCCAGTCCTTCGCCGAAGGTCGCTGGTGATCTTCGGCGATTGTGGCGAATTGTTTTCGAAAGATGCCGAGGGTCGGCTTGCCTGGCAGACTGAGTAGCCCGTTTTCGACAAGCAGTGAGTAGCGCCGATCGGGCAGCAGTACCGGGCCCATCGTGGTGCGCAGGTTGACGCCTTGTTTGACGCGACCGGGATGGATCCATAGCGTTAGGGTGCGATGGTCATCGCTCCATAACTCTTGTTGTCGCCAAGGGGCCTCGACGCGCTTCCCGGCTTCATCCTCGATGTGAAAGTAATCAAAAATATCGCGACCGCCACGCATCGGTTCGCTGAAGACGATGTAAAATTTCAGCAGGTTGGCGGGGAGTGCTTCGGATGAGGGGGAGATCGAATTCACGCGGGGAGTTGGAGCCGCGTTGTTGGCCATCATCCAGTTGGTTTCGACGATTACTTTGGCGCCGATTTTAAGCTGTGCACGATACGTCGAACCAGCGACCAGGTTGAAGCGTGGCTTCAGCGTTAGACTGCCCTCATCCTGCGCTTCAAGATCGCAAAGCATGGCCGGGCCGAGATCGTCGGAAATCGGATCGACGAGATGCAGGCTGATCTCAGAATCCGGTGGCGCGTTGCTTGCGACAAC
>JBBKXR010000340.1:0-5787 GCA_037969585.1 Verrucomicrobiales bacterium
ATGTAGTGGACTCCCAGTTCTTGATACTTGGTCGCATCGTCAGGATCGCGCACAAGAATGCCGGTGTACCTTCCTGCGGCTTTGGCGGCTTCGATGACCAGCGACACGCAATGTTCGAAGTCGCCGGGGGCAATGTCGCTGCGGTGCTTGAGGTCGTGCTGTAGATCCGACGGGCCGATGAACAGCACATCGATGCCGTCGACCTGGGCGATTTCTGCGGCGTGATTGACGCCTTCGATGGTTTCGATTTGTGCCATCACCAGTGGGGGATCGACCTCGTCCATCGGGCTCAGGCCGTAGTCGTTGGCGCGCACGGTTCGGGAATAGCCGCGGCTGCCTTGCGGGGAATAGCGGGTGGCCTGAACAATGTGTTCGGCGTCGGCGGCAGAGTTGACGTGCGGGATCATGATGCCGTGGGCGCCCCAGTCGAGCACGCGGGCGATCAAGTCAGGATGCGGTGCGCCGACGCGGACGATGGCCCTCGCTTCCGTGCCGCGAATGGCCTGCAGTTGGGGCAGAATCGCCGCCTCGGTGCTGCAGCCGTGTTCGAGATCTAGCAACAGCCAGTCGAAGCCGGACTGGGCGGCAAGTTCTGCGATGACGGGTGAACCGATGGAAAGCCAGGTGCCGAGTTTCATGCTTTTGATAGGTGGGCGATTTCGAGATCTTCGCGCAATCCGCGCAGGGCGATGCTGATTTTTTCTTGAGTCGCGGTTTTCAGATCCGCACCGGTGCCGCCCTTGCCGATCAGGAAAAACTGGTCGTTGCGCTCGAAGTATCCGGCGCCGACGCGGATCACCGCTTTGACGATCATGTTTCGCAACAGGTGCAGCCAGAAACGGCTGCGGTGATCGTCCGGAAGGGGACGCACAGTTTGGTAGCCTTCGATGCCACGGGTCACAAAGGTGGCGTCATGAAAACAGCCGAGCAGCGACAGATCATCCATGGGGTCGCCGCTGATGGCATCGTCAAAATCGATGAAGGCGGTGATCTGATCGGGGGTTCCCAGAATGTTCCACAGCGCGAGGTCTTTGTGGACGAGGCAGCCTTGCTTGAGTTCGAGGAGCTGCGAGTGCCCGGCGATTGCGGTCAGGATTTCCTGCTTTTCTGCGCTGTCGAGGAATTGGTTATCGACCAGGAATACCAGATGCGGTTCGAGGTTGAGGTGAAAGTAGTCGGCGTAGGTTTGGTGATAGCCGCGCAGGTTCTCGTCCGGCACACCGAAGCCGGGGAGTTCGATAGCCTGCCATGTCGCAACGGCCGCTCCGATGGCAAAGGCGATGGTCTTTTCGTTGAGCCTGCTTTGTTTCTGCCAGTGGTTCAGATCAGGATCTGCGATCAGCTCCAAAGCCTGCCAGGCAAACGGCACGCGCTCGCGTGAGGCATCGCAGCCATGGACCAGAGGGGTGCGCACGCCACTCTCCCGAACGCGGTCGAGGATCGCTGACTCAACGGCGAGATGGCGATCCTGCTCCGGTCCGTTCTCGACGCGGAGGAACATCGGCACGGCGTCGATTTCGGTTCGCCAAGTGAGGTGATTACCCTGACCGATGCCGGGACTCAGCGTGACGGAGTGGGTATCGAAATGCTTTCGCAACGCGGCGGCAAGTTGCGCTTCGATGGCATCGCCGTTGTCACGACGGGTATCGGTCCCGTGGAAAGCAGCAGGTCGATCGCATTTCCAATAGTGGATGTCCTTGCGGGTCATTCGGCGGGCGGTTTCCGTTTCCACCAGGCGGCGATAATGGCCCCGATGATGTTTTGGATGATGCCACTGAACACGGCCGCCGCCGCCGCGAGTGGCATGGTGGCAAAGTGTTGCCGAGCCAGTGCGGCTGCGAGTCCGCCATTTTGCATGCCGACCTCGATGCTGACCGTGCGGGCGATCGAATCGGGGTAGCGCAGGATCTTGGTAATGGCGTAGCCGACGGAAAATCCGGCGATGTGCAGCAGGATGGCGGCCAGCGCCAGACGTCCGAAATTCGAGCTGATCTGGTCGGCGCTGGCGGCGACAATGCCACCCGATACAAGGGTGAAGGCAAGCACCGCGACAGTGGGTCCGAAGGCCCCAATCCGGTCGGCGGTTTTCGGCATTTTCCAACGAATCAGCACGCCGAGGAGGACGGGGGCGACAGTGAGTTTCAGCGCGGAAATGCACATGCCGATGGCATCGACGGGGACCTTTTGGCCAGCCAGGGCGCTGGTCCACATCGGTGTGAAGAAGAACGCTACCATCGTCGATGCCAGCGTGAGAGCGACCGACAGGGCAACGTTGGCGCGGGCGAGATAAGCGATCACATTGGATGCCATGCCGCCCGGGCAACTGGCGACAAGGATGAGGCCGACGGTCATTCCGGTGTCGAGGCGCAACAGCGCGGCGACGCCCCAACCGATGAGTGGCATGACCGTGTATTGGCAGGTGAAGCCGAGCGCGACGCTGCCGGGCATTTTTCCAATCCGCTTGAAGTCATCAAGATCGATGGTCAACCCCATGGCCAGCATCGAGGCCGCGAGCGACCAGAAGATCCAGTTACTGTCGAACCACAGCATCGACTGCGGAGAATAGAACGCGATCACAGCAAGGCCGACGAGCCATACTGGATAGAGGTTGGTGAACCAGTTTAAAAAGCGATGCATCAGAAATCAGGGAGTGGGAATTACGTCACGCACACCACCGAACGCCGGCCCGCCGGCACCGACGTAACCATTGCTGGCTCCGTCTTTATCAGGAGTGACCCAGAAAGAATAGAATTCTCCGTCTTTCAGATGAAAGCGGAAACGAACCCGATCTCCGGAGAACTTGCTCAAGTCGGCGGAATCCTGCCACTCAATGCGTCGCTTGGTATGATCGCCGGAAGTGGTTTTGGAGGTAGCCAGCACTTTGCCATCCTTGATATCGAGCACCTCAACCCGAAGCTCGCCGACGGCGTTGACAAAAAGATGCTTGCCGGAAAAACGCAGGAAACGGGTCGTCAATTCGCCGGTCCCGTCCATCGAAGCAAAGCCGTCACGTCGCAGTGTCGCGATGCCGATACTTCCGCCCGTGTACATGCCGCGATGGCCGCCCGGTGCGATGCCGGAGGTGCCCATGTAAGGGAAAACAAGTTTGTCATCGAGCACGACGAAAACGCCTGCGGTGCTGTGCAGATAGCCGCGATCCCATGAACCTTCGGTGCGCGATCCTTTGATGAATCCGCTCCGGTCTGGTCGATCCCAGTGAAAGCCGTCACGACTGAATCCGAGCTCGAGATCGACCAGCTTCGGGAACTTACCTTCGTTGCAGACCCGGTTGTTGGGTCCGCGGTGAATGTAGTGCATGCCGATCATGAGACTTTCGTAGGCCACCGCGTTGAGGCTGTAGAGCTGGGCGGGTTGACTCGCGCCGGGATACTGACCCTCCGGTTCCGGTTGATCGAGCTTGTCAGAAGAAGTCCAGAACACCGCCTTGTCCCAATCGGCTCCTTCGAGAAATTCATCGCTCTCCAGGTAGTAGCGACTGCGACCTCGCGACGTGCCTTCCTTAATACTGAAGCACCATTTTTCGCGGAACGGGTTGTAGAAGAACGAGGAATAGTCACCTGACGCCTTGCTGGTAGGCAGGGCGTCGGACCATGTTTTTCCGTCGGAAATCTGGAGCGAATGATCGAAGCCTTTCGGTCGATCGGCTTTCGGCACATGCAGCCAGCAGGCGAGATATTTGAGCCGCTGCGCTGGATTCGTCGCATTGAGATCCAGCCAGACACAGTTGTCGGAGCCGCCGCTTTTCACGTCTTTACCTGTCCATTTTAGCCCCTGAGGCAAGAGCACGTTTCCGCCTGAAAGACCGAGGTCCGGCCTTTCCCAATGCACCATGTCGGTGCTTGTCGCCATCGACAAAGGGCCGCGCCAACCGGCGACGTAAAACATCTTGAACAGCGCGTCCTCCGGATCCCAGAACACGCCACCTTGTCCGGTGAACACGGTCGCTTCTTCACCGCGCTCGCCCTCGTCGGAGCCGGCGAGTTCGCGTTTTGTTTCGGCTTTGAATACGGGATTGCCTTCGAATTTCTCCGCCTGATGAAAGGTCCGGGTGAGAGTGGTTTTTTCGATCAGGAAATCGTCGACCAGCAGTTGCCGACCGACGTCGATCGGGATGGAGCGCGGTGGCTTTTTCAGATACGGCACCGACATGGGCTCGGCGGAATTCGGATCGAGATGCACCGGCGGCCAGATCCTTGGCAGAACGATGCCATTGTAGAGCGCCTCGCCCGTATTCTTCTCCCAACTTTGTGCAGCCAGCAACGCAGGTTCAACGATTTCCGTCCCTTCTCCCATCACCAGGAATACCAACTTGCCGAATTGGTAATGCTCACCCTTGGCGACATCTTTCCGGTAAAGGCTGACGCGATTGATCTCGCCTGGAAAAAACTGAACTTCCGGCACCTCCACCTTGGCAAATCCCGCCGCCTTCAGGTCTGCCTCCCGACTCGCAGCCTTGGGCCGGATCGTGGGCGTCAGGGCAAACAGCGTGCCAGCTTTGGTCACAATGACATCGGTCTTGTCGATGCTGGTGCGGCGAAACGGCAGGCCGCGGACAATATCGGGCATCTCATCGAGGCTGTAGTCGCGATTGGTGAACAGCTTCACGCCGCGCTTCATCACTGCCGGTTCTGCTGGCTCCACGCGTGGCGCAGGCCAGTCGATACGCTTCTTGCCTGCCTGAGATTCAAATTTTCCAAGGTCCTCCAGTTTGCCGAACATGATGCGCTCTTTGCGGCTGCCCGACGAATCGCCCTGCGTCGCGTTCAGCCAGATCGTTCCCCGGTGTTCGTGAAAGGTCGGATACTGAAACGACTTCGGTGTCTCGAAACGATACTTCCGTTGCCAAGACTTTCCGTCCCGGGAGATGTCGATATTAAACACGCTGCGATTGACCCCCTGGATCTTCGTCGCCTCCTGCCAACCGAGGTAATAGACATCGCCAAATTTGTCGAAGGTCGGCTTCGAGTTGGCGCCGTTGGCAACGAACGGCATTTCCCTGCCCTCGCTCCAGCTGCGGCCGTCGGCACTGGTGGTAAAATGATAGTTGCCGCCATCGTTCCGGCAAATCGCCATCCACGTTCCGTCGGGAAGTTGGTTGACCGCCGATTCACTCAGCTTCTGCGACTGCGGTTCATTGAAGTGACCGAGGATTTCGAAGGTGGCCAAGTCATCGTGCACCAGAGCGAGCGCGTTCTGTTTGCCGCTGAAGTTATTGATCGCGACGTAGGTAAGGCCATCGAACTGCTTGAAGGAATCGAACAGGAAGAACGAAGAATCCACCGCCGGTTTCGCGAAACCCTGTGCGACGGCATCGGCATGAAAATGTTTCGGCTGGAAGTCGACAGTCCCCGCAGCGGTCTTGAGTTTCGCCTTGTGGATCGTCGACGCGAACTCACCGGACGCGATATCGAAATCCCGATACCACATCTGCGACTGGCGTTTGCCCGGATCTTCACTGGTAAAATAACAACGCAAAGTGCCGTCGTCCTTTTGAATAATACGCGGCACAAAGCAGGCGCCGACCGGCAGCGTGCTGTTTTCAAATTCCTGCTCGCCTTTGGCGAAATCGATGACTTTTTCCACCTTTAGAGTGTGCAGATTCACCACCGACATCGTTGCGTAGATGAAGGGCCAGCCCGCGCTTTCGCCTGCCTTTTCGTCGTTCGCTTCGGCGACAACGTAAGCGCGGTCGCCAACGCAAACGAACTCGGCATCGTGCGCGCCTTTGACCCGGGACGCGGAGGTGTTGATCAGACGCTGCATGAC